>NZ_OY726398.1:0-319611 GCF_963378105.1 Mycolicibacter sp. MU0102
TGTGGATAGCATGTCCCTGTACGGCATCCTGACACTGCGGTGCCAGGCCAGACGGCGTCGAACCAGGGGGATGGGGCTTTGAGTGAGGACCCCGGCACTGCCTTCCTCAGTCTCTGGGACGAGGTAGTCGCCGAACTCAACGGTGAAGCCCCGCCAACCAACGGTGCTGCTCCGACGTTGACCCCCCAGCAGAAGGCCTGGCTCAAGCTGGTCCACCCGCTGGCCATCGTCGAGGGCTTCGCGCTGCTGGCGGTTCCGAGCAGCTTCGTCCAAAACGAGATCGAACGGCATCTGCGGACCCAGATCACCGATGCACTCAGCCGGCGCCTCGGTCACGCCATCGAGCTCGGGGTTCGGATCTCGCCGCAAACCGCGGAGGAACAACCGAGCACATCGAGCACCGACAGCGGTGTAGAGGTACGCGCCGACGAAGAAGACGACGACACCACCGACGTCGAATACGACTGGCCTAACTACTTCACCGAACGGCCTAGTGAGGACTCCCCTACCGCCGACGGCGCGAGCCTCAACCGGCGCTATACGTTCGACACCTTCGTCATCGGCACCTCCAACCGGTTCGCCCATGCCGCCGCGCTCGCCATCGCCGAAGCACCCGCACGCGCCTACAACCCCCTCTTCATCTGGGGTGAATCCGGTCTGGGTAAGACTCACCTGCTGCACGCGGCCGGCAACTACACCCAGCGACTCTTCCCCGGGATGCGGGTCAAGTACGTCTCCACCGAAGAGTTCACCAACGACTTCATCAACTCTCTCCGCGACGACCGCAAGGTGGCGTTCAAGCGCAGCTACCGCGACATCGATGTCCTGCTCGTCGATGACATCCAGTTCATCGAGGGTAAAGAAGGTATCCAGGAAGAGTTCTTCCATACCTTCAACACGTTGCACAACGCCAATAAGCAGATCGTGATCACGTCCGATCGGGCGCCGAAACAGCTTGCCACTCTTGAGGATCGGCTTCGTACCCGTTTCGAGTGGGGCTTGATCACTGACGTCCAGCCGCCGGATCTGGAGACCCGGATCGCCATTTTGCGCAAGAAGGCGCAGATGGATCGCCTCGACGTGCCCGGCGACGTGCTCGAGCTCATCGCCACCAGCATCGAACGCAACATTCGCGAACTCGAGGGTGCACTGATCCGCGTCACCGCATTCGCCTCGCTCAACAAGACCCCGATCGACCGGGCGTTGGCCGAGATCGTGTTGCGTGACCTGATCGCCGACGCCAGCACCATGCAGATCAGCGCCGCGATCATCATGGCTGTCATCGCCGAGTACTTCGACACCTCCGTCGAGGAACTACGCGGGCCCGGCAAGACCCGGCCCCTGGCGCAGTCCCGCCAGATCGCCATGTATCTGTGCCGGGAGCTCACTGACCTGTCACTGCCCAAGATCGGCCAGGCATTCGGTCGCGACCACACCACGGTGATGTACGCCGAACGCAAGATCCGCGGGGAGATGGCCGAGCGTCGCGAGGTCTTCGATCAAGTCAAAGAGCTCACCACCCGGATCCGGCAGCGCGCCAAGCGCTGATTCCCGGCTTTGTAGTCCGTCTTCTTACAAAAAACTTTGGACCCACTCGTACCACCCGTCACGGTCGTGCCCTGTGGATACCGCTGCGGACAACCTGTCCACCATCCCGTAACGAACGATCAGTCGATCCACACCGGCTACTTCATACACAGCCGTGTCGGCCGGCCCGGGCGTGTCATTCACTGCTCCTCCCCAACCCCGTGCCCCTGCTCAGCAGCGACGATGCCACGCTGTGCCCAGCATCCACAGGACTTACTACTAATACTGGGAGTTATCCCTCGATTCTTTTTAAAAACAGGTCGTTGGGGATTCGCGTCAACCCGGGCTGTTCACAACCGGCCAGCCGCGTCCGTGGCCAAGGCCATGCTGAGCCGGTCGGTGTCGAGGTTTAACTTTCAAGAAGGCCGTCCAGGCTCTACGGTTGGTGACCTACCGCTCTTACACTTCGGCGTGGGGCGTTACACGGCCGCGGGTGGGGGTGTTCACCAGTCGCCGCAGAGTAGAGCTCGATATCGGGGTGACGAGAGGACGTTATGGACGCGGCGACCACGAACGCGGGTCTGACCGACTTGAAGTTCCGCCTGGACCGGGATGACTTCGCTGACGCGGTGGCGTGGGTGGCGAAGTCTCTGCCGGCCCGGCCTACGGTGCCACTGTTGGCCGGCGTGCTGCTGACAGGTTCCGACAACGGTCTGACCGTGTCCGGATTCGATTACGAAGTCTCCGCCGAAGTTCAGCTTGCGGCTGAGATCGCTTCTCCCGGAAGCGTTTTGGTATCAGGTCGACTGCTCTCGGATATCACCAGGGCACTGCCGGCCAAGCCTGTCGAAGTTCAGGTCGAGTCCACCCGGGTCTCCTTGACCTGTGGGAATGCGCGATTCTCGCTGCCGACCATGACGGTCGAGGATTACCCCACTCTGCCGACACTGCCCGACGAAACCGGCGTGTTGTCCTCAGATGTGTTCGCCGAGGCCATCGGCCAGGTAGCCGTGGCTGCCGGCCGCGACGACACGCTGCCCATGTTGACCGGCATCCGTGTCGAAATCTCTGGTAACACAGTGGTTTTGGCTGCCACCGACCGTTTCCGCCTGGCTGTTCGAGAGTTGAGTTGGTCCGCCGCACCAGGTACCGAAGCGGCGGTATTGGTTCCGGCGAAGACCCTCGCCGAAGCAGCCAAAGCCAGCAGCGACGGCAACGAAGTGCATCTGGCCCTGGGCGCTGGTGCGTCGGTCGGCAACGAGGGCCTGCTGGGCATCACCAGCGCTGGAAAGCGCAGCACCACTCGACTGTTGGACGCCGAATTCCCGAAATTCCGGCAGCTGCTGCCCAGCGAGCATCTGGCCGTCGCCACCATCGGTGTTGCGGAGCTCACCGAGGCGATCAAGCGTGTGGCATTGGTGGCCGACCGGGGCGCCCAGGTGCGTCTGGAGTTGTCCGAGGGCACTCTGCGACTGTCGGCGGGGGCGGAAGATGTCGGTCGTGCCGAGGAGGATCTGCCGATCGACTTCGTCGGCGAGCCGTTGACCATCGCATTCAACCCGACCTACCTCACAGACGGGTTGGGATCGCTGCACAGCGAGAAGGTGTCGATGGGTTTCACGGATCCGAAGAAGCCGGCGGTACTGCGCCCGGCCAGTGCGGAAGACCCCGCGCTGATCGGTGACGGTCCGTTCCCGGCGGTGCCGTCGGATTACGTCTACCTGTTGATGCCGGTTCGCTTGCCCGGCTAATCGGCGCGGGCAGCGACGAGGGGAGGGGTTGGTTTCTCGGTGTATGTCCGCCACTTGGGCCTGCGGGATTTCCGGTCGTGGGCGCACGTCGAACTGGAACTGGAACCGGGCGCGACGGTGCTGGTCGGACCGAACGGCTTTGGCAAGACCAATCTCGTTGAAGCACTGTGGTATTCGTCCACTTTGGGATCACACCGGGTGGCCACGGACGCACCACTGATTCGATCGGGCGCCACCCGCGCCGTGGTTTCGACAATCGTGGTGAATGAAGGCCGCGAACTCGCGGTCGATCTGGAGATCGCCGCAGGTCGGGCCAACAAGGTGCGTCTCAACCGCGCGCCGGTGCGGCACGCCCGCGAAGTCGTGGGGGTGCTGCGTGCGGTGTTGTTCGCCCCGGAAGATCTGGCGTTGGTGCGCGGGGATCCCGGTGAGCGCCGCCGTTATCTCGACGAATTGGCCAGCGTGCGCCGTCCGCGGATCGCCGGAGTGCGCGCCGATTACGACAAGGTGCTGCGACAGCGCACCGCGCTGCTCAAAAGCGCCCCGGGAGCACTGCATCGCGGTGACCGAGCGGTGCTCGACACCCTCGACGTGTGGGATTCCCAATTGGCGCTGCACGGCGCGGAGTTGATGGCCGCCCGTATCGACCTGGTCAACCAGTTGGCGCCGGAAGTCGAGAAGGCCTATCAACTGCTGGCGCCCGGCACCAGAACCGCCGCGGTGGCCTATCGGCCGAAACTTGAGATCCCCATCGGTGCCGAGAACCAGGGCGCGGTCGAACTCCAAGAAGCCCTACTGGCGGAGTTGGCGCGCCGCCGCAGTGCGGAATTGGAACGCGGCGTGTGCCTGGTCGGCCCCCATCGCGACGAGCTGGAGTTGCGGCTCGGCGACCGACCGGTGAAAGGCTTTGCCAGCCATGGCGAATCATGGTCGATGGCTCTGGCGCTGCGACTGGCTTCCTATGAACTACTCCGCAGCGAAGGCGCCGAACCTGTGCTGTTGCTCGACGATGTTTTCGCCGAACTGGACGCCGCGCGGCGCCGGGCGCTGGCCAGCGTCGCCGCGTCCGCAGAGCAGGTCTTGATCACCGCCGCCGTCCCCGATGACATCCCCGCCGACTGGCAAGCCCGCCACATTCGTATCGCGGTGACCGAGGGCGACGAGGGCAGGGTGTCGGAACTGAAGGACGATGCCTCGTGACCGACTCGGACAAATCCCAAGACGAGCCGGCCCTGCAGCCACCGGCGCACCTGGCCGGCCTGACCGGCATGGACCTTGTCCGCCGGACGCTGGCCGAAGCGCGGGAAGCTGCCCGCAGTCAGGGCAAAGACGTCGGCCAAGGCCGCCGGGCGCCGCTGCGCCGCCGTACCCCGGGCGCCGGTGGTGGACGCCGCAGCTGGTCGGGGCCGGGACCAGATCGCCGGGATCCCCAGAGCTTTGGTGCGGCCACCCGCGACCTTGCCCAATCCCGAGGCTGGTCTGCCCAGGTCGCCGAAGGCACAGTGCTGGGTCAGTGGCGCTCCGTGGTCGGTGACGACATCGCCTCGCACGCAACTCCGACCCGGCTCTCCGACGGGGTGCTCAGCGTCGCGGCCGAATCGACGGCCTGGGCTACCCAGTTACGCCTGGTCCAGGCCCAGTTGCTGGCCAAGATCGCCGCCGCCGTCGGTGACGGCGTGGTCAAGACGCTCAAGATCACCGGTCCGACGGCCCCGTCCTGGCGCAAAGGGCCGCTACACGTCTCCGGTCGGGGTCCGCGCGACACCTACGGCTGAGCCGCCGCCGGAATCTGGCGGCTGTGTGGCGCTACGAGCAAAAAAATCGCTCCGGCCACCGGCCGGACACGAGGCAAACCGCGATATCGACGCCACGGCGCAATCAGGTAGGCAGAAACACCCGAAGAAAATACTCGCCGTCGGGACCCCAAGGTAGACTGGCTCAGTATCCCGCGCATGCACCCAAGTGCTGCGTCGAATGCTGACTTGCGAACCTGAGGAGAGCTCCCCGACCGTGGCTGCCGAAAACAAGTATGGTGCCGATTCGATCAAGGTTCTCGAAGGCCTCGAGGCAGTCCGCAAAAGACCCGGTATGTATATCGGCTCCACCGGTGAACGCGGTCTCCACCACCTGATCTGGGAAGTCGTCGACAACGCCGTCGACGAGGCGATGGCCGGCTTCGCCTCTACGGTGACAGTCCGCATCCTCGAAGACGGCGGCGTCGAGGTCACCGATGATGGTCGAGGGATCCCGGTGGCCATGCATGCCACCGGTGTACCCACCGTGGATGTCGTCATGACCGTGCTGCACGCCGGCGGAAAATTCGAGGAAGGCGCCTACAGCGTCTCCGGCGGTTTGCACGGTGTGGGCGTGTCAGTGGTCAACGCCCTGTCGACTCGCCTGGAGGCCGACATCTTCCGGGACGGCTATGAGTGGTTCCAGAGCTACGACAAGTCGGTTCCGGGAACCCTGCGCAAGGGTGAGAAGAGCAAGAAGACCGGCACCACCATCCGGTTCTGGGCGGATCCGGACATCTTCGAGACCACCACCTATGACTTCGAGACGGTCGCCCGCCGCCTGCAGGAGATGGCGTTCCTCAACAAGGGCTTGACCATCGACCTGACCGACGAACGGGTCCGGGTCGAAGAGGTCGTCGACGAGGTGGTCAGCGACACCGCCGAAGCGCCCAAGACCGCCGAGGAACAGGCCGCCGAAGCCGTGGCCCCGCACAAGGTCAAGCACCGGGTCTTCCACTACCCGGGCGGCCTGCGCGATTTCGTTCAACACATCAACCGCAGCAAGACCGCGATCCACCCGACCATCGTCGACTTCGACGGCAAGGGAACCGGACACGAAGTCGAGATCGCCATGCAGTGGAACGGCGGGTACTCGGAGTCGGTGCATACCTTCGCCAACACCATCAACACCGCCGAGGGCGGTACCCACGAAGAGGGCTTCCGGTCGGCGTTGACCAGCGTCGTCAACAAGTACGCCAAAGACAAGAAGCTGCTCAAAGACAAGGATCCGAACCTCACCGGTGACGACATCCGCGAGGGTTTGGCCGCGGTCATCTCGGTGAAGGTGTCGCAGCCGCAGTTCGAGGGCCAGACCAAGACCAAGCTGGGCAACACCGAGGTCAAGTCGTTCGTGCAGAAGGTCTGCAACGAACAGCTCGGCCACTGGTTCGAGGCGAACCCGGCCGAAGCCAAGACCATCATCAACAAGGCGGTCTCGTCAGCCCAGGCCCGGATGGCCGCGCGCAAGGCACGAGAACTGGTGCGGCGCAAGAGCGCTACGGACCTAGGTGGACTGCCCGGAAAGCTGGCCGACTGCCGCTCGAATGACCCGAGCAAGTGCGAACTCTATGTGGTGGAGGGTGATTCGGCCGGCGGCTCGGCCAAGAGCGGCCGCGACTCGATGTTCCAGGCGATCCTGCCGTTGCGCGGCAAGATCATCAACGTCGAGAAGGCCCGCATCGACCGCGTGCTGAAGAACAACGAGGTCCAGGCGATCATCACCGCCCTGGGCACCGGTATTCACGATGAGTTCGATCTGTCCAAGCTGCGCTATCACAAGATCGTGCTGATGGCCGACGCCGACGTCGACGGCCAGCACATCTCTACGTTGCTGCTGACCCTGTTGTTCCGTTTCATGCGACCGCTGGTGGAGCACGGGCACGTGTTCTTGGCGCAGCCGCCGCTGTACAAGCTCAAGTGGCAGCGCGGAACCACGGCAGAATTCGCCTACTCCGACCGCGAGCGCGACGGTCTGCTCGAAGCGGGCAAGGCCGCCGGCAAGAAGATCAACATGGACGACGGCATCCAGCGTTACAAGGGTCTTGGTGAGATGGACGCCAAGGAACTGTGGGAGACCACCATGGACCCGACCGTGCGAGTACTGCGCCAGATCACTCTCGACGACGCCGCCGCCGCCGACGAGCTGTTCTCGATCCTGATGGGCGAAGACGTCGAGGCCCGCCGCAGCTTCATCACGCGGAACGCGAAAGACGTTCGCTTCCTCGATGTTTAGCGATGTAGGCCGATGTTCCAGTGACGTCGGCGAGATATCGCGACATCTGACCTGACTGACTTCTTCACAGAACGAGGAATAGATGACAGACACGACGCTGCCACCCGGAGACGACTCGGTGGACCGGATCGAGCCGGTCGACATCCAGCAGGAGATGCAGCGCAGCTACATCGACTACGCCATGAGCGTGATCGTGGGCCGTGCCCTTCCCGAAGTGCGTGACGGCCTCAAGCCGGTGCACCGCCGGGTCCTCTACGCGATGTATGACTCCGGGTTCCGGCCGGACCGCAGTCACGCGAAATCCGCACGGTCGGTTGCCGAGACGATGGGCAACTACCACCCGCACGGTGACGCCTCGATCTACGACACCCTGGTTCGGATGGCCCAGCCGTGGTCGCTGCGCTACCCGCTTGTCGACGGCCAGGGCAACTTCGGTTCACCGGGCAACGACCCCGCGGCCGCCATGCGTTACACCGAGGCCCGGTTGACCCCGCTGGCCATGGAGATGCTGCGCGAAATCGACGAGGAAACAGTCGATTTCGTTCCGAACTACGACGGTCGGGTGCAAGAGCCGACCGTGCTGCCCAGCCGATTCCCGAACCTGCTGGCCAACGGTTCCGGCGGTATCGCGGTCGGTATGGCGACCAACATCCCGCCGCACAACCTGCGCGAACTCGCCGAAGCGGTGTTCTGGTGCCTGGAAAACCACGAAGCCGATGAAGAGACCACCCTCGAAGCGATGATGGAGCGGGTCAAGGGCCCGGACTTCCCCACTTCCGGTCTGATCGTCGGTTCCCAGGGCATCAGCGACGCCTACCGCACGGGTCGCGGATCCATCCGGATGCGCGGTGTGGTCGAGATCGAGGAGGACTCGCGCGGGCGAGCACTGCTGGTCATCACCGAGCTGCCGTATCAGGTCAACCACGACAACTTCATCACGTCGATCGCCGAGCAGGTGCGCGACGGGAAGTTGGTGGGAATCGCCAACATTGAAGACCAGAGCAGTGACCGCGTCGGTCTGCGCATCGTCGTGGAGATCAAGCGCGACGCGGTTGCCAAGGTGGTGCTGAACAACCTCTACAAGCACACCCAGCTGCAGACCAGCTTCGGCGCCAACATGCTCTCGATCGTCGACGGGGTGCCGCGCACCCTGCGGCTGGATCAGATGATCCGTTACTACGTGGCGCATCAGCTGGACGTCATCATTCGGCGCACCCGCTACCGGCTCCGCAAGGCCGAGGAGCGCGCCCACATCCTGCGCGGTCTGGTCAAAGCGCTCGATGCTCTCGACGAGGTGATCGCCCTGATCCGGGCATCGCAGACCGTCGACATCGCTCGCCAGGGCCTGATCGACCTGCTTGATATCGATGACATTCAGGCACAAGCGATTTTGGACATGCAGCTGCGCCGGCTGGCCGCGCTGGAACGCCAGAAGATCATCGATGAATTGGCCAAGATCGAGGCCGAGATCGCTGACCTGAAGGACATCCTGGAAAAGCCGGAGCGGCAGCGCGCGATTGTGCACGACGAGTTGGCTGAGCTCGTCGAGAAGTTCGGCGATGACCGGCGGACCCGGATCATCGCCGCCGACGGTGACGTCGCCGACGAGGATCTGATTGCCCGCGAGGACGTCGTCGTCACCATCACCGAGACCGGCTACGCCAAGCGCACCAAGACCGATCTGTACCGCAGCCAGAAGCGGGGCGGCAAGGGCGTACAGGGCGCGGGCCTCAAGCAGGACGACATCGTCGCGCACTTCTTCGTCTGCTCCACGCACGACTGGATCCTGTTCTTCACCACGCAGGGCCGGGTGTACCGAGCCAAGGCTTACGAACTGCCCGAGGCGTTGCGCACCGCACGCGGCCAGCACGTCGCCAACCTGTTGGCCTTCCAGCCCGAAGAGCGGATCGCTCAGGTCATCCAGATCAAGAGCTACGAGGACGCGCCATACCTGGTGCTGGCCACCCGCAACGGGCTGGTCAAGAAGTCCAAGCTGACCGACTTCGACTCGAACCGGTCCGGCGGCATTGTCGCGATCAACCTGCGTGACGGGGACGAACTGGTGGGCGCGGTGCTGTGCTCCGCCGAGGAAGACCTGCTACTGGTGTCGGCGAACGGTCAATCCATCCGGTTCTCGGCGACCGACGAGGCGCTGCGGCCGATGGGCCGCGCCACCTCCGGTGTGCAGGGCATGCGGTTCAACGCCGATGATCGGCTGCTGTCGCTCAACGTGGTCCGCGAGGACACCTATCTACTGGTGGCCACGGCAGGCGGGTACGCCAAGCGAACGGCAATCGAGGAGTACACCGCGCAGGGTCGCGGCGGCAAGGGAATCCTGACCATTCAGTACGATTCGCGGCGAGGCCGCCTGGTCGGGGCCCTGATCGTCGATGACGAGAGTGAGCTCTACGCAATCACCTCCGGCGGCGGCGTGATTCGCACCGCGGCCCGGCAGGTTCGCAAGGCTGGACGGCAGACCAAGGGCGTTCGGTTGATGAACTTGGGTGAGGGCGACACACTGATAGCGATTGCGCGGAACGCCGACGAAGAGGCGGCCGACGAGGACTCGGGTAGCTAAACCCGACGTCAGACCCGGCCGCGGCGCGGTGGGGATACGCAGGTAAGGAGTCGTGGGTGAGCGCACCGAACGAGCCGGGGCACCCGGGCAACGGGGGCAAGGCGGAGCCGGCCGGAACCGGTCCGGCCGAGCCGGGTCAACGGCCCCCGGGCCGTCCCGGCCGGATCACCGAGACCGGGGAAGCCCCGCCGTGGCAACGCGGCGGCCAAGCCCGTCCGCCGGCACCGGCTCGGCCCGGAGACGGCGGGGCGCACTCCTCCGGCGTTGACGAGCGGATACGCCGGTTCGTCTCCGGTACGGCTGCCCCGACAGCGCCTCCCGCGCCCGGCGCGCCCCAGCAGGCCCCGGCCAAGCCCCCGGCTGCGGCCAAGCCGCCGGCCCAGCCCGCCAAACCACCGGCTCAACCGGCCAAGCCGGCCGCCAAGGTCGCGCCACCGGTGAAGCCCGCCCAGCCCGACGACGCCTACGCCAGCGAGCTGCCAGATCTGTCAGAACCGGCGCAGCGGCGGTCTCAGGCCCGTCGCCCCCAGGTGTCGGCGGGCCCGCGCGGTCCGCTGCGCGCCAGCATGCAGATTCGCCGGATCGACCCCTGGAGCGCGCTCAAGGTGTCGTTGCTGCTGTCGACGGCGCTGTTCTTCGTCTGGATGATCGCGGTGGCGGTGCTGTACGTCGCTTTGGGCGCCATGGGCGTCTGGAGCAAGCTGAACAGCAATGTGGGCGACCTGTTGACCAACAACAGCGCCGCCGAACTGGTTTCCGCCGGTTCGATTTTCGGCGGCGCCGCGCTGATCGGGCTGGTGAATGTCGTGGTCCTGACCGCGATGGCCACCCTCGGCGTGGTGATCTACAACCTCACCACAGACGTGGTCGGCGGTGTGGAGGTAACCCTGGCCGACCGGGACTGATCGACCGCCTGCCCTGGCCTTTTAGTCGCATTTTGGTCGGGGGACGTTTGGTGCGGTAATCTCGCTCGGTCGTCAGACAATTACGGGCCTATAGCTCAGGTGGTTAGAGCGCTTCGCTGATAACGAAGAGGTCGGAGGTTCGAGTCCTCCTAGGCCCACGAGTCCCATCAGGGGCCTTAGCTCAGTTGGTAGAGCGCTGCCTTTGCAAGGCAGATGTCAGGAGTTCGAATCTCCTAGGCTCCACAATGCGATCGCGAAAGCGTCGCCCTGTGTACTAAATCTTGTGCTGTGCGTCCACGCTCGGTGGGCGCGGCGACGACTCCTGCGGCCGGTTCGAGCGGCGGATCAATACCGCCACCACCCCGCCCGCCAGCAGTGCCGCGCCGGCGGCCGCCACGAGCACCCAGGATCGACGAACATGGCGGCGGGGAGCGGTACCTTCCAACAGCTCCGGGAAGCCGGCGACGGCCTCTTGGGCGGCGGCCAATTCCCGGGCCGCGGCTTCGGCGGCCTCGGCGACGCGATCGGACAGTTGGCTCTCCCGGTAGCGCCGGCGTAGCTCCACCGCCCCGCGGCGCACAGCGGCACCACTGAGACCCGCGGCGCCAAGCGCCACATCCACCGGCCCGCCAGCGCTATGGGCGAGGCCCCGTGTCAGGCGCTCTCGATGGGTCAGCGGGGTCTCGGTCGCCAGGCGCATGGCACAACGCTACCCGTGACGCAGCCCACCACGCCGCGAATGGCAGACTGTGATGCCATGACCTCCAGCTCCATTGCCACCGCAACTGCCACGCTGCACACCAACCGCGGCGACATCAAGATCGCGCTGTTCGGCAACCACGCTCCCAAGACCGTGGCCAACTTCGTCGGCCTGTCCCAGGGCACCAAGGAGTACTCGACCACCAACGCCTCCGGCGGCTCGTCGGGGCCGTTCTACGACGGCGCGGTGTTCCACCGGGTGATCAATGGCTTCATGATCCAGGGCGGCGACCCGACCGGTACCGGTCGCGGCGGCCCCGGCTACAAGTTCGAGGACGAGTTCCACCCCGAGCTGGTGTTCGACAAGCCCTACCTGCTGGCGATGGCCAACGCCGGACCGGGTACCAACGGCTCGCAGTTCTTCATCACCGTGGGCCAGACCCCGCACCTGAACCGCAAGCACACCATCTTCGGTGAGGTCGTGGACGCGGACTCGCAGGCCGTCGTGGACGCCATCGCCACCACCGCGACCGACCGTGCCGACCGGCCCACCGAGCCCGTCGTCATCGAGTCGATCACCGTCGCCTAGCAGCGACGCGCAGCTGTTGTCAGCGGCCGGTGTAACCGGCCGCTGACAGTACTTCAAACACATCGCGTGGGTCGGTTCCCAAATCCCACCGCGACAAGATCAGCAGCTCGTCATCGAGCGTCTCGATCTCCAGTAGCCGATGCTTGCGCCCGATGCGCTGATACTCCGTGACCCGAAGCCGGGTAAGGCTGTCCGGGGTGAGCACTCGGGTACGCCACCAACCGCGCACCGCAAGGCCGTCGAACGTCAGCGCGAGCTTGGGCCGGGCCCGCCAAGACAACCCGGCAAACACCATCAGGCCGACTCCGGCAACGCTGGCCAGAACACGTCCTGGCGTATCTGTGGCGACCGTCACAGCGCCGATGGCTAATACCCCCCCGACAAGCGCGCAACCGGCGATTCCGCCGGCCGGTGGCGACCACTCCGTCTGCTCATGCCGGTCCTGAGTCATTTCGACCTGCGGGTTTCAAAGTTATCTACAGGAGTTGTCCACAGTGGGGATAAATCACATCGATGTGATTGAGCAATTGCTTGGTTGCCCAGCTGGCATCGGCGGCGGCCCGACATAACCGAAATACCGCGTCTGCGCAGCTCAGTGCCAGCGCATGGTGAGCAACAGCCCGGTGATCATGAAGGCAAACGCGATGGCGTAGTTCCACGGGCCCAGCTCAGCCATCCAGTTGAGCGCCGCGGGGGCGTCCAGTCCGGTGGCCCCGAGCTGATACACCATCAGCCACACCAGTCCGAGGAGCATCAGCCCCAGGAACAGTGCGACGAACCATGTGCTGGATGGGCCGCCTTTGACCTTGACCGGGGTACGGCTCACCGACGAAGGGGTGAAGCTGGTGGTCTTCTTGCGAACCTTGGACTTGGGCATCGGTACCTCGGGAAAGTGCGGCGTGAAGCTGCGAGTATGGGTCGGTACGAGATTAGCCCAGCAGGATAACCCAGCTGAGAACGGGAGAGCCGATGGAGCGCAGCGGGCTGCCCTCTTCCGGCCGCCGCTCCCCGTGGCGGCTCGGAGTTCCGCTGGTCTGCCTACTGGCCGGCCTGCTGCTGGCGGCCACGCACGGGGTCTCGGGCGGCAAAGAGATCCGGCGTGGTGACGCCCCCCGGCTGGTCGATCTGGTCCGCTCGACCCAGGCCACAGTGGAAGACCTCACCGCACAACGTGACGTGTTGGCAGCCGGTGTGGGTTCGGTTCACGGTCGAGGCTCCGGGGTTGCCCTGTCGGCGATGCGCAAACGCAGCGAGCAACTCGCCGAGGCCGCCGGGCTGGAGGCGATGCACGGGCCGGGCCTGGTGGTGACACTCACCGACGCCCAGCGCGACGCCAACGGCCGGTTCCCCCGGGACGCCTCCCCCGACGACCTGGTGGTGCACCAACAGGACATCTCCGCTGTGCTCAACGCATTGTGGAGTTCCGGAGCCGAAGCGGTGCAGATGCAGGACCAGCGGATCACCGCGGCGTCGGCGCCGCGCTGCGTGGGCAACACCCTGCTCTTGGACGGCCGAACCTACAGCCCCCCGTACGTGGTGACCGCGATCGGTGACCCGGCCGCGATGCAGGCCGCCTTGGCCGCCGATCCCCTGATCACGCTGTACAAGCAGTACGTGATCCGGTTCGGTTTGGGCTACAGCGAGCAGGTCGGGACGGACCTCGTGGTCGCCGAGACCCCGGCCGTCGCCCGGATGCGCTACGCCGTGCCAGCCGGGCCGGTCGACTACTGACACCGGTGCCCGCGCCGCAAGCGACGATCGCCAGCGCGGCGGAGCCGGGCGCAGCGGGTCGCCGCCATTAACACGGCGGTAGCCTGTTGGTCGTGCGGATCCTCGTCGTCGACAATTACGACAGCTTTGTGTTCAACCTGGTCCAGTATCTGGGCCAGTTGGGTGTGCAGGCTGCCGTCTGGCGTAACGACGACGCCCGCCTGGCCGACCCGGCCGCTGCGGTGGCCGACTTCGACGGGGTGCTGCTGAGCCCCGGGCCGGGCACGCCCGAACGTGCCGGCGCCTCGATCGCCTTGGTCGGTGCGTGCGCGGCCGCGGGGATCCCCGTGCTAGGAGTCTGCCTGGGGCACCAAGCGATCGGCGTGGCCTTCGGCGGCACGGTGGGCCGGGCGCCGGAGCTGCTGCACGGCAAGACCAGCACGGTCTTTCACTCCGATGCCGGGGTGCTCAAGGGTTTGCCGGATCCGTTCACGGCCACCCGCTACCACTCGTTGACGATCCTGCCCGAGACGCTGCCCCCCGTTCTGGAGGCGACGGCGCGCACCCGCGGCGGGGTGATCATGGCGGTGCGGCACACCGAGCTGCCCATCCACGGGGTGCAGTTCCACCCGGAGTCCATCCTCACCGAGGGCGGTCACCGGATGCTGGCCAACTGGCTGGGTTATTGCGGCTACAGCTGCGACGACTCCTTGGTGCGCCGGTTGGAGGAGGAAATCGCCGCGACGGTGCAGACCGCGCGCCCGCCCGCCCCTGTTCCGTAGGCGATCGCCGGCGTCGAACTACTGGCCGAAGCGCAGCGTGATGTTGCCGTCGGTGTTCACACCCTGGCCGGCCGCGGGGCTCTGGTAGAGCACCCGGTTGTGTCCGGACCCGCCGGCATCGACGTCGGCGCCCTTGACCAGCATCCCGGTCCAGCCCAGTGCCCGCAGCTGCGGTTCGGCGTCGGTCCAGAACATGCCGGCCAGATCCGGCATCACAAACTGGTTGCCCCGCGACACCCGCAGCTCGATCACCGCGTCGACGGGCACCGTCTCACCGCTGGGCGGGCTGGTGGCGATCACCTCGCCGGCCGGCCGCGGACTGTCCACCGTCACCTCGGTGATCTTGGTGAAGCCGTAGACGGTCAGGTTCTTCTGGGCTAGATCCAGTGTCTGGCCGATCACGTCGGGAACGGGCTTGGTGGCCGGGCCACTGCCGATCACGATGATGATCTCGTTGGTGACCGCCGTGGTCTGATTCGCCGGCGGGTTGGTGCCGACCACCTTGTCCTTGAGTTCCGGGGTCGACGGCGAGTTGACCTGCTTGAACTTGCCGAACCCGGCGGCCGTGAGCTTCTTGACCGCGTCGGCGTAGCTCAGGGTCGCGACATCGGGAAGCTGGCGCTGCTCCGGCCCGTAGGACACGTCGACGGTGATCTTGTCGCCCTTGTTCGCCGGGGCGCCGGCGGGTGGGTCGGTGCCGATCACATGGTCGGGCGGGACGTGAGAATCGGCGCGTTGCTCGGTGCGGGTCTTGAAGCCCTTGTTCTGTAGTTCGGCGATCGCATCGACCGACGCACGGCCGCTGACGTCGGGAACCTGAATCTGGTGGGTGCGGCCGCCGAACGTGTTGATCGACACCGTGACGATGACGGTCAGCACGGCGAGCACGATCGCGGCGATCAGCCAGCGGCCCACCGAACCCGGCCGCTCGTGGCCGAAGTCGAGTTCCTGGCGGGGCAGCGGGTCGGTCTGCGCGCCGATGCCGTCGCCGGCGCGCGGCGTCATGATCGAGGCACGGTCCGCCTCGGTGAGCACCCGCGGCGCTTCGGGCGTCTCCCCGTTGTGGACCCGCACCAGATCGGCGCGCATCTCGGCGGCGGTCTGGTAGCGATTGTCCGGATTCTTCGCCAGCGCCTTGAGCACCACTGCGTCCAGATCCGCGGGCAGGCCCGGGAGCCGCTGCGACGGGGGTACCGGGTCTTCGCGGACGTGCTGGTAGGCCACCGCCACCGGCGAGTCGCCGACGAAAGGTGGGTCGCCGGTGAGGATTTCGTACAGCACGCAGCCCAGCGAGTACACGTCGGAGCGAGCGTCGACGGTGTCGCCGCGAGCCTGTTCGGGCGAGAGGTACTGGGCGGTGCCGATCACGGCGGCGGTCTGGGTGACGCTGTTGCCGGCGTCGGCGACGGCACGGGCGATGCCGAAGTCCATGACCTTCACCGCGTTGTGCATGTCGATCATGATGTTGGCCGGCTTGACGTCGCGGTGGATGATGCCGTGCTGGTGGCTGAAGTTCAGCGCTTGGCAGGCGTCCGCGATCACCTCGATGGCGCGGATCGGCGTCATCGGGCCGTCGTTGTGCACGATGTCGCGCAGCGTGACGCCCTCGACGAGCTCCATCACGATGTAGGGCAGCGGCCCGGCCGGAGTCTCGGCTTCACCGGTGTCGTAGACAGCGACGATCGCCGGGTGGTTCAAGGCCGCGGCGTTCTGCGCCTCCCGCCGGAAGCGCAGGTAGAAACTGGGGTCGCGGGCCAGGTCGGCGCGCAGCACCTTCACGGCGACCTCGCGGTGCAGGCGGGTGTCGACGGCGCGGTGCACCTCCGACATCCCGCCGAAGCCAAGGATCTCGCCGAGTTCGTAGCGGTCCGACAGCCGCTGCGGCGTGGTCATCGCGACGTCCCGTGCCAGGTCCAACCCGACGAATGCGCGGGCGGTGAGGCCGACGACGGTTCAGCGCTCGACGAGCTGGTCAGTGGCGCCCCGGTGTCGGTGACGGTGGCCGGCGCCAACGAGCCGCCCGGACTCTTGGCGTTGACCACGATCAGCACCGCGATGATGATCGCCAGCGTGCCGAGCACACCGGCCGCCCACAGCAGCGCGCGCTGCCCGGCGGTGAACGTGCGCCGCGGCGGGGGCGTGCGATGGGTGCCGGTGCTGGGCCGGGCTCGGCGCGCCGCGGTGGCCCGGGCCGACACGGGCGGAGCGGCCCGGGTGACGACACCCGAAGGGATGGCCGACGGGGCGGCGCGGCCGGCCGGCAGTGCCTGACTGGGTCGGGTGGGACGGCGCCCGGATCGCACCGCGGCCACCGCGTCGGCGAACGGGCCGCCGCTGCGGTAGCGCATCCCCGGGTTCTTGGCCAGCGTGATCTCGATCAGTTCGCGCACGTTGGGCGGCAACTCGGCCGGCAGCGGCGGCGGGGGCTCCTTGATGTGCTTCATCGCGACGGTCAGCGCACCGTCGCCGGTGAACGGACGGCGGCCCGACAGCACCTCGTAGCCGACCACACCCAGCGAGTACACGTCACTGGCGGCGGTGGCGTCCTGGCCCAGCGCCTGCTCCGGGGCGATGTACTGGGCGGTGCCCATCACCATGCCGGTCTGGGTGACCGGGGCCGCGTCGACGGCCTTGGCGATGCCGAAGTCGGTGATCTTCACCTGGCCGGTGGGGGTGATCATGATGTTGCCGGGCTTGACGTCGCGGTGCACCAGCCCGGTGCTGTGCGCCACTTGTAGTGCGCGCCCGGTCTGCTCCAGCATGTCCAGCGCGTGCCGCAGCGATAATCGCCCGGTCCGCTTGAGCACCGAGTTCAGCGGCTCGCCATTGACCAGTTCCATCACCAGGAACGCGGTGCGGCCTTCGCCGTCCAGCTCGGTCTCGCCGTAGTCGTGCACGCTGGCGATACCGGGATGGTTGAGCATCGCGGTGTTGCGGGCCTCGGCCCGGAACCGCTCGATGAACTCCGGGTCCGAGGAGAACTCCGGCTTGAGCACCTTGACCGCGACGCGCCGGCCCAGCCGGTTGTCGACGGCCTCCCACACCTGACCCATACCGCCGGTGGCGATGAGCCGCTGCAACCGATAACGCCCGGCCAGTGCCGCGCCGACCTGTGGACTCATGAGCGCCCCTGCAGGGCGGCTTGGATCACGGCGCGACCGATCGGTGCCGCCAAGGCACCGCCGGTGGCGGCCAAGCGGTCACCACCGTCTTCGACTAGGACGGCAACGGCCACTTTCGGGGCGCTGGCCGGGGCAAAGGCGATGTACCACGCGTGCGGCGGGGTGTTCCGCGGATCGGGACCGTGTTCGGCGGTGCCGGTCTTCGACGCGATCTGTACGCCCGGGATGGCCCCCTCCTGCTGGGTCATTCTTTCGGCGTCGATCATTAGTTCAGTTAGCTTAGCCGCGACCTGCGAGGACACTGCACGGCGCTGCTCGCGCGGTTGGGTGGTGGCGATGCCCGCCAGGTCCGGACCCTCCAGGCCGTCGACCAGATACGGCTGCATGGTCAGCCCGCCGTTGGCGATGGTCGCCGCGATGACCGCGTTCTTCAGCGGGGTGATCGCGACATCCTTCTGGCCGATGCTGGTCATGCCGAGCGCGGCCGCGTCGCCGATCCGGCCGACGGTGGACTCCGCGACCTGCAGCGGCATCGGCTCGGGGGTGATATCCAGCCCGAACCCCTGGGCAGTGCTGCGCAGAGCGTCCACGCCGGTACGAATACCCAACTGGACGAAGGCGGTGTTGCAGGAACGCGCGAACGCCATCCGCAGCGGAACGGTCTGCTCGTTACTACCCTCGCAGGTGCTGCCGCCGTAGTTCTCCAGCGTGACCGTGCTGTCGGGCAGCGCGATCCGCGCCGCGTTGGTCAGCGGCTCGTTCTCACTGACGCCGGCCTGCAGCGCCGCCGCCGTCGTGATCACCTTGAACGTCGAGCCCGGCGGGTACGTCTCGCTGATGGCGCGGTTGGTCAGCGGCGAGGTGGGGTCGTCGCGCAGCTGTTGCCAGGCCTGACCCTGCTTGGCCGAATCGTGCGAGGACAGCAGGTTGGGGTCATAGGACGGCGCTGACACCATCGCCAGGACCTTGCCGGTGGACGGCTCCAGGGCCACCACCGCGCCGCGGCAGCCGCCGGTGCAACCCTTCTGCATCGCCTCCCAGCCGGCTTGCTGCACCCGCGGCCGGAGGGTGGTCTCCACGGTGCCGCCGCGCGGGCTGCGGCCGGTGAAGAAGTCGGCCAACCGCAGCCCGAACAGGCGCGGGTCCGACCCGTTGAGCACGGTGTCCTCGGCGCGCTCGAGGCCGCTGCTGGAGTACCGCAGCGAGTAGAACCCGGTGACCGGCGCATACACCGCCGGGTCGGGGTAGATGCGCTGGTATTTGATCCGGTCGTCGGTGGCGACCGAGTAGGCCAGCAGCTGGCCGGCGGCGGTGATCTGGCCGCGTTGCCGGGAGTATTCGTCGAGCAGCACCCGCTGGTTGCGCGGGTCGGCGCGCAGCCCATCGGCGGCGAAGACCTGGGTCAGGGTGGCGTTGCCCAACAGCAGCACGATCAGCGCCATCAGGGTCATCGTGACGCGGCGCAAGGAGGTGTTCATACGCGCTCGATCACCGCCGTGCCGGTGTCGCCGATCGGAGTCGGGCGCACGGGATGGGTGCTCAGCGGCCGGCGGGCGGCGTGCGAGACGCGCAGCACTATCGCCAGCAGCACATAGTTGGCCAGCAACGACGACCCGCCATAGGACAGCCACGGGGTGGTGAGCCCGGTCAGCGGAATCAGCTTCGTCACCCCGCCGACCACGATGAACAGCTGAATGCCCAAGGTGGCGGCCAAGCCGGCGGCCAACAGCTTGCCGAAGCTGTCACGCACCGCGATCGCTGTCCGCATCCCGCGCACGATCACGATGGTGTACAGGATCAGCACACCGGCGAGCCCGACCAGGCCCAGCTCCTCGCCGAACGCGGCGATGATGAAGTCCGTCGACGCCGCGGGCACATAACCGGGCTGTCCGTTGCCCAACCCGGTGCCGAAGATGCCGCCGGTGGCGAAGCTGAACAGCGACTGCACCATCTGATAGCCGACACCCTCCGGGTCGGCGAAGGGGTCGAGCCAGGTCTGCACCCGCACCCGGACGTGGCTGAACAGGAAGTAGGCGGCCACGCTGCCGGCGGCGAACAGCAGCATGCCGATCACCATCCAGCTGAACCGGCGGGTGGCCAGGTACACCACCACCAGGAACGAGGCGTACAGCAGCAGCGACGTGCCGAGGTCCTTCTCGAACGCCATGACCCCGACCGAGATCACCCAGGCGGCCAGCAGCGGCGCCAAGTCGCGGGGCCGGGGCAGGTTCATGCCCAGCACGTGCTTGCCGGCGCTGGTGAACAACCGGCGCTTGGACACCAGCACCGCGGCAAAGAAGATCAGCAACAAGATCTTGGAGAACTCGGCGGGCTGAATTGAGAAGCCCGGCAACCGAATCCAGATTTTGGCGCCCTGGCGCTCGGACAGCGAGGCCGGTAGCAGGGCGGGGATCACCAGCAGCACCAGGCCGGCCAGGCCGCAGACGTAGCCGCTGCCGGAGAGTTGGCGATGGTCTTTGAGGGCCACCAGCACCAGCGCGAAAACTCCGACGCCGACCAGTGTCCACAGCATCTGCGCGCTGGCGCCGGGACGCGCGTCGGCGCCGTCGATCCCGACTCCCAGGTCGATGCGGTGGATCATCACCAGCCCAAGGCCGTTGAGCAGGGCCACCACCGGCAGCAGCAGCGGATCGGCGTAACGCGCCGACCGCCGGATCACCAGGTGCGCGAAGCCGAACAGCACCAGAAACGCCACCCCGTAACCGACCAGGTCGGGGCGCAGGCCCTGCTCGTGACCGGCCTCGACGATCAGCATCGCCACCGCGATGATCATGGTGGCGAAGCACAGCAGCAGCAGTTCGGCGTTACGTCGATCCGGCAGCGCCGGGGTCAGGGTCACCGGCGGCTGCGGTGCGGTGTTCACGTCGCTCCGGTCCGACTCATCGCTCCGCTCTGCATCGTCGCCGGCGCGGATCATGAGGCCGCCCGGCAGTCGGTCCCCGGTTCTGGAGGTGCCGGGGGCAGGTTGGTCAGGGTGGGCAGACGCGACTTTCCGGAAGGGGGCGGCGGCGGGCCGGGCCGCGGACCGGTCGGGACCAGGCCAGGGGCCGGCGTGCGCGACGGCGTCGAGTTGGTGCCGGTGGTGGTGCCGTGCGGGCATGGCGGCAGCAGTGAATCGCGGGCCAGATTGCGCAGTTGGGTGATCGCGTCGTCGAGGGTGCCGGCGGGCAGGCCGTTGCTCACCTGTTGGCGGGCCGGCGCGCGAAGGTCCTGCAACGTCATCAGCCGGCAGGCCAGCTTGTCGCCGGACTGTTTGAAGCTGATCTGCACCAGCTCGCCTTTGCTGTCCAGACAGCCGAGCAGGTAGGGCTCCTGCAGCGGCACACCCAGGATGGATCCCTGCACGCCGCGCATGATCGCCACCGTGCCGCCATAGGCGGTGACGTAGTAGTTGGTGCGCACGATCGTGCGTCCGACCAGTAGCCCGGCGCCCAGCAGTGTCAGCAGCAGCGCCGCGACGATGAACTTGCGCCGCCGGGAACGGGGTGGCCGGTCCGGCGTTTCGATACGCGGCAGCACGCGCTTGGCAACCGTCTTGCGCGGGGAGATCGCCGACGCCCGCCCGGCAGCGGTGTTGAGGGCGATCACGTGGTCGTCGTCGCTGTCGGAGACCGCCCCGGCCAGGATCGGCTGGGTCTGGCCGTAGTCGACGTCGACGACGTCGGCCACCACCACCGTGACGTTGTCCGGGCCACCGCCGCGCAGTGCCAACTCGATGAGCCGCAGCGCGCAGTCGTTGACGTCGGGGATCTCCAGCGCCTCGTGGATGGTCTCGGTGCTCACCGGGTCCGACAAACCGTCGGAGCACAGCAGATAACGATCGCCGGCCTGCGCTTCGCGCATGATCAGCGTCGGCTCTACCTCATGGCCGGTCAGGGCGCGCATGATCAGCGAGCGCTGCGGATGGCTGTGCGCCTCCTCCAAGGTGATGCGGCCTTCGTCGACCAGGGTCTGTACGAAGGTGTCGTCCTTAGTGATCTGGGTGAGTTCGCCGTCGCGCAGCAGGTAGCCGCGGGAGTCGCCGATGTGGGCCAGCCCCAGTCGGGGTCCGGCGAACAGGATCGTGGTCAGCGTGGTGCCCATGCCCTCGAGATCGGGGTGCTCTTCGACATAGGCCGCGATCGCCGAGTTGCCCTCTTGCACGGCGCTTTCCAGCTTCGCCAGCAGGTCGCCGCCGGGCTCGTCATCGTCGAGGTGCGCCAACGCGGCGATCACCAGTTGCGACGCGACTTCACCGGCCGCGTGTCCGCCCATGCCGTCGGCCAATGCCAACAGCCGGGCTCCGGCGTAGACGGAGTCCTCGTTGTTGGAGCGCACCAGACCGCGGTCGCTGCGGGCGGCGTACCGCAGAACCAGGCTCACCGGCGGAGCTCGATCGCGGTCTTGCCGATTCGTATCGGCGTGCCGACCGGAACCCGTACCGCAGTGGTCACCTTCACCCTGTCAAGGTAGGTCCCGTTGGTCGATCCCAGATCTTCGACATACCATTCCGTGCCCCGCTGAGATAGTCGAGCGTGCCGGGTGGAGGCGTAATCGTCGGTGAGCACCAGCGTGGAGTCGTCGGCGCGGCCCACCAGAACCGGCTGATCGCTGAGCGCGATGCGCGCCCCGGTCAGTGGTCCTTCGGTCACCACCAGATGCCGCGCGGTGGTCCGTTGCTGGCGCGGTGGGAGCAGCACGCCGCGGATCGACAGTCCGCGGCGGACCATCACCGCGCCGGTGGGCGCGTAGATGTCGGTCCGCAAAATCCGCAGGACGGACCAGATGAACAGCCACAACAACGTCAAAAAACCGGCTCGCGTCAGCTGCAGCACCAGTCCCTGCATCCGGCGTCCTCTCCGTTGTCGCGCAGCCCATGGCGTGCTCCTGACGGCGGAGCACTTCGGCAAAGTCACGATACTTGGGCGCGGGGGGCCGTAGGGCAAAGCGGCAGCGCTTTGCTGGATGGGAATTGTCAGTGGGGTGGACGCTGCCGCCGCGCCTAGTGGACCCGGACGATGATCTCGGAGTGACCCAGCCGGATGACGTCGCCGTCGGCCAGCTGCCACTCCTGGACGGGGGCGTTGTTCACCGTGGTGCCGTTGGTCGAGTTCAGGTCCGAGAGCAGGGCGACCCGGCCGTCCCAGCGGATCTCGAGGTGACGGCGCGACACCCCGGTGTCGGGCAACCGGAACTGGGCGTCCTGGCCGCGGCCCACCACATTGGCGCCTTCGTGCAGCTGGTAGGTCCGGCCGCTGCCGTCGTCGAGCTGCAGGGTGACCGAGGCGGGCGCGGAGTAGGCGCGCTGGCCGTAGCCGCCCCCGGGAGCCTCCCCGTAACCGCCCTGGGCCTGCTGGCCGTAGTCGTAGCCGGCCTGGGAGCCTTGACCTTCGCCGTAGCCGCCGGGTGCGGGCTGGCCGTAGTCGTAACCGGCGGGAGCCGGAGCTCCCTCGCCGTAGCCGTACCCGGGCTGGCCGTAGTCCTGGCGGCCGTAGGACTGGCCACCCTGGTCATACCCACCCTGGTCGGGGTAGGCGGGGCGCTGCTCGTACTGGCCCTCGGGGTAGGCCCCCGGCTGCGAGTAGTCGTCTTGGCGGGCCGGAGGTGCCTCGCCGTAGCCGTAGCCGGGCGCCGGGTAGGCCGGTGCCGGAGGCTGGTGCTGGGGGTAGCCCTGCTCATAGCCGGCGGGAGCGCCGTAGCCGCTGGGCGGACGCTGCTCGTAGGGCTGGGCCGGCGGGGCGGGAGGGGCATAGCCGCCGCCTTGGCCGGGGTAGCCGCCCTGCTCGGGGTAGCCGCCCTGCTCGGGACGACGCGGCGGAGCGTAGGCGCCGCCTTGGCCCTGGTCGGGGTAGCCGCCGCGCTGCTCCTGCTGGTAGTGGTCGGCTTCGGGAGCGTAGGGGCCACGGGGGTCCTGACCGCCGCGAGCATCGTCGGCGGGCCGCCCGTAGCGGGGGTCGTAGTACTCGTCGCCGGGACGATCCTGCCCGTGGGCGCCGCGGTAGCTCGGGTTATCGGTCATCGGTGGCACTCCTGATTCTGCGGTAAACGCATGAACTGATTGTGGCGGGCGGGATTCGTTGAGCGTCTCGTGGGGGCTGGCGTCAGGGTTGACGCCGCCGCGTGCGCGGACCTGGCCGGTTCGCAGGCTCGGCGACTGCTGGAACCGGACAACCACATCACCATACGTTTGCCACCCCTGTTCGCCGATGTACCCGGCCAGATGGCGGGCGAATGCCGTCGACGTCAGATCCTGGTCGGCGCCCACCTTCTCGTAGTCGTCCCTACCGAGGGTAATGACGTATTCGTTGGGTGCCAAAAGTTGATTTCCGGCCAGGGAGCGCACCCCGGCGGCGGCTTCGCGGCGCAGCGCAGCCTCCACTTCCTCAGGGAGGACTTCCCCTCCGAAGACCCGGGCCATCGCATCCTCCACAGCGGATTCGAGTTTGCGCTCGATGCGATGAACCAGCCCGCGCTGGCTGTCCAAGCTGCTACCCGCCTTACTCTCCGCCGTCACTAGCCCTATCGGGAACGCTGCTGCGGCGTGTCGCTCAGCTGCATCCGCCCTGGACATGGTATCGACCCGGGGTGCCAGGGCGGCACCCTTCTACGGCGGAGAATCGGATAAGACCAGGTCACGAAGGGGTCACGACGCCCTGGGTGAGGCCCGGGCGGTCTGCGCTGCAGGTCCGGAGCCGTTTTTTAAGAGGACGGGGGACCCGTGATAGGCTCCCCCGGTTGCTCGGGCGAGTGGCGGAATGGCAGACGCGCTGGCTTCAGGTGCCAGTGTCCTTCGGGACGTGGGGGTTCAAGTCCCCCTTCGCCCACAGGGTGCGGTTCTACGAACCGCAGACACAAAGGTCACGAACCAGAAATGGTTCGTGACCTTTGTGTTTGGCGGGTAGGAGCAGTTCTCTCCCAGCCACCCGGCGTTGGGCCCTCCGCATCACCAGAGCGGATCGCGGCCGTTCCAGGCGATGAGCCGGTCGATCGCGGGGGCGTCGTCGGGAATGGCGACGGCTTCGGCGAACGGCATGGCTACCTCATCCAGGCCCATCGCGGCCGAGATCTCTGCATAGAGCGCGCGACGATTCTCGGCCGGCAAGATCCGGTGTGCCGACTGCAACGCCGCGGCGACCACTGTGTCGTCCCAGTCGGGCTGCTGGCCGGTGGCGACCGCCAGGTCCCAGGTGTGCACGGTCACTTCAGAAAGGTAAGACGCCAGGACCTCGGCGCCGCTGCCCTGGATCCACGGCAGCGCCATGGGTTGTTGCAGGACGGCGTCGTCGCCCCAGGCGTCGGCGGCGCGTCGGCCGGACTCCCGCCACGCATCGGCCCAGCGATTGTCGGAGACCTGTGGCTCGGCGACGGCGAAGGGGTCCTCGCCGTTGCCCAGTGCGGCAACTCGGTCGAGAACGCCGATCAGGTGCGTCACCAACGTCCGCACGTTCATCTCGGTGCAGGGCGTCGGGTCGGTGAGCTGGTCTGGGCGGATGCCGGCAATCACGGCGGCGCCGGTCGCGACGGCACGGTCGAGCACGGGGCGGGGGTCGGTCGGAGGGGCTGCGGAAGGACTGGTCGGTGTGGTCATGGCGCCATTGTTGTGGCCATAACCGGACATCTATTGGCCAGTTTGTGTGGGAGTCTGCTGGGGTGCGAGCTGACCGGCTGGTGGCCACCCTTCTTCTGCTGCAGCAGCGCAAGCGGGTGACCGCCTCCGAGGTGGCCCGCGAGCTGGAGGTGTCCGAGCGCACCGCCCGCCGCGACCTCGAAGCGCTCAGCGTCGCCGGGATCCCGGTGTACTCCGTGCAAGGTCGCGGGGGCGGGTGGCGCCTCTTGGGTGGCGCTCGGACCGACCTCTCGGGGCTGACCGCAAGCGAGGCTCGTGCCCTGTTTCTCGTGGCCGGACCCGCCTCGACGGCCACGCCGGACGTCAAGGCCGCCCTGCGCAAGCTCGTCCGCGCGTTGCCCGAGCCTTTCCGGGCGCAGGCCGAGGCCGCCGCGGCGTCGGTGGTCGTCGATCCACGACTCTGGGGCGCCAGTCAGGTCGCGCCGCGGCCACCGAGGTTTCTCGACGCGCTGCAAGAGGCGGTGATCAGCGGAGTGCAGGTCTGGCTTGGCTACGTCGACAGCAAAGGCGCAGTGACCGAGCGGACCGTCCACCCGCTGGGCATCGTCGCCAAAGGCCCGACGTGGTACCTGGTGTCTGAAACGGAGGTCGGCCGGCGGACCTTCCGGATCGACCGTGTTTCGTCGGTTGCGTTGACCGACGATCCCGTGCGGCGGCCCCGGGGATTCGACCTTGCGCAGAGCTGGCGGGAGATCGCCGATGAGGTCGACTGCAAGCGCACCCCGCTGGAGGCCCAGGCCGTGTGCGCCCCCGAGGGTCTCGGTTTGCTCCGGGGAGTGCTCGGGGGACGCCTGGAGGTGGGCGGTTCCAGGCCCGACGGCCGGATCGAGGTGGTGATTCGAGGCCACAATGAATATGCCGTCGCCGGCCAACTGGCCGGACTCATCGAATGGCTCGAGGTGACCGGTCCGCAGGGCGTGCGTGATCATCTGGCCGCCATCGGTACCGCGCTGGCGGAGCGGTACCGGTGAGCGGCCGCCCCCTAGTACGCCGACGCGACGTTCTCTTTGGCCCACCGCTTCTCGGCATCCGATCCCCCCGGCGGCGGAACAAGCCCGTTGATCATCCACAGCTCTTCGCTGGTCTCGTCGAC
The DNA here is from genome assembly GCF_963378105.1 of Mycolicibacter sp. MU0102. Classification (NCBI taxonomy): domain Bacteria; kingdom Bacillati; phylum Actinomycetota; class Actinomycetes; order Mycobacteriales; family Mycobacteriaceae; genus Mycobacterium; species Mycobacterium holstebronense. The sequence goes on from NZ_OY726398.1 coordinate 26,410, forward strand.
GTGGAATTCCGAGTGCACGCCCGGATGCCGCTCGAGTGTCGGAGTCAAAATCCCGTTGATCCAATCGGCGATCCGCCGGCGGCCTTCGGTGTCGTGGGCGTGCCGGGCGATGTGGTCGATGACGACACGAATTCCCACTTCCGTCGGCTCCCCACCGACGTAGAAGTCCTCTGGCGCGGTCTCCTGGAAGAGGGTGACCACGTAGAAGCGCGGCAGCCCGGCACTCTCGTAGTGCTCGGTGATACGGGCGGCCAGCGCGCGTTTGGTCTCGGCGTTGAAGATGCCCGGGGTGTGGTGAATTGTCCACAGTGGCATGGCGGTACTCCTTAGTTGATTGGGTGCGCTCAGTGCGACAGGGCGAAAGACAGGTTCTCGACCGGACCGGACAGCGCGGCCTTGACGCTCACGCTGATGTCGTCGGCCAGCACCTCGGCGGCACCGGACTCCACGCCATCGAGGATTCGCCGCGCCACGTGGCCCGGCGTCACCTTGGGGCCGGGCATGTCGGAGACCATGTCGGTGTCGATCAAGCCGGCATGGACGCCGACCACCTGCGTGTGCTGCGCGGCCAGCTCAGTGCGCAGCGAGTTGGTCACCGACCAGGCGGCGGCTTTGGAAGCGCCGTAGGCGCCAGAGCCAGCCATCCAGGACAGCACCGAGTGCATGTTGACCAGCGCCCCTCCCCCGTTGGCCGCCAGGATCGGCGCGAACGCCCGCGCCAGGCGCAGCGGCCCGAAGACGTTGACGTCGAAGGTTTCGGTGATGCGCTCGAAGGAGCCGGTCAGCAATGCGTCCGGCAGCAGCACGCCCGCGTTGTTGAATACCAGCTCGGCATCGCTGGCCGCCCCGGCCAGAGCCGCCACCGACTCGGGCGACCCGACCTCCAGTGCTAGTGGCACCACCTGCGGGCGCTCATCGGTGAATGCGGTGCGTGCGGTCGAGTAGACCTTGCGGGCTCCGCGCGCCAAGAGCTCGTCGACCAGGGCTGCGCCCAGTCCGCGCCGTCCGCCGGTGACCACCGCGACCTTTCCCTGTACTGCAACCATTTCCGTACCCTCTCTCGCTGACTAACGACTCCGTTAGTAAGAGCACAGCACAACAACCTGGATAACGCAAGTGTTAGTCACGTATGCTGGACCACATGGAGTTCGAACCCCGGTTGCGCGACCGATCGCGCTGGTCCACCGGCGATGCGTGTTCGGTGGCCCGGCTGCTCGATGTGCTGAGCACCAAGACGGCGTTCCTGGTGGTGCGCGAATGCTTCTACGGCACCAGCCGATTCGAGGACTTCACCGCGCGTTTGGGCGCCTCGGCCCCGGCAGTCTCGCGGGCGCTAAAGCAACTCGAGAACGCCGGAATCATCCGCCGGGTGCCCTACCAGGAATCCGGGCAGCGGGTCCGCGACGAGTATCGGCTGACGTCGGCCGGCGAAGACCTGTTGCCGGTCTTTCTGGCGCTGATGCAATGGGGAGACAAGTACCTGCAGGACGGGGCGCCGCCGTTGAGCTTCGTCGATGCGACCACCCAGCGGCGGGTGGGCGTCCGCGTCACCGACGATCTGGAGGGGCCGATGACCGACGCCGACGACATCGAGATCCGCTGGAACGCACCGCGCCGAACGCGCTGACGAGTTCAGCCGCCCGCCCGGATCACGGTCTCGGCGAATTCGACAATCGACTCCGGCGGCGCGAAGTCAGCAAACCAGACGTAGAACCGCTGTGCCCCTTGGCTTTCGAGTCGGCCGAAATGTTCGGCCAGTGTTGCGGCATCACCGCACACCAGGCCCGATCCCAGCCGGCCGAATCGCCGCTGCGCCGTCTCCGATACCGCCGCCACGTCCTGGTCGTGTCGGGCGAACCCGACCATCTGCTGCACCGACGCGCGCGCAGACCCGATCGAGGGCAGCAACTCGGGCAACTTGTGCACGTGCGTGGCCGGCAGGTTCCACCAATCGGCGTACCGGCGTACCAACTCCAGCATCCGGGGGCCCACCCCACCGAGCACCAGCGGGATCGGCTGGGCCGGCGCGGGGGTCTGCGCCCGCTCCCCCGCGGTGTTCCAGTACTCGCCCAACAGTGCCAGCGTCTCCCCCAGCGCATCGACGCGTTGCCGCGGGCCGGCCGTGCTGATGCCGTACTTGACCAACTCGTCGGGCATCGAGCCGGAACCCAGTCCCAGTTCGAAGCGTCCGCCAGAGGCCTCGGCCAAGGTGGTCGCCTGCTTGGCCAGCACCGCCGGGTGCCGGAACCCGTCGCACAACACCACGTGGCCGACTTTGATCCGCTGCGTGTGGGCGGCAACCCAGGTGGCCACGGTCATCGCCTCCCACAGCGGCGAAGCGGGGTCCATCGGGGTGTCGAGGTGGTCGAGGAAAGCCACGCCGTCGAAACCGGCCGCCTCGGCCGCCTGGGCCCGCGAGACCAGCTCGGCGAGGCCGATTCTGGTTTGTGGGAGGTACAAGAACCACTCCGTCATCGCTTCCCCTTCGGTGTCCGAATCGCCGGCGGCGGCGCGCAGCCCTTCCCATACGTCAGCACAGATGGTAACGATGTTCTCACTACAGGAGAGCGCGTTATCAACAGGGGGAAGGAACACGTCGCGTGGGACGGTGTGACGGCAAAGTGGCGTTGGTGACCGGCAGCAGCCGGGGGCTGGGCAAGGCTATCGCTCAACGGCTGGCCCGCGAAGGCGCAACGGTAGCGCTCACCGCCCGCACCCTGGAGCCCGACGAAAAGTACGACGGATCGCTGACCCAAACCCGAGACGAGATTGTCGCCGCGGGCGGTCAGGCCATCGCGGTGCAGGCCGATCTGTCGGCGACCGAAGACCGCGAGCGCTTGTTCGCGCAGGTCACCGCCGAACTCGGCGCACCTGACATCCTGGTCAACAATGCCGCGGTGACATTCCTGCGCCCTCTCGACGGCTTCCCGGAGCGCCGGGTGCGGCTGATGCTGGAAATGCATCTGGTGGGCCCGCTGCATCTGAGCCAGTTGGCCATTCCGGCCATGCGGGAACGCGGCGCCGGTTGGATACTGAACCTCACTTCGGTCGGCGGAGACTTGCCGGCCGGTCCGCCGTTCTCCGATTTCGACACATCTGCCGGCTTCGGCGTCTACGGCACCGCTAAAGCCGCACTCAACCGACTCACGAAAAGCCTTGCCGCAGAGCTATATGCCGACGGTATCGCGGTCAACGCCGCGGCACCCACCAATCCGGTCGCCACGCCGGGCGCGGGAACGTTGGATCTGGCTAAGGTCGACACCGAGGACATCGCGCTGATCACCGAGACGGCCTATCGACTGTGCACCGCCGACCCCAAGACGCTGACCGGCCAGATCGTCAAGACTCAATCCTTCCTGCGCGACATCGGCTGGCTGCGTGACTGATGCGGTCCTGACCGCCTTGCGCCGACGGCTGGCGTCCCGCGGCGTGACCGACCTGGTGCCGCTGGCTGGTGGCGCGTCGAGTCTGACCTATCGCGGCAGCCAGGACGGGCGCCCGGTGGTGGTGAAGATGGCCCCGCCCGGGCGCGCCCCGGTGGCACACCGCGACGTGTTGCGCCAAGCCCGCATCATCGCGGCGCTGTCGGGCAGCGACGTACCGGTCCCCCAGCTGCTTTGGTGCGACGCCGGTGATCCCCCGGGCGTACCGCCGCTGTTCGCGATGACACTTGTGGCCGGCGAATCCTTCGAGCCGCTCTTCGATGCGACGGATGCGCCCGCGGATCCGGCTGTTGCGCAGCGTTATTACGCCGCCGCGGGGACGATGGCCCGGCTGCATCGACTGGACCCGGCCGCTTTGGGATGTACCGACGAACCCATCGGTGATGCGGCCAGCGAGATCGAACGGTGGAGCGCCACCTTGGCGACCGTCGATCCGGAACTGGCGCCCGGGTGGCGAGACGTCGGTGAGGCGCTGCGTGCGCGACTGCCCGCCCCGGCCGCCTCGGCGGTGGTGCACGGCGACTTCCGGCTCGGCAACCTGCTGGCGGTCGGCAGCGAGATCACCGCGGTCATCGATTGGGAGATCTGGTCGATTGGTGACCCGCGTATCGATGCGGGCTGGTTTCTGATCAACTCCGACCCGCAGACCTATCGCCGCGACACCCGATATGCCGGCGATTGCCCCGGCATCGGCGAACTGGCGGACTGCTACATCGCGGCCCGTGGCACCGACGTCGCCGAGTTGGAGTACTTCAAGGCGCTGGCGTGTTTCAAGTCGGCGGCGACATGGTCATTGATCGTCAAGCACAATCGGCGCGCTAGCGCGCCCCGAGCCGAGCTCGAAGCGATGGCGGCAGCCGTTCCCGGACTGCTGACCAGAGCGCAGGACCTGTTGGGTTAGCTCCGCGGGATGCCGGCCAACTTGTCGGCAAACTTCGCCTCGGCCGCCGCCCGCAACCGCAACAGATGCTCGGACGGGAACAGGTCCGGTGCCGGCGCAACACCTTTGAGGAGCAGCTTCGCCAACGTCACCTTGTGCACCTCGGTGGGGCCGTCGGCCAGCCCCAGTACGAATGACTCGGTCAGGTACTGCACAAACGGCATCTCATGCGAGGTGCCCAGCGAACCATGGATCTGCAACGCGCGCGACGACACGTCGTGCAGCACCTTCTGCATCATCGCCTTGACCGCCGAGATGTCCGCGCGCACCGCCTGATAATCGTTGTACTGGTCGATCTTCCACGCGGTCTGCAACGTCAGCAGCCGGTAGGCCTCGATCTCCATCCACGAATCGGCGATCATCTCCTGCACCATCTGCTTGTCGGCCAGCACCGTGCCCTGGGTATAGCGCGACACCGCGCGTTCACAGATCATGTCGTAGATCCGGCGCACCAGGCCCACGGTCCGCATGGCGTGGTGAATTCGCCCGCCGCCCAACCGGGTCTGCGCCACGACGAAAGCCCCGCCTCGCGGCCCGAGCATGTGGTCGCTCGGCACCCGGACGTTCTCATAGCGGACGTAGCCCTCGCGTCCCCCGCCACCGGCGGGCTGATAGCCCAGCCCCACGTCGCGCAGCACGTTGATGCCGGGAGTGTCGCCGGGAACCACGAACATCGAATACCGCTGATACGGCGGCGCATCCGGGTCGGTCATCGCCATCACGATGAGGAACGACGCCATCGAGGCGAACGACGAGTACCACTTCTCGCCGTTGATCACCCATTGATCGCCGTCCTGGGTCGCGGTGGTGGTGAAGACCTTCGGGTCCGCCCCGCCCTGCGGTTCGGTCATCGAGAAGCAGGAGATGATCCGGTTGTCCAGCAACGGTTCGAGATAACGCTCCTTGAGCTCCGGGGTCCCGTAGTGGGCCAGGATCTCACTGTTCCCGGAATCCGGTGCCTGCGAACCGAACACGATCGGCGCGCATTCGGAGCGGCCCAGGATCTCGTTCAGCAGCGCCAGCTTCACCTGGCCGTAGCCGGGGCCGCCCAGATGCGGACCCAGATGGGTGGCCCACAGTCCGCGCTCTTTGACGATCTTCTGCAGCGGCGGGATCAGGGCCTGGCGGACCGGATCATTGAGGTCATGGGATTCGGTGACCACCATGTCGATGGGTTCGCACTCGGTGCGGACGAATTCGTCGACCCAGGCCAGCTGTTCTGCCCATTCCGGGTCGGTGGAGAAGTCCCACGCCATGGTCGTGATTCCTTTCGGTCGATCTGCCGGTTAACGGGACCACTTCTGCCGGCGGGCCGCCGCGTCGTCGGTGGCGTGGGTCAACACCTGGTTGCGGTTCTCCAGCTCAAGGGCGCCATCCAAGCTGGCGGCGTCGACGTTGACCTGCAACGCGCGTTTGGTCAGCTCCACCCCGAGCGGTGCCAATCCGGCTATCAGGCCGGCCATCTCGACCGCACGGTCCAACAGCGCCTCCGGCTCCACCAGCTGGCTGACCAAGCCTCGCCGATCGGCTTCCTCGGCGGGCACCGTCCGTCCGGTGAGCATCCAGTCGGCGGCGACGCTGGTGCCGACGATGCGGGGCAGGTGATAGCTCATGCCCATCTCCGCCCCCGACAGTCCGAGCAGGATGGCGGCGTTGCCGAATTTCGCTGCCGTCGAGGCGATCCTGATGTCTGAGGCCAGGCACATCGCCAGCCCAGCACCCACGCAGGCGCCGTTGACCGCGGCGACGACGGGTTGCGGGATGGCCCGGATCGCCTGGGGCAGCGCGGCCATGGATTCCTGGAAGCGCATCCGGTCGATCGCCGGGTCGTCGGCTTCGGGGATGCCGGGCCCGAAGTCGCGGACATCCAGGCCCGAGCAGAAGCCTCGGCCTGCGCCGGTCAGGACCACCGCCAGCACTGAACGGTCGGAGCCCAGTGTGGTGAAGGTCTGCAGCAGCGCGTCGCGCATCACCTGGTTGACCGCGTTGAGCCGGTCGGGACGATTCAGCGTCACGACGGCGACACCTTCGTGGGACCGGTCGATCTGCACGGTCTCGCTCATGTCAGACCCTTTCGATGATGGTGGCCGTGCCCATGCCGCCCCCGGTGCACATGGTGACCAAGCCGGTAGTCAGGTCGCGGCGCTCGAGTTCGTCGAGCACCGTGCCGATGAGCATCGCCCCGGTCGCGCCGATCGGATGTCCCAGGGCGATGGCACCGCCGTTGACGTTGACCCGAGCCGGGTCGAGGTTCAGGTCGCGAATCGTCTTGAGCGGCACGGCGGCGAAGGCCTCGTTGATCTCCCACAGATCGATGTCGCCCGCCTGCATGCCGGCGCGTTGCAGGCAGCGTTGCGCCGCGGGGCCGGGTGCGGTGAGCATGATGACCGGTTCGCTGCCGAGCGCGGCGGTGGCCCGGATGCGGGCCCGCGGCGTGGCACCATGGGCGCCCAGCCATGCCTGTGACACCACCGCTACGGCGGCCGCGCCGTCGACCACGCCCGAGGAGTTCCCGGCGTGGTGGACGTGCTCGATCGCGGTGTGGCCGGGATAGCGGTCCAGGCAGATCTCGTCGAACGTGCGGGTCTCCCCTGCCACCCGCGCGGCGCCCAGCTGGGCGAACGCCGGTGGCAGGCCGGCGAGCTTCTCGGCGGTGGTGCCGGGACGCGGATGTTCGTCGCGGGTGCACACCACCGTGCCGGCCGAGTCGGTGACCGCGATCAGCGACCGATCGAATCGGCCCTGTTCGATGGCTTCGGCGGCGCGGCGCTGGCTCTCGGCGGCGTAGGCGTCGACATCAGCCCGGGAAAAACCCTCCAGCGTGGCAATCAGGTCGGCGGAAATGCCTTGCGGGACAGTCGGATAATGGCGGCGCAGGTCCGTGTTGTCGCCGTCGATGGTCGGCACCCCGACGGTCACCCCCCAGCGGGACATCGATTCGACACCACCGGCCAGCATCAGGTTCTCCGCTCCGGCGGCGACCGCGGTGGCCGCCACCGTGACGGCCTGCTGGCCCGACCCGCAGAAGCGGTTCAGCGTCATCCCAGGGACGGATTCGGGCCATCCGGCCAGCAGCACGGCCAGCCGGGCGATGTCGTCGCCGTGGTCTCCGGACAGGATCCCGTTGCCGGCGATAACGTCGTCGACCTCGGCGGGCTCGAACCCGGTGCGTGCGGCCAGGGCGGTCAGGCACTGCGCGAACAGCGCCTGCGGATGTAGGTCGTGCAGCGCCCCGTCGGGACGACCCTTACCACGCGGCGTCCGCACGGCGTCGAGAATCCAAGCGTCGATGGTGGCACTCCCGTCGCAGTCACCGTGCCCGAGAAGAAGGCTGTTAGTCCAAACTGCACACTAACAATGTCACCAAATGGAAATGCCCCTTCCGGAAACCGGAGCGGATTACTCCCCCGTTGGCGCCTGGCGCAACGCCGGCAGCACGTAGCGGCGTAGATGCTGCCGCACGGCCGCGGGATCGTCGGGGTCCAGCTGGTTTCCCGGGACACTGCCGAAACTGATCATCACCCGAGCGATCCATTCACTGGCCTCGGGCAGATCGGTGTCGGGGTGAATGTCGCCGCTGGCGGCCGCGGCCGCCACGAACGGAAGCCAGAACCCCGCGAGGTCGGGAACTAGGCCGCGAACCCCGGTTCCGGCACACGCGGTGAACTCCTCGGGTTCGGCGGTGCGCAGCCGCATCAGCAGCGCGCCGGGATCGTCGTAGGCGCGGCGACCGATCTGGACGCCGGCCACAAGTTGGTCCTCGAAGCCGGTGAGCGTCGACAGCTCGGCGCGGGTCTGCGCCCAGCTGGTTTCGATGAGCCGAATGATCGCCGCGCCGACCAGCGTCGGCTTATCCGGAAAATTCCGGTACAGCCAGGCCCGGGACAGCCCTGCTGCCTGGGCGACGTCGATCATCGTCGTCGCTCGAATCCCCTTGTCGGCCAGCAGTTTCTCGGTCGCATCGAGAAGCCGATCAGTTGTCGACGGGGACGCGGGCGACGCTGACGCTGCGTTCACGGCCACCTCCTGATCGGTGATCCTAACAAGGGGGTAGACACATCCGCAGATCTGTGTACTATTTCCACACGTCGTGTAGACACTTCCGCAAACCTGTCTACCTCGGATCTCGGAAGGTTCCCCATGTCCTCACCCCGCACCGCGATCATCGGTGCCGGCATCAGCGGCCTGACCGCCGGAAAGATGCTGAGCGACTACGCAGTTGACTACAGCTGCTTCGAATCCTCCGACCGAATCGGCGGCAACTGGGCCTTCGGCAACCCGAACGGACATTCCAGCGCGTACCGGTCGCTGCACATCGACACCTCCAAGCACCAGCTGTCGTTCCGGGATTTCCCCATGCCGGAGGACTACCCCGACTTCCTGCACCACACGCTGGTCAAGGAGTACCTCGAGTCCTACGCCGCGGCGTTCGACCTCAAACGCAACATCGAGTTCGACACCGAGGTCACCCACGCCCAGCGGCTGCCCGGCGGTGGCTGGGAGCTGGAACTGGCCGGCGGCGGGCGCCGTCGCTTCGACCTGCTGGTCGTCGCCAACGGGCACCACTGGGATCCACGCCTACCGGACTTCCCGGGCGAGTTCAGCGGCGAGACGTTGCATGCGCACCACTACATCGACCCCAAGACGCCGCTGGACTTCAGCGGAAAGCGGATCCTCGTGGTCGGCCTGGGTAACAGTGCCGCCGACATCGCCGTCGAACTGTCGTCGAAGGCGCTGGACAACGAGCTGACCTTGTCCACCCGTTCGGGTGCGTGGATCGTGCCGAAGTATCTGGCCGGCAAGCCCGCCGACAAGTACTTCCGGACCAGCCCGTATCTGCCGTTCTCCTGGCAGCGCAAGGTCGCTCAGTGGGCGCAGCCGATCATCGCCGGGCGCCCCGAGGACCTCGGGCTGCCCACCCCCAACCACAAGTTCTTCGAAGCGCATCCCACCCAATCGGTGGAACTGCCGCTGCGCCTGGGGTCCGGCGACGTCATCCCCAAACCCAACATCAGCCGGCTCGACGGCGATACCGTCCACTTCACCGACGGCACCAGCGGCCAATTCGACGTCATCATCTACGCCACCGGCTACAACATCACCTTCCCGTTCTTCGACCCGGAGTTCATCAGCGCACCGGGCAATCGAATCGACCTGTACAAGCGGATGTTCTATCCGGGCATCGACGACTTGGTGTTCGCCGGATTCGCCCAAGCCACCCCGACGCTGTTCCCGTTCGTCGAATCCCAGGCCCGCCTCATCGGCGCCTACGCGGCCGGCCGTTACCGGCTGCCGTCGGTCGCCGAAATGCGCCGGGTGATCGAGGCGGACCGGCGCAAGTACACCGGCCACATGCTCGACACCCCGCGCCACACCCAGCAACTCGACTACTTCCTTTACGAACACGACATGCGCACCGCGGAGATTCCGCGCGGCACCCGACGCGCTGCCGAACTCGGCGTGCCTGGATGGGCCGGCGTGCGCGAGATGGAGGCATCCGCATGAGCGCGACCATCCGATTTGGCAGCGGCGGCGCCACGTGTGTCGGGCAGTTCTTCCCGGCGGCGCGATATGACGGCGACGGCGCCCCGGTCGTGGTGCTCGGGCACGGGCTGGGCGGCACGGTCGACTCTGGCCTGATCCCGTTCGCCGAACGACTCAGCGAAGCCGGGTTCGCCGCCTTTGCTTTCGACTACCGATATTTCGGCGCCTCAGAAGCACAACCGCGCCAACGGATCTCCATGCAAGAACAGGTTGACGACTTCCGCTCGGCATGCTCGGCCGCGGCTGAGCAGCCCGGTGTCGATCCTCGCCGGATCGTGGCGTGGGGAGTGTCGCTGGGCGGCGGGCATGTTTTCGAGGTGGCCGCCACCACCCCCGGAGTCGCCGCCGCCATCGCGCTGACACCACTGGTCAGCGGACCGGCCGCAGCGGTCGCGGCGCTGCCGCACCATCGCCCGGCAGCGATGCTGCGTTCGACGGCAACGGGCTGGCGCAGTGCGCTGGCCCAACGGTTCGGCGGGCCGCCCGCGACCATCCCCCTGGTGGGCCTCCCCGGGGAGCTGGCCACCCTGACCGCCGACGGCTACCACGCGGCCTACACCGCGATGGCCGGTCCGACCTGGCGCAACGAGATCGATGCCCAGGTCGGAGTGCAGCTTGGCGCCTACCGTCCGGCGGCCAAGCACGCCGAGGCCATCGCCTGTCCGATCCTGGTGCAGATAGCCGATTTCGACCGCGGCGCTCCCCCGCAGGCCGCCGCCAAGGCGGCGTTCACCGCCCGCGCCGAAGTGCGGCACTACCCCTGCGATCACTTCGACGTCTTCGCCGGTGGCGACTGGTTCGATCACGTCATCGAGCACCAGATCGCGTTTTTGGCCCGGCATCTGGCCGACGCGACCGCTACGGTCACGGGTTAGGAGGTCTGATGGCAGAGACCATGCAGCAGCTGCTCGCCGAACGCATCGGCGACACCGGTCTGGCGGTGCTCTACAACGACGCCGACGGCGGGCAGATCCGCTGGTCCTGGCGGGAGTACCTCGTCCGGGCGGCTCGCCACGGGGCCGCGGTGCTCGCGCGCGCCGATACCGGCCGGCCCCTGCACGTCGGCGCCCTGCTGGGCAACACCCCCGCGATGCTCACCGCGCTCGCCGCCGCCGGGCTGGGCGGCTACGTCCTGTGCGGGGTCAACGACACCCGCCGCGGTTCGGCGCTCGCCGGGGATCTGCGCACCGCCGACGTGCAGATCCTGCTCGTCGATGCCGAACACCGCGCGTTGCTGCGGGGAATGGACCTGCCCGGCGTCACGGTCATCGACGTCGACGAGCCGGCGTGGGCCAACGAGTGCGCTGAGGCCGGGGTACTCCAGCCGCATCGGCAGGTCGGGCCCATGGATCCGTTCATGCTGATCTTCACCTCGGGCACCAGTGGGGACCCGAAAGCCGTTCTGGTCAGCCACTTTATGGTGCTGGTCGCCGGGCAGAGCCTCACCGAGCGATTCGAGTTGGGCGCCGCCGACGTCGTGTACCTGTCCATGCCGTTGTTCCATTCGAATGCGATCGCGGCCGGCTTCGGTCCGGCGGTGGCCGCCGGTGCGGCGATGGCGCCGGCGAAATTCTCGGCTTCGCGGTTCTTGGCCGACATCCGCGCCTACGGTGGCACGTATATGAACTACGTCGGTAAACCGTTCGCCTACCTGCTGGCGCATCCCGAGCGGCCCGATGACGCGGACAATCCGCTTCGGGTCGCCTTCGGCAATGAGGCCTCCGAACGAGACATCGGCGAGTTCGCCCGCCGGTTCGGTGTCCACGTGGTCGATGCATTCGGCTCCACCGAGAACGCCGTGACCATCACTCGTGATGAAGGCACTCCGCCCGGTTCGGTGGGACGTGGATTCCCCGGCGTCGCCATCTACAAGAGCGATCCCGTCCGCGAGTGTCCCCCGGCGGTCTTCGACGAGCACGGCGCGCTGGTCAACGCCGACGAGGCAATCGGCGAACTGGTCAACACCGCCGGGTCGGGCTTCTTCTCGGGCTATTACAACAACGAACAGGCCACCGCAGACCGGATGCGCGACGGCATGTACTGGTCAGGCGACCTTGCCTACGCCGACGCCGACGGCTGGATCTACTTGGCCGGGCGCACCGCCGACTGGATGCGCGTCGACGGCGAGAACTTGGCGGCGGCGCCGATCGAGCGGATCCTGATGCGCCACCCCGACATCAACCAGGCCGCGGTGTACGCCGTGCCGGACGGTAACGTCGGCGATCAGGTGATGGCCGCGCTGGTGTTGCGTGACGGCGCTCGGCTGGCCGAGGACGAGTTCGCCGAATTCCTTGCCGCTCAAGAGGACCTCTCCCCCAAGGCCTGGCCGCGCTATGTCCGGATGACCGCGGAGCTGCCCTCAACGGCAACCAACAAGATCCTCAAACGCGTATTGGCCGCCGATGGTACCGACGTCGGTGCAGACAACCTGTGGACGCGTCCCGAACGAGAGCGCACCTACCGAACCACCACGACGACGGGAGCGCGACAGTGACGGCTCAAAAGCCCGTGGCCCTGATAGTGGGCGGCGCATCCGGTATCGGGTTGGCCACCGCGCACGCCCTGGTCGCGCGCGGCGACCACGTGGTGATCGCCGACGTCAACGAGGACGCCGCGCGTGCCCGGGCCGCCGAACTGGGCGACAAAGCCACCGCCGTCGTCGCGGACGTGACCGACGAAGCCAGTGTCGCAGCGGCATTCGCGATCGCCCGCGAAGCCGGAGCCGTCCGCACGGTGGTCAGTTGCGCCGGCCTGTCGATCATCGGCCCGATCGCCGACATCGAGCTGTCCGGTTGGCAGACCACCATCGATGTCTGCCTCACCGGCACCATGCTGGTGATCAAACATGCGGCCCGCAATCTCGAGGACGGCGGCAGCGTGGTCGCCATCTCCTCGCTCAACGGGCGTCAGCCCGGCACCACCATGGCCGCGTACTGCAGCGCCAAGGCCGGAGTGCTGATGCTGGTCCAGGTGGCCGCACTGGAGCTGGGTCCCCGCGGCATCCGGGTCAACGCGGTCTCCCCCGGCCTGGTGGACACTCCCCTGGTCGCCGGCCTGGCTATGGTGCCCGGGCTCACCGACGAGTACATCGAAAACACTCCGCTCGGGCGCTCCGGCATCCCCGACGACATCGCGCAGACCGTGGAGTTCTTGACCTCGCAGCGCGCCGGCTGGATCACCGGATCGGTCTTCGACGTCAACGGCGGCGCGCATCTGAAGCGCTATCCCGACGTGCTCGGCAAAGTACAAGCGTTAGCCACCGGATTCGAAGGATGAAGCGATGCGCAGTGTCGTAATCGATGGGCCCGGATCGATCCGAGTCGACACCCGCCCCGACCCCGAGCTGCCCGGAGCCGACGGTGCCGTGGTCGAGGTGACCGCGACCGCGATCTGCGGTTCCGATCTGCACTTCTACGAGGGCGACTACCCGTTCGGCGATCCCGTTCCGCTGGGGCACGAGGCGATCGGGACGGTTGTCGACGTCGGCTCGCAGGTGAACTCCGTTCGGGTCGGTGACCGGGTCATGGTGTCCTCGGTCGCGGGCTGCGGGCACTGCGCCGGGTGCGGCACCCTCGACCCGATTCGGTGCCATTCGGGCCCGCAGATCTTCGGAGCAGGCCTGCTGGGGGGTGCGCAGTCGGAACTGCTTGCCGTGCCGGGCGCCGACTTTCAGCTCGCCCGGATCCCCGAGGGAATTCTTGACGCCGAAGCTCTCTTGCTCACCGACAACCTCGCCACCGGCTGGGCCGCTGCGCTGCGCGCCGATATCCCGGTCGGCGGCACGGTTGCGGTCATCGGGCTGGGAGCGGTCGGCCTGTGCGCGGCACGCAGTGCGCTGTTCCTCGGCGCAGCAACGGTTCTCGGCATCGACCCGGTGCGTGAGCGTCGGGACCGGGCGGCGCTGATGGGCGTGACACCGGCGGAGCCGTCGACCACGGCCGCGGCCATGGAACTCAGCGATGGACGCGGTGTGGATGCGGTGATCGACGCCGTCGGCTCGGACACCACCATGTCCGACGCGCTGACCGCGGTGCGGGCCGGCGGGACGGTGTCGGTGGTCGGCGTGCATGACTTGCAGCCCTTCCCGTTCCCAGCGTTGCCGGCACTGCTGCGCAGTGTCACCCTGCGAATGACCACCGCACCGGTGCAACAGACGTGGCCGCAGCTGGTGCCGCTGCTGCAATCCGGGCGACTGTCGGTGGACGGGATCTTCACCACGGAGATGGCGTTGGACGACGCCGCCGACGCCTATCGCGCCGTGGCGGCCCGATCCGGAGACGTGGTGAAGGTACTGCTCACGCCATAGCCTGAAGCGACGCCGGGGGACGAGAGGATGTCAGATGGTTAAGCGGATCGTCGTCTGGGGCACCGGGTTTGTCGGCAAGTTGGTCATCCCCGAGATCGTCAGACACCCGCTGTTCGAGCTCGTCGGCGTCGGCGTCAGCGACCCGGCCAAGGTGGGGCGCGACGTCGGAGAGATCTGCGGGATCGCGCCCGTCGGCGTCACCGCCACCGACGATGTCGACGCTTTGATCGCCCTGGCGCCCGACGCATTGGTGCACTACGGCCCGACCGCCGCGCACGCGGGCGACAACATCGCGTTGATGTCGCGGTTCCTACGTGCCGGGATCGACGTCTGCTCGACCGCGATGACCCCGTGGGTATGGCCCGGCCTCAAGCTCAATCCGCCGGACCTGCTGGCGCCGATCACCCAAGCGTGCGAAGACGGCGGAGCATCGTGCTTCACCACCGGCATTGACCCCGGTTTCGCCAACGACCTGTTCCCGATGACCCTGATGGGGGTCTGCGCCGAGGTGCGCAAGGTGCGGGCCTCCGAGTTGTTGGACTACACCAACTACACCGGTGACTACGAGAACGAGATGGGGATCGGCCGTGACCCCGACTTCCAGCCCGTGCTCAAGATCCCCGAGGTACTGATCTTCGCCTGGGGTGGCACCGTGCCGATGATCGCGCATGCCGCCGGGATCGAGCTTGACGAGATCACCACCACCTGGGACACCTGGGTGACTCCGAACGAACGCGCGACCGCCAAGGGTGTGATCGCCGCGGGCCAGGTCGCGGCGGTGCGGTTCACCATCAACGGCATCTACCGCGGCGAGACCCGGATCCAACTCGAACACGTCAACCGGATTGGTCGAGACGCCGCACCGGACTGGCCGGCGGGCACCCAAGACGACGTCTATCGCGTTGATATCGAAGGGACGCCGAGCATTTCGCAGGAGACGGCGTTCCACTTCAGCGATGGATCGGGTCGCGACGCGGCGACGGCCGGCTGCCTGGCCACCGGGATGCGCGCACTGAATGCGGTGCCGGCGGTCAATGATCTTCCGCCGGGCTGGGTCACGGCACTGGACCTGCCGCTGATCCCGGGAGCGGGCACCATCCGCTGAGAGCGGGAGCCGCTACCGGCTGCGGGGCCGTCGCGGCCGTAGCCGCAGCGGCGGCATCGGTGGGGCCGGCAGCCGTTGCAGGCGGCCCTGATAGCCGCTGACGTGTCCGAACTGCTCGTCGCCGTCTTGCCAGCGGCGGCGAAACTCAACGATCTCGTCGTGGCTGCGACCGATGAAGTTCCACCACAGCACCAACTCCTCGCGAAACGGCGCCCCGCCCAGCACCAGGATGCGGGCGGGGGAGTCGCCGGTGTTGCGCAGCGGCAGCACCGCGCGACCGGGGCCTTGATAGCCGAGCTCACCGAAACCCAGGCCCGTGCCGCCCAGGCTGACCGCGCCCTGGTCGCACAGCACGCCGTGCTCGAACGCGGGATCGACGTCGAGTGCCAGCTCGGTGCGCGGATCCAGGTCGAGCTGGGCGCCCAGCAGCGGAGTGAAGGTCGCGACGGGGGAGCGGTACCCCGCGAGTTCGCCGAGGAATACCAGCGCCGAGGCGCCGGGTAGCGAAACCCGTTCGGGCGCAAAATGGTTGAGGCCGCGCTCACTGTGGCGGGCAGTGTCGGGCAGGGCGATCCAGAGCTGTACGCCTCGCAGGACCGGAGCCGCCTGCGGGTCGATCGAGACCTCGGAGTGGCAGATGCCCGCGCCGGCCGTCATCAGGTTCAACTCACCGGGGCGCACCAGCGCGTGCGCGCCGCCGCTGTCGCGGTGCTCGACTCGCCCACTGAACAGCCAGGTCGCCGTCTGTAGCCCGGTGTGTGGGTGTGGGGGCACGTCCATGCCGCCGTCGGCGACGCCGTGAGGTCCGTAGTGGTCGACGAAGCACCAGGCACCGATCAGTGAGCGGTCGCGCTGCGGCAAGGTGCGCCGGACTCCGATGGCACGCGCTCCGCCCAGCGGCACCTCGCGGGGATGCAGTACCTCGATGTGATCTTCTGGCGTTGCTGCACAGGCGAATTCAGTCGAAGTGGCCTCCAGGTTGCTCAACTGTCCACCTCCGCGCCGTGCGCCATGCCGCTGTGGCGATCCTACCGACTGATGCCGTGGACGGGCGTGGTCACGCCGCTGACCGAGGGCCGAGCTGCCCGGAGGGCAGGTGAAAAACCGCCGCGGTCACCGGCAGCTGGTCGCGTTCGTGGTTGGTCAGCAGCGTCTGGTTGTCGGGCAGCTCGCGGGTGTTGATCTCGCCGGCGGCGATGGCGCGCAACAGCGCGTGGGCCCGGGCGAGTTCGGCCCGTTTGCGGTACTGGCCGCCCGGGAGCTTCACGCCGGCCCACACGCCGTACTCCTCGCCGCGTTCCACGGCGAGCGCCGCGCACCGGCGTTGCTGTGCGAGCGGGCAGCGTCGCAGGCACTGCAACCGCGCCTCGGTGGAGGACTGTTCGTAGGCCCGGGCCTTCGCGGCCCCGTCGGCGCCGTCGGCGTCGGCGTAGCCGAACCAGAGTTCGGGGTTTGCGGAGCAGGGGGGTGCCATCGGAAGGTCCTCCTCGCTAACAGATCGGATTACGTAGATGGAAACGTATACGATCGGATACGGCGAACGCAACAGAAGTTGATAAAAACATATATGTAAGTAGTGAAGGCCCAGGCTGTGTACTATCCGTCCATGGCCGGGGCGCAACGATGAGCCGCGAAGCGGCAGGCGCGGCCATTCGGGCCCTGCGGGAGGCGCGCGACTGGTCGCTTGCCGACCTGGCCGCGGCCACCGGGGTCAGCATCATGGGATTGAGCTACCTTGAGCGTGGCGCCCGCAAGCCGCACAAAGGCACAGTTCAGAAGGTTGAAAATGGGCTCGGCCTGCCGCCGGGCACCTACTCTCGGCTCCTGGTGGCCGACGACGCCGACGCCGAACTAGCCCAGTTGCTCTCCGCGGCCGGGCCCCAGGCGCCCGCCGCGCGTCCCGCCGGAGCCATCGTCGTCGACCGGCACAGCGACACCGAAGTGCTGGAGGGATATGCCGAGGCGCAGCTCGATGCGCTGCGATCGGTGATTGCGAGACTGCCCTCGGAAGCATCAGACGAATACGAGACGTATATTCTTTCCGTGATCACGCAGTGCGTGAAGGCGGAGATGCTCGCGGCCAGTTCGTGGCGGGTGGCGGTGAACGCGGGCGCCGATCACGCTGCCCGACTGATGGCGCACCTGCAGGCCCTGGAGGCTACCCGCACTGACCTGCTGCAACGGATGCCCGGCAGTTTGACCGCCCGCTTCGACCGAGCATGTGCGCAGTCGTCGCTGCCCGAACCGGTGATAGCGGCGTTGATCGGCGTCGGCACCGAGGAGATGTGGGACATCCGCAACCGGGGCGTGATCCCGCCCGGCGCACTGACCCGAGTCCGTGCTTTCGCCGACGGATCCGTGGACGCGACAGATGGTGGCGACGAAGGGGGATAACAGTGAGCAACGGTGAGTTGGAGCTACTGACGCGTGCCAATGAGCTGTTCGCGGGCAATCCACGGCCCGCGTCGCTGGAGTCCGGCCTGGATCACTACGCCGAGTTGTTGCAGCGCAACGCCAACGCCGACACCGGCGCCGGGCATGATCGGTACCGGATGGCGGTGCTGGCCCAGCGAGATCTGTTGCTGGCCAACGCGCGTACCGATGCGCTGGCGACCACGGTGCTGGCCGCCGTGGTCGCCGACCACGCTCGGGCGCGCCAGCAGACCGACGGTGTTGTCTCCGCCGCTCGCGCCGACTCGGCGGCCGCCCCGAGCACGCCGTTGGCGCATCGCGAGGCGATGCGCCGGCGGGTGGCGCGGCTGCGCGCCCAGCACGCCCACGTGGTGTCGGCGCAGCATCGCGCGCGGGCCCACCGTGCGAGGCTGCGTCGGTTGCAATACCGGGGAGCGCGGCGCGGGCCCGTGGGCGTGCAGCGGTTGCGGCTGCCCGACACTCGGGGCGGGCTGGCGGTCCGCGCCGCCTTGTCGCGGCTCGGCAGACCCTATGTCTGGGGTGCGACCGGCCCCGACCGATTCGATTGCTCGGGGCTGACTCAGTGGGCATACCACCAGGCCGGCGTGCCACTGTCGCGCACCACCTACACGCAGATCTACGAAGGAATCCCGGTGCCGCGCTCCCAGATTCGGCCCGGCGACCTGGTCTTCCCCAGCACCGGGCATGTTCAGCTGGCGATCGGTGGGAACCGGGTGATCGAAGCCCCGCACGCCGGCGCAACCGTGCAGATCAGCCCGCTGGGCGCACATGTGGCGATCCGGCGTCCGGTGCCGTGATCGCCAGGCGTCCCCACCGGGTTCTCGGGTGAATTGTCGGCATCGGTGGGCCTGGGTACAGTCACCGGCCATGAAGCGGTCAGCTCCCGAGCGTCGGCCCACCGCAGCGATGTTGGGTTGAGGAGATGGCAACCCGCGACGACGTGCTAGATGCGATCGACCGCATCGAACGGGCCGGCGGTGCGGGTGAGGCGACACGCGTGGCCCAGGCGGCTCTGACCCTGCCGCTGCCACCCGCGGGCTACGACAGCGTTCTAAGCCGCCTGGTCTCGACCGGTGATCAACAGCAGGGCCGGGCGGCGCAATCGATGAAGCTGGCCGAAGCGGCTCTGGCGCAGCAACTGTCGACGGCAGCGGAATTCGACCGGCAGATCATCGAAGCGCTGCGCCACGCACACAAGACCACGCTGGCGGGCCGACGCCGCCTCGACGACCTCGAGGCCGAGATTGCCGGCGCTGCCGGGTCCTGGGACCTGAGCACCGCCGCGGGGGCGCGCGAATTCCAGAGGTTCTTGGTCGACAGGCTCTGGCAGATCATCCAGGTGGTCGAAGAGACCAATGACGACGACGTCTCCAAGGAGGCGCTCGCCACCGCGTTGACGGGGCTGTACCTCCGCGCGCCATCGGATCGCCAGCAGCCGCCGCCCGCCGCGGACGGCCAGACGCCCGAGGTGGACCCGGATGCTGAGCCATATCCGGACGTACTGTCCGATGACCAGCCTGAGATGGATGACCAGGAGGCACCGCAACGGCTGCCGCAGTTGGCGACGCCGATGTTCCCCGGCATGGGTACCGACGGCCCGGGCTTCGGTGCCATGCCGGCGGCTATGCCCTCCGGATTTCCGATGAACGGACCGCCTCCTGGATGGGGCGGTGACGACATGCCCGCCGAGGATGACGACCGGTCAGAGGAGGCGACTGAGGCCCATGCTCTCGAAGGCGCCGACGCCGACGGCGATACGTCGGAGCAGGAGTCGGGGGAGCGTGGGCCGGTCACTGTGCGGCTGCCCGACGGTGAGACCAGGACTGTGGCCAACCCACAACTGGGTGCGGCGATGCAGGCCGTCGCCGATGGACAGTCGGTCGTGGAGGCATTCCGCGGCCAAGGCATCCACGTCCCGCCGCCTGGAACACCGGTGGCGGCGGCGGTCGACGTGGCCAGCCTGCGTCCCGGCGACATCGGCGTGTTCACCGACCGCCATGCCCTCGCTGTCGGCGCCGGCAAGGCGCTACTCGACGGGCAGGTGCACCTGGCGGAGAACCTGCGCGGCCCCGGATTCCTGGGTTGGCAGCATCCGCCGGCCCTGGCCCAGGAGCCCGCACCGCCCGCCGAACCGGTCGCGACCAGGCCGGCGAGGGCGCTCGGTGGCCTTATGCGCTTGAAAAAGGCGGCTCCAACCGTCATCGTCGATTAGCCAGGAAGGTGGAACATGCCCGAGAAGATCCACGTCAACCAGGACGTTCTGACCAACGCGGCTGGGAACCATCAAGAGGCGTCGGACTACCTGTCCACCGTCGCGGCCTCACACGAGGGGATCCAGGCGACCCTGAATTCGCTCGGTCCGATCTACGGCGACTTTCGCCAGGCCGCCGGTTCGCTGCTCGACGCACGCAAGAACTGCTACGACGACCAGTCCAGTGAACATTCGACTGTCTCGGACAATCTGCACCGCGCGGTGGCGACGTGGAACAAGAATGAAGACGATGCCGCCAATGCCTTCGGGCACCTCACCGATGGGCGCCGATGACTGAGCCGAATCCGGCTTTCGACACGATCCACCCCAGTGGTGATGTGCTGTTCCGGTCCTGTCGGGGCGGCTATCTGCACAGTGTGGTGCTCACTGAGGCGGTGATGGACACTGACGTGCACCGGCTGGCGGAGGCGATCGTCCTGGCCGCGGACGTCTCGTTTCTCAAGGCGGCGTTGGAGATCCGGGGAGAGATCGTCACGACCGGGCACGTGCCCTCTGCGGCGGTGCCCACCACTGACGACCTGCGGGTGGCTACCGAGCGGCTGCTGGCTCACAAATTGCACGCCGGCGCGGACTCCGGAGGCTAAAGCACCCATCTTCCGGCAGCTTCTGCGTTGGGAGCGATGTCTGCGGGGGGATCAACCACCATGTCGCCGAACAGTTTTCGGGCCCGCTCCAGCAACGCGAGGACCTCGCTCAACTGCGCTGCACAACCCGTGCTCGGGGACCCGACATCAGCCACGATTTGCACGCTACCGACCACCTCAGGGGCTGACAATTCACCGCGCGCAGTGACTGTGGAAGGTTGCCCGAATGCCATCGGCGACGCGGCCCGATGAGGGCGAATTCGGATAAGAGTGCCGGGACGGCAACGGTACGCTTGCGCGGTGGCACTCTTCGGTCGACGGTCGGCGCGCCAGCGCCTCCGGAACGCGGCCCGGGAATCACTGACGATCCCGGCCTTCAGCGCTCCGGTCGACTGTAGTTCCTGGGTGCTCGGCGGCCTGTGGCCCGCCGAGCTCGCGACGATCACCCCGGAGACCGCCCCGCTTGCCGACTACCTCAATGCCGATCTGCAGCGCATCGCACATTCGGCCAACGAGAAGCTCCACGCCATCAGTCGATCAGATCTGGCCGGTCCGGCACGCCAGGCCGCGGAGACCCGGGTTATCAACGTCGCCAGAGCTTTCGCCGTCCTCCGGGTGGAGTCGACGGTGCGCCAACTCCACAAGGAAGCCCTGGACTTCGGCGGGGAGTACATCAGCCTCAACGCGGCTCCGGCTCCGGCTCCGGCCCCGGTGTCGCGGCCCGCCGAGGTCCCGCCCGAGCCCGCCGCGGCGCCGCGCCCGCCCGAACCGCCCGAACCGCCCGAACCGCCCGAGCAGTCTTCGGACAAACCTGCCCAGCGGGCCCGGCATCGGCTGCCGAAATCCGGCGCCGCCGTCGTGCCTGAGGTGGCACCACTTGATCCGCCACCGGTGACTGTGCCGCCGGCTGCGGTGACTTCTGAGCCTTCCGAGACGCCGCCGCCGCAGGTACCGGAGGTCGTCGAAGTGCCCGCGGCGCCGGAGGTATGGGAATCGGAGCGCCTCGCGGAGCTATTCGCCCCGTGGCCGACCGTGATCGACAGCGGCGAGGACCAGCAGCCGCCGACGCCTGCCTTCCCGACCGAAGCGGTGGACGTCGCGCCGGTCGAGTCGGTCGTGGCGCCGCCGGTCGAGCCGGCTCCCGCGGCGGCCCAACCCGAACCCGTCGCGCCGACGGTCGCCGAGTCCGACGAACAGCGGCTCCAGCGCCTACTGGCCTTCGTCGCCCGCCAGGAGCCCGGACTGCGCTGGGCGATCGGGGCCTTTGCCGACGGCACCACCCGCCTGGTCACCGACATCGCCCACGGATGGGTCCCGTCCGGGATCGACCTACCCGATGGGGTGCAACTGCTCGAACCCGGCCGCCGCAATGGCACCGCCACCGAGATGCTGGGCAACCCGATGGAGTCGGCCAGCTACAGTCCCGGCGACCGTCTCGGCTGGGCCAGTGATTTCGCGGTCACCGACACCTCGGTACAGCCTCGCGAGCTGGCGCCCATCTACGATCTCGGCTGGCGGCTCAGCGAGGCCACGCACTGGCGTGAAGGGCTGCCGCGGATGGCCAATACCCTGGTAAAGGCAGGCGCCGCCGGCACCGGGGTAGTCGACGCCGAAATCGACTTGCTCCGTGTGCATCTGGACACCATGCGCTACCAGCTGTTGGCGCAGTATCCCGACTCCGACTCCGCCTTGGTGCTGAACTGCATGTTGTTGGCCGCCTCCGAAGGCATTGCGACCGGAGACACCGTATCGGCCAACTACCACTACAGCTGGTTTCAGACGCTCACCGCACCGCCCGCCGGCCCGTGGGATTCACAGATTTAACGGGCGTCGATGAATTGACGCTGTTAATACCGGCTGGACATACTTAGCCCATGTCGGGGGCGGAGAGCCGCGCGGAACTCAGCGACAAGGACCTCGTGGAGTCCGTGTTGCGGGATCTGCGTGAGGCCGCCGAGAAATGGGAAGCGCTGGTCGCCGAGGCCGAGAACACAACCTACAGTGTCGATCTCGGCGACGTCCGTGCCGTGGCCAACGCCGACGGCCGGCTGCTCGAGCTGACGCTGCACCCGTGCGTGGTCAGCGATTACACCCACAGCGAGTTGGCGGACCGGCTCAATCGCGTCTTCACCGCACTGCGCGAGGAAGCTCAGTCCGACTTCGAGACCCGCTACGGCACCAGCCCGGTCTGACAGCGGGCCCGCAGTCCTACCAGTTCAGGGCGGCCATCTCGCGTTTGGTGTCGCACACGGCGCGCACCGCGGAGTCGATGTCGACGGCGGTGATGGTCTTGAGGTCGTCGATCGTCACCGGCTGTCCGGCACGTTTCTGGGCTGCCACCCGAGTGTCGCGGGCCAGTTCGGCCTCCTCGATCACGTTGCGGGCGAACCGGCCGTTGTGCATGACATTGATGCCATGGTCACCGCGCGGGCTGACGTAGCCGCGGATGGTGGTCACCATCGCCAAGAACCGCTGGCGTGCTTCGGGATTCAGTACGGTGGCGCGACTGGACCCGTAACGCTCACCGATCTCGACGATCTCTTCGGGGGTGTACGACTCGAACCGAATCTTGCGGTTGAACCGGCTGGCCAGACCCGGGTTGACGGTCAGGAATTCGTCGACCTGGTCTTCGTAGCCGGCGGCCAGGAAGCAGAAGTCGAAGCGGTGTTTCTCCAGCGCGATCAGCAGCTGGTTGACGGCCTCCATGCCGATCATGTCCGGAGTCCCGTCCTGGTGACGTTCCACCAGCGAATAGAACTCATCCATGAAAAGGATTCCACCCAAAGCCTTTTCGATCAGCTCATTCGTCTTGGGCCCGGACGATCCGATGTGCTCGCCGCAGAAGTCCGAACGGCGAACCTCGGTGATCTCCGGGTTGCGCACAATGCCCATGCCGGCGTAGATCTTGCCCAACGCCTCGGCGGTGGTGGTTTTGCCGGTGCCGGGCGGGCCGACCAGCAGCATGTGGTTGGTCTGGCCTTCTACGGGCAGGCCGTGTTCGAGTCGCATGGCCCGGATCTCGAGCTGGTCCTCCAATGCCTTGACCGCGCGTTTGACCTCGGCCAGGCCGACCTGCTTCTCCAGCTCGGCGCGGCCCTGCTCCAAGAGCTCCGCGCGGCGGTCCAGCGCGTTGTGCTCGTCGAGTTCCGCGCGGCTCTTCGCCGAACCGGCATCCCACCGGTCGGTGCGACTGTCGATGATCTGTTCCTCGGTGACCACCAGGCGCAGCTTCGGTTCGGCCAGCGCGGCCTTGGCCGGTTCGGTCAGCACACCGTTGATGGCCGCCTTGGACAACCAGACCTGCGCCTTGTCCTCCTCGCCGAGCTGGCGGTGCACCATGCCGCGCAGATAGGCCAGATCCGCAGCCAGCAAAGGGATCTCGCTGGGGTTGAGCGACGCGGTGAGCACCCCTGCCGGGAATCGCTCCGAGGAACGCGTCTGCCCGGTGATGTCGACGCGGTCCAGCCAGTCCAGTGCCACCCGGCCCTGGCCCAGATGCGCGGCCGCATAGCCGGCCAGAGCGCACACCGATGCGGTGACCGCGGGCATGACGATCGCCCGGTCGGGGAGTTCTTCGGCGGCGACGGTCAGCAGGTCCGGCCACCGCTGGGTGACGAACATCAGGTAGGCGCGGCCGAGCTGAAGCCACTGGTGGTTGATCCAACTGTCGAGCAGCGCCTTGTCGGCCAGCAGGGCGTCGGCACGCTCGTATTCACCGGCGACGGTCAGGGCCGATGCCAGGGCCAGACCCACGTGCGAGGCGTCGGTCACCGTGATCGACAGGTACGGTCCCAGCGGGATCTGGGCGGCCAGGTGCCGGCCCAGCCGGGTGGTCTCCTTGTGCAGCCAGTCGCTGTTGGCGTAGAGACGCTTGAGCGTGTCCAACTCGGTGTCGCCGCAGGCGATACGGCCCAGCCAGGCGTCGGCCATGGAGGGATCGGCCTCGGTTGCGGCGACGAAGTCGGCTAACGCGTCGGGGGAGCCGTAGCGCCCGTCCATGCTCACCATGGCCCGGTCGAAGTGTCGACGGGCCGCCAGCAAGTCACTCAATGTCTGTCGTCCTCTGTCGCGCGTCCAGGGTCTGTGGCTGGCAACCGATGCGATGCGGGGTCATCGCGACGACATCGGGGCCAGCGCCTCCGGGCTGCAGTACCGGTTTTCCGCCCGGAACAACTCCACCGTAGCCAGCCACGATTTCCCGGCGGCCGCAACCCGTACCGCGTTCCGGTCGATCTGCTCGATACTGACCTCGACGGCGTCCGGTGGTGGCGGCGGTGTCCCGGGGGGTGCCACGGTGATCACGGTGGCCGGCCGCGGCGACGGCGCTATCGGCCCGTCCACCACGCTGACGGTGGTGCGCGGCGTCGGCCGGGATTCGCCGACCACGGCCACCTCGGGCATTCGGACGCTGGCCCAGCGGGCCTTGTCGCGGGTGTGCACGCAGACCCGTTCGCCGGCACCCGCGGCCCGGATGACGATGCGTTTGGCGATCAGGTCCTCGGCGGCGATGAAGACGCGGCTCAACTCGCCGGAGTCGGTCAGCGGCACCATCAGGCGGTCGCCGTTGGCCAGCTTGCCGATCAGGACGCCCGACGGACCGATCTCGATGGGCAGGCTGGCGGGTAACCGGCCGGGCCGCAGACCGCGCAGCTTCGGGCGGGGGGCACACATGTTGGCCTCCAGCGCGGCGGCCTGCTCCCCGTTGAGCCGGTGCAGCACCACCGACGGGGGAGTCGGGGCCGGCTGCGGTGTCTGCAGGGTCACGGTGGCCGTACACGTCCCGTCCGGGAACACCGTGACGTTCTGGATCACCTCGTCGACCGGCAGAGTCCACGCCTGCGCCAGCAGCTGGGCACTGATGTCGCGGGCCGGGTAGGCATAGGTCGTGACCCAGCCGCCCTCGGTACGCAGCGTCTTCCAGCGCTCGGCGCCGGCCAGCAGCGAACCACCCCCGAGGCGCCGATCCAGTTCGACCAGGTCGCTGGCGGTGGCCACCCGGGTGCGCAGACCCTCGCAACGCAGCAGGCCGGCAATCCGTTGCGCGACGGCGACCGCGGTGGCACCCAGCGTGGTGCGCCACCGCAGCGCCGCGGTGTTGTCGATGACCCGCAGTCTCAGCACCAGCCAGGTCTCCCGTTGGCCGGCGTAGGGCGGGGTGCCGATCTCGGTGTCGTAGACCCGCGGGTAGTCGCCGGTGGTGGCCCGGCGGGCTCCGATGCTGATCACGCTCATGGACTCCAGCACCAGCCCGAGTGCGTGCCGCAGCATCGGCAGCAGCTCGGCGACGTCGACGACGTTGTCGGTCTCCACGTTCACCGATCCGGTGGCCACGGTGGCCGCATGCGCCCGTCCCAGCAGATGCACTGCCACCACCGCCACACCGTCGGAGATGCGCACCCCGCCGCCGGCTCGGTTGTTGGCCACCGTGATCGGCTCGCTCCAGCCCGCCTGCAGCGCCTTTGCGGGGCGTCGCAACCACAGCAGTGCCCACGACCACGCCGGCTGCCCCCACCACGGCACCAGCACCACCAGCACCGCCAGCAGGGCCGCCACCGCGACACCGATCAGCCCGCCCAGCACCCAGCCCGCCAGACCGCACAGGGCGATCGTCGTCGCGCACAGCAGCCGCCGGTTGCTCGACGGCGGGAACCCGGTCAGCCGGACCCGGTCCTGACTCACTTGGTGGCCCGCCGGATCCGCGCGGTGATCGCGGCGGCCAGGACGGTCGCGGCGATCACGCCGAGGAATGCCAGGGCCACGGTCCGGGCCCGATGGTCCGGCGGCGGTGGCGGCGGGGCCGGGGTGATCACCCGCTGCTGTGAGCCCGGTGCCAGCGGGTCACCCGCAGGCACGTTGAATGTCAGCGCCGCGACCGGGTCGACCAATCCGTAGCCCACCCGGTTGTCGACGCCGGCGGGCGGATTGTGTGCGGTCTGCATGATCCGGTTGATCACCTGATGTGCGGTGAGCTGAGGGTATTTCGCCCGCACCAGGGCGGCGACGCCGCTGACGTAGGCGGCCGAGAAGCTGGTGCCCCAGAACGGCATGTTCTTCTCGCCCACCCGAATCGGCGGGTAGGCGTTGACCGGGACACCGCCCTGCGGCGACAGGCCCATCACGTGGGTGGCCGGGGCGGCCACCCCCACCCAGGGGCCGGCCATGCTCTTGTCGACCGGTGCCCCGGTGGCGTCCACGCCGCCCACGGACAAGACGTAGTCGGAGAACCACGACGGGCTCGAGATCACCTTGACCTGGTTCCAGTCCCGCGGGTCGCTGGGGTTCAGCGGGTCGAACATCGGGTTGTCGGCGCAGCCGGCTTCGCCGACATTGCCGGCGGCCGCGACGATCACCGCGTCCTTGACGGTCGCCGCGTACCAAAGGGCTGCCCCCAGCACCTGCTGGTCGAGTCCGGCCGCCACCTGAACGCAGGACGTCACCGAGATGTTGATGACCTTGGCGCCCATGTCGGCCGCGTGGACGACGGCCTTGGCCAGCGTGGCCAGCGTGCCCGCCTTGACCCGCTCGTCGTCGTAGCCGAACCGTTGCGGGTTGACCGGTTCGAACGCCCGCGACGACTGGCGGATCGAGATGACGGTGGCGTGCGGAGCCACCCCGACGACGCCGTCGGGGGCGCCGGGCGGGGGCGGGGGACCGCCGGCTCGTCCTCGGTCTGCGGATCGGCCGGCCCCGAGGCCGGTGCCACGGCACCCTCCGGCGGTGGGGGGTGGCGGCGGTGGGGGCGGGGGTGCCACCTGGGTGATGGTCACCGGAGCCGGGATGGGTGGCGGGGCCGGCGGGCCGGGCACATCGGCCGGCGGCAGTGGTTCGCCGATGCTTGGCGGTGGACCGGCCGGCGGGGGGAACGCCGGAACTTCCGGCATCGGGCGGGGCATCGGCAGCACGCCCAGCGGGGCCGCCGCGATGATCGACGCGGCGATGGTGCCGTGCGCATCGCAGTCCTGCAGCCCGCCCAGGCCTTCCGCGCCGCCCATGATGTAGTCGCCGCCGGCGATCGCCGGCAACCGGGGGTTCGGTGTGACGCCGGTGTCGATGACGGCGACCGGCACGCCGTTGCCGGTGGAGTACTGCCACGCCGCGGCGATCCCCAGCATGTCGAATCCCGGTGCCAGCTGGGCCACATCGGGGTTGATGACGGTGATCGGCACACTGCAGGAGTTCGAGCGGCGCATCGGCTGATCCGGCCCGGGCACCCCGTCAGCCGGCACCAGGGCCGGGTCGACGGACGGCGGCTCGATGGCCTGCGCCAGCGGAGGGCTGCTCGACAGACTCACCAACAGCATCACCGCGGCGACCGCGGCCCCGCGGGCGCGCACGGGGTTCAGTTGCGCACCCACACGAACAGTCCTCCCAGCCAAGCGCCAAGCACCCCCACGACAATGAACGCCAGTACTTCGAGCCATTCGACGGCCAGCCGGATCCAGGGCACGAATTTGGTCTCGGGGACCAGTAGGCCGGCGGCCACCCCGAGCCCGGTGAAGACCGCGATGGCGGCGGCCGGCCACAAGAACCCGCCGGCGGTGTCACCCGGGTTCGCCAGCGCGTACTTGACGATTCCGGTGAGTACGGCCGCGCACGCCCCGCCCACCAGGGCGATCGCTTGGACGCGGCCGGCGAAACCGCGGCCCTGGGTGATGAACAGGCCCGCCACCAAACCGCACAGCGCCAGCGCACCACGGGGCCGGGCGCCGCCGGGTTCCAACACCATCGCGACCGCGATCGGCAACGCCGCGGCGATCGCGACACACATCCCGACCTGCACCGCG
The DNA here is from genome assembly GCF_963378105.1 of Mycolicibacter sp. MU0102. Classification (NCBI taxonomy): domain Bacteria; kingdom Bacillati; phylum Actinomycetota; class Actinomycetes; order Mycobacteriales; family Mycobacteriaceae; genus Mycobacterium; species Mycobacterium holstebronense. Next base: position 54,821 of record NZ_OY726398.1, read on the forward strand.
TTGATCAACCGTGCCGAGGCCGCGATCGCGGCACCGCGTGCCGAGATGTCGACCAGATCGTCCTCGTCGTCCTCGCCGTCCTCTGGACTGACCGGGGAGACGGTGTCGATCGGCATGTTGGCGCGCCGGGCGAACAGATCCCGCCCGGTGATCGAACCGAAGTACGGCGGGCGCACCCGGGCAACCCACAGCGCGATCGTCGGCGACATGCGCAACAGGATCAGCAGGCCCAACAGCATGCAGATACCGATTACCTGCGGCGACACCGGATGCCACATCCGTGCCGCCGCCACCGCCCCGCCGACCGCCGCGGCGGTGACGATCGCGGTGGCCACGGCGGTCTGCGCACGCAGCAGCACGCTCAGCCCGATCGCGCCCAACGCCAGGACCGTCACCCCGATCAACAGGTGCGGCGCGCCCAAGGCGCCGGGAGCCGCGCACAATGCGGCGCAGGACAGCGCGAGCACGGCCAGCCAGCCGAATCCGCTGAACAAGTCGTCGCGTGCCGGCCAGTTCCGCCGGATCACCAGGGCACCCAATGCCAGCAGTCCGCCGAGGCCGGCCAGGACCGCCGCGGGCGGCCAACTGTCGCTGAACGTCCGGGCCCGAACCGCCAGCGTCGACAGCACGACCACCGCCATGGCCATCAGCCCGATCGCGGTGTGTGCTGCGGTCAACGCGGTGACCGGGGCGAACATCCGATCGACCTTGACGTTGAGCAGCCGTGTCACGGTCTGCTCGTCGGCTTTGTGCCCGCACTCCTGGCACTTGATCTCGGGTTGCGCGCCCAGTCGGCGGGCCGTCGCGGCCAGCGCGCTCGACAGCGATTCGTACTGCGGCTCGAACGAGTCGCCACCCACCGCGGGAACCAGAACCAGGGTGTCGCCGTCCTGTACGCCCAGGTCGTCGAGGCTGCGAGTGATGTCCAGCCGGACGCCGTTGACCTTGTGCAGTTCGTAACTGCCCGGGGGGAGGGCTACCCCGTCGAAACCATGGTGCCGCAGATCCTCGTCGAGCAGCTCGACCATTCCCTCGAAGAATTCCTCCACCGGAATACCGGCCGGAAAGACCTGGGACACCAGGTGTTTGTCGTAGGCGAGACTCACCGCACAGCGTGCCGGGAACGCGACTTTAGCTGTTGTCGGAGAAGTCACCGTGCTTACCTTTCGGTGTCGGGCACGAACTTATCGGCCAGACCGGCGGTTATTTCAAATAACCGCAGCCGGGTCTTCTTCTTCACCTCGTTGTGGACATCGATGATTCCGCCCTTTGCCAGATGGGCATCGTGCGGCATGACCTCCACGGTGGCGCCGGTTTTGCTGAACCGTTCGGTCAGATAGGCCACCGCGGCGCTGTCCTCACCCGGTGCGGAGTGGTTGAGGATCACCGTGGACCGTGACACCAGCTCGTGGTAGCCCTGCGAGGCCAGGTAGTCCACTGCCCGCAGCACCGGGCGGGACTGGTCCGCGGTGATCCCGGAGACGAAGACCAGCGTGTCGGTGTTCTCCAACACCGGCTTCATGACCGGGTGCTCCAGGTCCGAAGAGGTATCGACCAGGATCACGTTGTGGGTTCGCCGCAGCCGCGACAACACCCCGCTGAACATGGCAGGGACGAGCGGGCGCAACTGATCCGAGGTGCGGTTGCCGGCCAGGACATCCAGGCCGACGGCGTTTTGCCCGAGGTGTTCCCGGATATCGGAATATCCCTGCACGTCGGTGTCGCTCAGAACGGCCGAGTAGTCGCCGGGCGGGTGCTCGTCGATGCGATCGGACAGGGTCCCGAAGCCCGGAACCGCATCAATCGCAATCACATTTTCCGGTCGGCATTCCCGGAACACGCTGCCGATAGCGGCAGTCATAGTCGTCACACCGGTGCCGCCTTTTCCGGACACCAACGTGATCACGTATTGACGCCGGATGTGCCGACGAATTCTATTGCGCAAATCACGGTAATGACGTTCACGCGGAGATTCGCCGGGATTAATAACTTTCGCCGACGCGACATAGAGCAGTTTGCGCCAGCCCGAGCCGGGCGGAATCTTCCGCGGTGTGGCCAGGTCGGAAATGCGCATAGAGTCCGATACGGAATCCCGGTAGCGGTGGCTGGATGCCGGATCCCATCGCCCGGATGAGCCTTCGTCAGGCATATTCTGGCTATTCCATGGGCTCGTCACGAGCGTGATGTTAACACGGCTGCTGATTCCGTGTTTGCAACGTTTCTGACGGGGGACGGTAATGCACGGTAATGGTGAAGATGTGAATTCACTGTCATACAACGCGCCGATGCGAATGCCAGTCCGCACCGGCTGGGAGCCGAGCGATGAGCCGCAGGATGGCGTTGGCGACGTCGGCACGCGTACCGGGGGAGACGATCTGGTAGCGGCGGCCGCCGTTGTCGACGTTCTCCACGCAGACGCGACCCGACGGAGTGTCCGAGATCAGCACCGCCGTGTCCGCGATCGCCATCCGCGCCAGCTCCTCGGGGCCGGCACCCGGCTGGATCGCGACGATGTTGGCCTGGCCGGATAACTCCGGGTCGGCGGCCAGCGCCACGATCTGCTGCTGGTCGATGTCGAGCCGCTGTGCGGCCAGGTATCGACGCAGACTGTCCTGGTCGCGGACCCGCTCGAGCAGCTCCTTGGTGTCGAGGGTGACCGGCCGCAGCTTGGCGGCCTCGGTGACGCCGCACAAACGCTCGATCTGGCCGACCAGCAGATCGCCCGCGGCCGCCTGGTCGGTGGCGCTGCCGGCGGGATAGAGCCGCACCTCTTGGTCATGGCGTTCGAGCACCACCCACCAGGAGGCGAAACGGCTGATCGAGACGCGGGTCAAGTGCTGGGGGTCGGCGGAGGGCCGCCCGGGGAAACGCAGGTTCAGCATCAGCGCGATGTCGCGCCGCATGATCACCGTCAGCCATTCCCGGACCATCGAGTCCACTTCGCCCTGGTCATCGAGCACGCCGATCGCGGTGAGTTCCTCGGCGATCGGGTGTCGCAACGCCCGCTCGGCGGTGTCCAGACGGGGCAGCAGGGGACGCAGTCCCAGCTCCGGACAGAGCGTCTCGATCCCGGTGACGGCCTGCAGCACCCACAGCCCGTCGAGCGTCGTAGTCAGCACGTCACCCTCGTCTCAGCTGTGGTTGCGGTAGTCGACCTGACACACGAAATGGGGCGTCTGCGCCGGTCGCGCGGACACCCCACCTCGGTGACGATCGGGGTCGATCAGAAAAGCGACTGGATCGTCTGGTCGGTCGAAATGGCCCCTTCCAACACAGAGCCGATGGTGGAACCGTGCTGGCCGATGGTCTCGATCAGGCCCTGCAGGCCGGACAGCATCTGGGCCTGGGCTTCGAAGAAGCCGGTGGCACCGTGGCCGGCGAAGTACTCGGTCAGCATTTGGGTGAGCTGGTGGGAGTCCTGGTGGATCTGGTCGAGGGTGCCGGCGCTGCTGACCACGCTGTGGGCGTGATCGGAGACGGGGCCGGGGTTGTAGGTGATACCGCCACTGTCTGCCATGGGGATCGATGTCCTTTCGAGTACGGGTGTCGGAGGTTAGGCGGACTGTCCGCCGAAGAGCGAGTGGAAGGCGTGCTCGGAGTGGGACTCGTGCGACTCCATCAGGGCAGCGGCCTGGTTGAGGCCCTCGGTCAGGCGGTGGCCGCCGGTGAGGACTTTCTGTACGTCTTCGTGGATCTGCGCGGCGGTGGCATACGAGGCCTTGGAGCCGCCCCCGTCCCACGTCCCAGCGCCCAGGATGTTCTCGTGGTCGGCCAGGTACTGGTTGGCGATCGCCTGCGCGTGTTCGATGTGCTGCGACAACTTCGACGCGGTGTTCCGCATCAGTTCGGGCGTGACGACAATGGCTGCCATCGTTTCCTCCTTGGTTGTAGAACAACCCCCCCGGGTCCGGCGGGATGTAGCTGGCGGTAGTGTATTGGCTCCTCTCGGATGTGTCGATTCACCCTTTACTTAGCAAACGACCTGGTCACGCCCGGTCGTCGACAACTCGCACGGTGTTGGTCCGGTCGGATGACCGCTCGCCCTGACCTTTTCCTCCTGCACCGGCGCCGTGAGCCATCGGCATGCCGCCCATGCCGCCGCCGCTGGTGGTCGTCACCCGCTGGGACTCGACGGAGCCCAGCGCGCCACTGGGCCGCAACCCCACCGGACGGCCGCCCCCGGACTCGAATGCGCTCACGGGTCGGGTGAACGCGGACATCGGCGCTCCCGCTCCGCCGCCTCCGAAACCCCCCGCACCGGGTGAGACCGTCGCATTGGCCAGCATGGCCGTGGCCGGAACCCCGCCAGCCCCGGCCGGATTGAGAGCGCCGCCCAGCATGCTCGGGTTCATGAACATGCCCATCAGGGACTGCATCGGGCTCATCATCGACTGCGGCATCTGCATCAGGGACTGCGGCGCCTGCATCAGCGTCGAGCCGATCTGCTGGACCGGGCCCAGCATCGAACTCATCTGTGAGCCCATGCCCTGGGCGGCGTTGGCGCCCTGGCCGGCGGCATTGGTTGCCGACGACGTACCGGTGTAGGCGGCGCGCATCGCGCCACCGGCCGCGGCCTGCGATGCCGCTTGGCCGACGGCGCTGGCCGCGGCCGCCGGCGCCGCGGGCGACGCGCCCATCCCGGCCACCGGCGCGGGAACCGTCAGGCTGGAGGTGAGCGCGGTCAGCACCGCCCCGTAGGACGCGCCCACCGCCGCGTTATTGGGCCAGAACATGCCGAAGTACTCGAACTCGAGTGACGTGATGCGGGGTGTCAACGCCCCCAGTACCGACGGATTGATCCCGTAGTCGGTGGCGGTCTCGACCCGGTTCTCCTCGCACTCCTGGGTGGTACGCATGCTGCCGTAGGCCAGTTGGTAGGCCTCGACCGCCGCCGCGACGATCGGCGCCTTGACGTCCACCCAGCCCGCCAGTCCATGCAGGGCCACGTTCAGCAGGGTGGCGTTGAGAACAGATCCCTCCGAACCGGCACCGACCCATCCGATCGAGGTCAATGCGGTGTTGACCGCCGAGGCGATACCCGACGCGTGGTGTGCCACACCCAGCGACGTCCATGCCGCCCCGTTGGTCAGCATGGTCATCACACCCGCGCCGGATTTGATCAACATGTCGTTGGTCTCCGGTGTGCGGGCGGCCCACCCCGGGTCGGCCACGGATTAGCCGCCGAGTGCGACGGTGGCGGCTCGCAGTGCCTCGGTGGCGCCGTACACACCCGAGGCGGTGGCCTGCGCTCCGGAGAAAAGTCCGCGCTGCGCCGAATGCTCGGCGACAATGCCCAGGTATTCGGACCCGGATGCCAACAGGGCGGCCTGGAACGCGATGGAATCGGGGTCGTTACCCATCGGCAGAACGCCCAGCAGGGCCGGGCTGGCCGCGGCGGCAGCCGCCTCCGTTTCAGCGGTGATTCCCGCCTCGACACCCGATGACGCCAGGACTGCTTCCGGTTCTACAGAGAACATAATTTCCCTCCGATGCCTCATCGCTGATATGCCGACGTTGGCAGGTCGGAGTCGATCGTAAACCGATATTGGGCCGCCGTCACTTCATGATGTAAATACCGGTTATTGCTGCTCGAAATCGTGGATCATCGACGAGGGCACCCCGACCAGCACACCTTCCACTTCGGAATCGTTGACCAGTAATCCCCGGCCCGCGGGCAACGCCTGTGCCCGCACCATCCGATTGACCTTGTTCTGCGGGTCGTTGTCCATGAACAAGGTGGGCACCTTGGCGGCCCGTTGCGTCTTGACCCAGGGGTCCATCTCGAGCTGGCCGAAGTTGGACGAGTTCCTAGTGGCGAACACGTGCAGCCCGATCTGGCGGCCCCGCTCCATCAGCTTCCACAACGCCGCGCCCACCGGGGGTTTGGCCGGATGGATCTGCGCCGGACGCAGATCCATCACGTCGTCGACCAATACGAAATGGCGTGGCCCCTCCCAGGGTTTGAGCGCGCGCAGCTCCTCCTGGCTTAGGCCCTTGGCGGGCAGCCGGGGCAGCAGAACCTGCTGGGCCAGCGTGGTCAGCACCTCGTCGATCTCGTCCTGGTCGTAGGCGTAGGCATTGACGTAGCCGGCGCCCTGCAGGTCACGCAGCGGTCCGGTCTTGGGGTCGATGATGGTGATCTGGGCTTCCTGCGGGCTGAACCGCGCCATCACCGCTTCGCCGATTGCGGCCAGGGTGGCGCTCTTGCCGCATAGGGCCCGCCCCAGAATCATCATCCCGGGATGCTCGGACAGCATCAGCGGCACCGGCAGCAGTTCGTGCTGCTCGCCGATCATGAACGCGATTGACGGGGCGGTCTGGGCGGGCGGACGCTGCGCCACGTCGTAGGCCAGGATCTCCGACAGTGCCACCGCGGGCGGCAGCCGCTTGAGCGTGGCGTGCTTGGTCACGCCCGCGACCTCGGCGACTCGCGCCCCCAGTTCGCGGGTTCCGATCCGGGCGCCGTCTTCGGCGTCCGAGGCGGCCAGTTCTGGCACCCCGATGAGCATCTCGTGCAGCGACTCGGTCAGACCGAAGCCGGGGCGGTTCACGGTGCGCTTGGCGGCATCGCGGGCGTCCAGAGACGCCGTGCCCATCTCGTTCTCGCCCGGGTTCTGCAGCCGCAACTGGATGCGCACGTCGGAGTTCTGCAGCAGCGTCTGACGCTGACCGTGGATCCAGCCGGAAGCGCTGGTCATCAGGTGCACGCCGTACTCGGGACCGACACCACTGAGCGCGATGATGCGGTCGCCGAGCATGGTGTCGGCGGCGTAGAGGTCGGAGAAGTCGTCGATGACCAGGAACACATCGCCGTACGGGTCGTTGGGATCGGTGCCCGCGAGGCTGTCCCCGCCGGAACCGAAGCGCCGCTCGCGGAACTCGTTGATGTCGATCTTGTCGCGGCGGAAGGTGTCCTGCCGGGCGCTGATCAGGGCGGCCATCGTCGCAACGGTGCGCTCCACCCCCTCGCGGTCCGCCGGCGAGACGATGTCGGCCACATGCGGCAGGGTCTCGGCGTAGCCCAAGGTGGCGCCGCCGACACAGAAGAACGTCAGCCGTGCCGGGGAATACATCAGCGCCGCCGAGCACATCAGTGTCATCAGCGTCGTCGTCTTGCCGCGGCTCTTGGCGCCGACCACCATCACGTTGCTGCGCAACACGTCGACGCAGTGCACCAGCTGCTGGGCGTCCTCGGGGATGTCTTTGACGGCCAGCGGCCACACCAGCCCGGGGTTGCGGCCGTAGTCGATGTCCCACGGCTTGCCCCGGTACCGCGCCACCAGCTGATCGACCGACTCGGAGATCTCCAGCGGGGGCAGCCACGGCAGGTGCGGTGCCTGGCGGTCCGCGGCGATCAGGGACTCGCGCAGCACGTCGACGATCTTCTTCTTCTTGAACCCGTCGGCGTGCAGCAGGAACTCGTCGGGCTCGGCGTCGGTAGCCGACATGTCCTGCAGTGCTTGGGCGTCCGCCTCGTCCAGCGGCTGGTACTGCCAGGTGTACAGCCGGGGTTTGGTCAAGGTCATGTCGAGGGTCTTGCCCGTCGACGACTTGCGCTTAGGAACGACGAACGGCGCCGACAGGTAGAAACAGCGGAACGGGTCCAGGTCGCGCGGGCCGACCTTCAAAAGGCCGAAGCCGTTCTCTTTCGAGGGCAGGTGATAGGCGGCATCCGAGCCGATCACCTCACGGCTGTCGTCACCGGACTCGGCGCGCAGCGCGACCCGGAAGGCGATGTTGGACTTGACTTTCTGCAACGAGGACAGGTCCAGGCGCTGCCCGCCGAGCATGAAGAAGACGTTGGCGCCGCGGCCTTCCTGACCGATGTGGATGATCAGGTCGATCCACTTGGGATGGTTCTGGAACAGCTCCAGGTATTCGTCGATCACCACCAGCAGGATCGGCACCGGCTCCAGGTCCCGGCCGGCCAGCCGGATCTCCTCGTAGTCGTTGGCGTCGCGCGCACCGACGGAGTTGAACAGGCGGTAGCGCCGGGCGATCTCACCGTCGATGGCCCGGCGCATCCGTTCGGCGAGGTGCCGCTCGTCCTTACCGAGGTTGGACAGGGCCGCCGACACGTGGGGAATGCCGAGGATGTCCTGGGCCGCGGACTCGAACTTCATGTCCACGAAGATCACGTTGAAGGTCTCCGGCGAGTGGGTCAGCGCGATGCCGTACACCAGGGAAAGGAAGAACTCCGATTTGCCCGAGCCGCTGGTGCCGATAACCACGGAGTGGAAACCGAAGCCGCCGAAGTCTTTTGCGCGCAGCACGACGTTCTGCAGTTCGCCGTTGGGCTTGGCGCCGACCGGGATCTCAGCCCAGCGCTCGTCGCCGCGACTGCGCCGATCGGCCCACAGCCGGTCGACGTTGAGCTCGCGCGCGTCGTCGATCCCCAGCGCGCGCAACAGTTCCAGGGCGCCGCTTCCCGCGTCGGCGACGTCGACACTGGCCGTCGGGGACCAGCGCGCCATCGCCCGCGCGTAGCGGTAGGCGCGCGGCACCGACAGTTGGTCGGCGTGGGCGAAGAACTTACCGCCGGAGCGCAGCATGGGCCGTGAAGGATTGCCGATGACCTCGAAGATCTCATCGCGGGCGAATCCGACACCATTGCCGAGCCGGGAGGCGACCCGCAGCACCGTGATACCTTCCTTGCCGACGCGCCCGATGACGCTCTCCCAGGCCTCGGGGCTGCCGGTGTTGTCGTCGACGATCACCCAGTGCGGCCCCAGATCGTGTCCGTCCGTGCCGGTTTCCAATGCCGAGCCCATAGTGGTGGGGCTCGGCGCTGACGGCGGCCGCCAGGCGCCGCGCTTGCCTTTCATGTGCAGGTCGGCGCCGAGCGTCGCCTCGAGTTCAGTGGGGCTGGTGAACACCAGGCGCCGCCACCCGCAGGCGTCGAACAGCTCGTCGTGCTGGTTGTGCGGAAGCCAGACCATCCAGGACCACAGCTCGGGGTGGCGGGTCACCACCATCAACTTGACGTCCAGCGGATTGTGAAACACCGCAAGCCCGCTCAGCACGGATCGCAGTAGCGAGCGGACCCCGTCGAGATCCTCGCCGACGAAGCTGAAGCCCGGGCGGGCGCGCAGGTTGACCACTTTCGCGATGTCGCGGATCTTGCGTTGTTCGAGGATGAAGTCGCGCAACGCCTGGCCGGTGACCGGCTCCAGCTCCTCGTCGATCGGGATCTCCGGCCACTGCACCGACAGCACTGAGTCCGGGGCATGCTGCACGCCGACGCCCACCCGCACATCGAGGAAGTCCGGGTCGGAGCGGCGCCGCTCCCACATCTGCGGCCCGCCGATGACCGCGCCCAGGTCTTGCGGGTTGGAGTGCACCAACTCCTGGGAATTGCGTTGGGCGCAGACCGCTTTCTGGATCTCGTCGCGCTCGCCGTCGAGGGAGCGCAGATAGCTGCGCCGATTCTTTTCCTGCTCGCCCCAGCTGATCTTGCGGGCCCGCCCGAATCGGCCGGAGAACATCAACATGCCCAGGCCTGCCATGCCGACCATCGGGAACATGCCCGAACCCAGGCTGCGCACCCCGGACACGTAGAGCATGACGATGGTGCCGATCAGCGCGACGATCAGCGCGGGCATGCCGATCATCACCCACAGGTTGCGGGGCTCGCGTTCGGGAAGGGCATCCGGTGCGCGGGGCGCGACCCGCACCGGCTTGGGCTCGGGGACCTGAAGACGGACCGGAACGAATGCGCGCTTTGACATCGCCTCAGTGCCCTCCCGGGACGCCCTGCTGATTGTTGGGGACCACCGGCTGCACCGCGCCGGCCGACGCCACGGTGTCGCGGGCCAGCAGCGCGGCATGCCGGGACAGTTCCGGGCCGGTCGCGAAGGTGCGCAGCAGCGGCCACGGCGCCTGCTGTGCCGAGCCGGGATCCAGGCCGAGGCCACGCAGGGTCTCGCTCTCCCCGGCGATGCCGAACCGGACACCGTTGGGCGACACCCAGAACAGTGTTTCGCGGGAATCGGAGTCGAGCAGTTCACTGGTCGAGGTGACGAAGTTGGTTGCGCCCGGCAACACCAAGACCTGGTTGGCCACCACCGAGGTGGGGCTGCGGTCATCACGCACCAACCGGACGATCCGGTTGTCCATCGCCGGCGACACCGGCAGCCCGCGCCCGCTGTACAGGGTGATCCGCGCCTGCCGGTCTCCGGACGCCTTCTCCCAGCCCACGCACGTGGTCGGGTCGGCGGCGGTGTCGACGAACTTGAGCCTGCTGTTGGGGTAGTACTCGACGGGCAGCGTGCCCACTTCGGGGATGTTGACCAGCTTGTCCGGGCTGACCACCAGGGGCGCCACGGACCCGAACGAGTTCGCGCTGCGGATCAGGTCGGCCACGAAGCTGGTGATCTTCTGGACCCCGTCGGGCACCAGCACATAGAACTGGGAGCCGCCGCCGGCCGTCCTGGTCTCCAGCACCGCCCCGACCTGGGATCCGGGCACCCACTGCGACGGCGTGCCGGCCAAGGGGATCACCGGGACCCGCAACGGCTCGGTGCTGGGCAGCGCGTCGAACAGTGCCCGCGACATCTCCACCGGAACGGTGATGCCCGGGTCGATGCCGAGGCTGAGCGTGACTGCCCGATCGGCGGGATCCACCTGGGATCGTTTGCCGCCCCAGATGACGTAGGTGGCGCCCTGGAAACGAGTCAGCACCGCTGCGCCCGGGGCTAGTGGCGCGGCGCGGCCGGCCGTGCTCAACGGGCCCGCGATCGAGGTCACCACGGGGGGTTCGGCACGGCGCGGGGAGCCCGCGGTGTCGCAGACCGCCCAGGCTGAGGGGGCGCCGGTGTTGGCGACCAATGACGTCGGGGCGCCAGGGATGCCGATCATGGGGCCGGTCGGGTATTTGGCGATCTCGGCGGGTTTGACCCAGGTGGGCACCTGCGCGTTTCCGACCGCCAGCCGCGCCGAGGTGATGTTCAGCGCCGGATACAGCCGCCCATCGATGCGCGCGTAGATCGCGCCGGAGTCGCGGTCACCGACGATCGACGATGTGCGCACGATCCCGGCCGGACGCAGCACGTTCAGCAGCAACATCCAGCCCATGCCGATGAAGATCAGCACGACGGAGAGCACGATTGCGGCGGTTTGTTTGCGGTCGTCGTGCTTCATGCGCACCGAGAATTTGGTGGTGGCGGCGCGCAGTCGTCGGTTGTAGAACAGGTGACCGGAGTTCTGGTCCCGGTTCGACAGACTCAGCGGCATGCTCTGCTACCCCTAACGACGCACGCTCGGCGGCGCCGCCCCCTGCGGCGACAGAGCGCACCGCGACGACATTACTGGCCTTGGCCAGCGGGAACCAGTCACTTGCGCAGACGCGATGAGGCCGACGCGCGTACCTTTTGCGCTATGCCGGACCAGTCGGGGGCGTTCGCTGAGGCCGCCCGGGCACGCGAAGAGCAGTTGGCGCAGCGGTTGGTGACGTCGGTCGAGCTCGACCGCTCCTTCGAGGGGATCCTGCGCGGCGCCCACCAGTACAACCTGCAGGCGCGGGCGCGTCTGGACGCGCTGGAAGCCGAGATCCGCCAGAGTGCCGCGAGTTGGCCCGGTCTGGACACCCCGGCCGGTGCCCGTCAGTTCCAGGCGTATCTGGCCGGCAAGACCCGGGAGATCCACAGGATCGTCGCCGATGCAGGCGCGGATAGTCAGCAACGGGCGGCTCAGGTCCAGGCGTTGACTGGGCGGTATCCGGCTGGTGGGGCAAAACGGGGCGGCCAGAAGACCAGCCCGCCCCCCACCCCGAGTCCGACGCGCGAGTCACCCGCGTACGACCCGGCGGATGCGGCCGACCTATTCAAGAAAATTGATGACTGGAAACAGGAAAATAAATCCGTCACGAATAAGGTTAAGGCGTTCAATAAAAAATGGCCCGACGGTATCACCTTCGATATGGAAGACGCCGCGCAGGCGGCGCGATACCAGGAGTGGAAGCGTGAACACGATGCTGTCCAATTGGCGAGAACTAAAGTAGTGCAAGAGTATGGTGAAATTGTCGTGGAAGCCGGAAAATTCGGAGGCCAGGTTGACGACAGCACCGGAGATATCGTTTGGCCAGATGGGTCCAGAACCTCAATGCGTCCGCCGGAGTGACTGTTGCTCTACAAGTTTCGACTGATCGGCTGCGGCAGCAACCCGAACGGGAGGAAGTAATTCAGATGGCTCGGGGTCGTCGAACCGTAACCACTGCTATTTCGTTCAGTCTTGCCCTGGCGGTGGCCGGTTGTGAATCAAATAATCCACAGAACCCGCCCGTTGCGGGTACTTCGAGTGTTGTAGGGACGCCGTCGCCCAAGGTGTTTCCCCCTGCCCTCAACGAAGCGACCGTTGTGCCGAAGCCGGTGGCGAGATTGCAGCCCGGAATTCAGGTATTGGTGGGCGACGGATCGGCGACGACGGTGTGTACGACCGGCTTTTATGTGGATTTCCCGGATCCGCACGCCTCGGGAGGACGGTCCACCGGTTTTGTTACCGGCGCGCAGTGCGCCCACGGTGACGAGGATGCTCCAGTCGCCGTCATGAAGATCGAAGACGCTGGATTGGCTCCAACTCGGACCAAGATCGGCGAGATGGCTTACCTGACGGCTGGTGAAGCAGGTCCGCAAGTGGCCGATGAGCCTTGGACGATGCCGACATCTCCGCTGGCGCTATTCAGTTCCGTACCGGGTGGCTGGCCTCTGCCCGTCGACGGCGCAGTCAACGGAAAGCCACCAATAGCAGAGACCATCCAGACAGCCGATGTGGTGCAACACAGCCGGTCTCGCGCAGCGTGGACAGGCCTCGACGGCGGGGTTGTCGGAGGGCACGTGGTCGATCCCGCCGTGACAGCGGAAGTGCGGGACATCCCCGCCGGCATCGACCGAGTCGTCGTCGCCGTGGACGATGTGAAGGCCGCCATCGATGGCAAAATCATCGGCGCGCCGGTGACAGCCGAAGTCAATGGCTCCATTGCCAACCTAGGAATCATCACCGGGATCGACGAGGCGCGTCACTGGGTAGTGGTCGACTTGATCGGTCCGTTCCTGACGCGACAAAGCGCCTCGGTTATCGCCGAGAATTAAGTGCCGTGCCGATCGGCGCGGCGCCGAATCTGTTACCTCGACGAATCGTCTTTGTCCACAATGCGTTTCAGCGGCGTGATGCCGGGGTGCCCGGCAGCCTTTGCGACGGACTTGGTCACCGGCACATTAGGCGGGGCCGTCGTTCGTCCCTTGACGGGCTGGCCGTTGGGCACGCCGGGGGCGGCGATCCGCTTCGCGTCGGTCTTGTCGTCTTTGCCGCCCTTGCCGCCGGCGCCGGCCCCGCCGGGCATCATCGGCATCATCCCGCCACCACCCCCACCCGCGGTCGGCGCACCGCCTGCGGTGCCGGCGGCACCGGCACTGGACAGGGAGCTGGTGGGCGTTGTCGGAGTTGACGTCCCCGGAACCGGTGGTGGTCCCAGGTTGCTGGCCGGCGTGGTGCCCATGCCCAGCCCTCCTCCGCCACTTCCGCCGGAGCCGAAATCCCCGCCGCCCACACCGGCGTCGGGACTGATGTTCGAGGCCAGCGTGGTGCCGCCGAGGCCGGCCTTGCCCAGCGACGATGCAGCGCTCATCAGCGGCGACAACGCACCTTGGCCGGCTTGCATCAACCCCTGGGGCAGTTTGGTCACTGCGCCGAGAGCCCCGCTGAGTGCGCTGGTGATGCCCTGCATCGCGCTGTTGACACCCTGCATCGCCCCGCCCATGGCTTCCTGCGGCGATTGCTGTGCCATCACGGCGTCACCCTGCGAGGCGACGTTCTGGAACTTCGAAGCCGCTTCGGCCTCGTGCTCGCCGAACTTGCGTACGGCATCGGCGGCGTGGCCGGTGCGGTCTCGGTGATCGTTGGCCAGTTCGGTGTTCGTCTCGACCAGGTTCAGGTTGGTTGCGGCACCAAAGGCGGCCATCGTGGCGTCGACCGGGGACGATCCACCGTCGTGGACCGGTCCCGGGGGGATCGCCGCCGGCGGCTGTGAGAGTGCAATGTGCAAAAAGTCGGCACCGTAATGCTTCACGAAGTCGTCTGTCATGGCATAACCCCCCCATGCCGTACTGCCACTGCCAGATACCACGCCAGGTGGTAGCGGGCGAGCTCTTCGCTTCCGTCGATCAGGGCGTCGATGGCCGCCAACAGCATCCAGTCGGCGACATCCCGCGGAGCATGCTGGGGATAGGCCGACAGTACGCGCGCCTGCGTGTCGGTGACTACCTGCTGGAACAGCTCGATTTCGTTGTCGGCGACGCCGGATCTGCGTGCCACGGCGCGTGCCACGGTCTGCACGATCCGCGGTAGGCCGTCGTTGGCGCCGGTGATGTCGATGAGCGTGGGACCGAGTTCGTCAACGTGCTGCCCATAGCGGGCGCGCTCCCCGCTGCCGGGAATCGGATCGTTCGGGCCGGCCTCGGTGATGTAGGTGTTCGGTTGATGGGCGGCGGCCGCGATCACCGCACCCAGCAGATCGACCGCGCTGGTCTCGCGGCGGCGGTGGGCCGGATCCAGCAACGTGAGCCCCGGCGGGAGTTTGACGGTGGGCGGAATCCAGCCGCCGGCCAAATCGGTGGCCAACACGGTGGTGGTCTCGTCGTCGCGAAGGCCAGCCGCCCAGGCCAGCTCCGGCGCCTGGCGGGCCACCGCGTCGACTTTGCGCTGCAGATCCTGATGTTCGGCCAGACGCCGGGCGGCCGTACCGGCTCCGGCCCCGGCCGTGCCCCCGGCGCCCATGCTGCCGGCCACCGATGCGCCGGACTGGCTGGCTGCGCCGGGCGTCGGCTTGCCCGGTGTCGGACGATCGCCGGCGGAGGCCACGGTGGGTCCCCCCGACGTCGGCGTCGTGGGGCCGCCGGGCGGGGGAGTCGGGCTCGCAGGACCGGCAGGCGCCGTGGGCGCGGCCGGGACGGCTCCAGCTGCTGGGCGCAAATCTGCCCCGTAGCCGGGCAAGGGGCCCGACGGGGCTGCTGGGCCGGCGCTGATCGGCCCCGACGATACGGAGGCCGGGCTCGCTGTCACCGGCGGTGCCGTTGGAGCTGCCGGTGTCGCGCTGGCGGTGGGTGCGGCCGGGGCGATCTCGGTGTTGGGGCTGCCCAATTGGGCTATATTGCCCAGCGCCCCACCGGCCATCGGCGTCACCGACGGGGATGGGGGAATCTGCGATGGCTGACCGAGTCCCCCAGGGCCGGCTCCGCCTGGCGCCAATGGCGATGGCGGCCCGCCCAGTCCGGGAGGACCACCACCTGGCATGCCCGACGCGAGCGCCTGGGCTGGCCCGCCGCCCGGGAGGCCGGGTGGCATACCACCGCCGCCGCCGGAGCTTCCGAGGCCCGACATGCCGGAGGCCATGGGGGAAGGTATGCCGCCTGGTGATCCGACCCCTCCTCCCGAGAATCCGCCGCTCCCACCTGACGGCCCGCTTGCGGCGAGGTCAGTGGTACCCGTTTGGCCTCCTTGAGGGCCGATATCGCCGCTGCCTGAGGTGAAGCTGCCGCCGCCACCTGTGGTCGGGATGCCGTTGCTGCCCCCACCTGTGGGGATGTCGTTGCCGTTACTGCTTCCGCCTGGGGTGACATTGCTGCCGCCACCTGTGGTGGGGATGCCGTTGCCGCCTCCACCTGTGGGGATGTCGTTGCCGTTACTGCTTCCGCCTGGGGTGACATTGCTGCCGCCACCTGTGGCAGGGATGCTGTTGCTGTCTCCGCCCGGGGTGATGTTGTTGCCGCCGCCCGTGCCGCCGTCGTCCGGAAGAAGGAGATCGTCCACGCTCCTGGGAATGGGGCGATTCTCCGCGTCCCCAATGCCGTACCGGAATGGAAGCTGGTCGGTACCAGTTGCCTTTCTGCTCAGCTCTTCGGCGGTGGGTGGTTGGGACGGTGGTGGGCTGAAATTTGCGCCGTTATCTTGCAGCCACTTCTGGGCGTCGCCTTCGATGCCGAGATCTTCGAACATCTGTCGGGTTGCCTCAATGATCTGTCGGTTGGCTTGTGAGCTATGTTCGGCTGCCTTGCCGTTGGCTTCGACGATTAGTCCGATGGCTTCGGTCATTGCCTCCGGTGTATTTTTCGCTACCAGGTCGTCGATTTTCGGGTTGTACTGGTTGGCGATATTCGTCAAGTTCTGACGGAGTTCATTAACGGCCTTGGCGACGCTGTCGCTAGCTGTGCTTTTACTCCGACAGTGCTCCGCTGCATTCGCAAGGCGGTTATAGCCAATCCGAAGGCGCATCAGCTCGTCTTCGGTGGTCTGTCCGCTGTTTCGAGAGCTTACGCTGTTGGTGAACGCCCGAAGTTCGATAGCCTCATTTTCTTTGGCACTGGATTGACTTGACCAGTGCTGGACCCCTTGCTCGGGTCTGGTCGGGGGGCCGGGCCACCACACACCTACCAAGTAAGACGACCATTTACCCGGCGGTAGGTCAGTGGGCAGATCAGTCACTGCATAAATCCTTCAAAACATGTTCTTTGGCGTTCACGGCATCGACGGCATTATCGAATGGTGACTTGCCCGCGCTGCTAAGGGTGGACTCAACGACCAAGTCTTTGTACGTCAGCACCACTGCCTTGGCGACATCACGGAGGTTTGGATCCAATGCGGGGTCTGACGAGGCGCCTTCAAGGATTAGGGCCCCGTTTACCAAGGCGATACGTCCGAAGCCTGCGTCGGGTCCGTTGGTCTCGATATGGACAGCGTCCATGGCCGGTTTGAACTGACCACATAAGTCGGTCTTGGCGGCCGTCTTTTGGGCCGTCGAATAGGTCGGGCTGGCCGGGGCTCGAGTGAATGCCACTATTGCCAGGAGCATCGAGCCGATACCCAACAAGGCGCCAAGTGCCGCAACCACTAGGGCAGACCGACGGCGCGGTTGACCGGTGGGAGGCGCCGGCCAGGAGGGTGATGGCATGGTCACATTGCGGATGGTAGCCCTCAACGCGATTTCACGTTTACATCCTGATTGAGACTGCGTTCGGTCGGCAGGCGGATGTCCCCGGGCCTGAACGTAATGGCAGGGGCAGCGCGTTATCTGGCGCCGGAGGAAGCCCTGGTCGCTGTTCCAGTGGGGAGTGGTCGCGATGTACGACTCGGAAAAGGTGGTCCTGCTAGCCAGCTGTTTGACTCGATGGCGCAGCATCGGAGTGGCTTCAACCGACGTTCACCGCTTGTAGAAGGTGACTAATCGCCGCAGAGCTCATGCATCACGCGAGTTTTGGCGTTTGCGTCGTTGATCGCTGCTCCGAGCGCCGGGTCGTCCCCCTCTTTACCCGTGGCAACCGCTACTAGAGTTTGGTAGGCGCGTGCGAGATCGCGGGCAGCGTCGCGGTACTCAGGTTCTAGGGCGGGGTCTGCCGCAGCCGTCTCGAGGATCAGGGCACCATTGGTTGCGGAGAGACGCGCGAGCGCAAAGTTGTTGGGCGTGTTCGTCTCAATGTGTTCCGCATGAGCTGCCAGCTTGTAACTGTCACAGAGACGCTTCTTCGCGTCGGCTTGCTGCGCCGCCGTGTAATGCGGCGTTGACGCGTCGGCTGAGCGGGTTAGCGAAATGATCGCCACGACCAACGCGGCGACTGACAGCAATGCAGCAAGCGCCGCGAATACCGCAGTGGATCGCCGGGGTGGCGGGGCGGGAGGCGGTGTGGGCCAAGGAGGTGGTGTCATGGTCACCTTCCGGATGGTAGACCTCAACCAGGCACTAGGCCCCTAGATCGTTGCCTCGCAATGGGGGCGAACCCAGAGCAAGACAACCTGTTAGCTAGGGGACCGGTCGCGCTCGGCCGCGCTGACCCCTACCGCCCCAACGGCTTATAGAACACCAGCCCATTGCCCTTGTTGTCGTAGACCACCGCCCGGCGCTCGTGCGCGTCGTCGTAGGGGCCCTTCACGATTCCGCCCCCACTGGCCTCGATAGCTTTCGCCGCACCGTCGACGTCGTCGGTCTTGATGCCGACCACCACCTGTCCGTGGATGGGGTGGTCCACCGCGGTCGCCAGCGCCAGTGTCACCGATCCGCCGTCGAGGGCGGCGAAGTGCGCACCGTCGCGAAACTTCAGCGGCATGCCCAAGGTCTCGCTGTAGAACTTGATCGATTCGTCCAGGTCGTCGGTGGACAAGACGATCATCCGAATGTCGTGGTCGCTCACGGCTACCTCCTGTAGTTCGGCCTCGATTCAGGCTAGGCCCGAGATACCGTCTGCGGGTGGGTAAACGCCTGGCCGCTTTGGTCTTCACGCTCGTCCTGGTCGCATTGCTGGTCAATGCGGTGGTCACCGACCGCATTGCACGCGCTGCCGAACCGTTCGGCGGGGGGCGGGTGCTGGAGCTGCCCGGCCCGGATCTCAATGTGCGCGAGTACGGCGCGGGTGGCGATCGGGCCATCGTGTTGTTGCACGGGTATTCGGCGTCGATCCAGTGGTGGGAGGCGGTGGCGCCGGCACTGGCGCAGGGCGCCCGGGTAATCGCGATCGATCTGGTCGGCCACGGCGGGTCGGAGGCCCCGAGCGACGCCGCCCCCTACAGCGCCGAGGGCCAGGCAACCGCCGTGCACCAAGCGCTCGACGCCTTGGGCGTACACCATGCGGTGCTGGTGGGGCATTCGATGGGTGGGACGGTGGCCACTGCGCTGGCCGAGAGCGCACCGGACCTGGTGGACCGGGTGATCGTCTCCGACACCCCCGCGGCGTTGGGGATGACCGCCATGCCCGCGCTGGGCAACGCGGTGTGTTGGCCGGTGCTCGGTGCCGCGGTGGACAAGTTGCGCGGCCTCGACGCCGTCGACAAGAGCTCGCTGCAGACCGGCTTCGACGCCGACTTCCCGGTTCCCGCATTGGCCTACCGTTCGTTGAAACGGATGACCCACAACGCATTGTGTGACGCCAAGACGGCGGGCCAGATCAATGAAGAGCGGGCGGTGGCCGACCGCTTGGCGGGTCTGGGCAAGCCGGTGCTGGTGGTGTGGGGTGACAGTGATGTGCTGACCCCGACCGCCCAGAACGTCGACCGCTACCGCCAGGCCGGACTGCAGCCGATCGTCATCGCCGGATCAGGCCACAGTCCCTTACTCGAGAAGCCAGCCGAATTCGTCAGCACCATAAAGCCTTTCATCAACGCACAAAGCAAGACCTAGGTCGGCCAAGTCTCGCGTGCCACCCGGTGGAAGTTGCCGCCGAGCACGGCATTGATGTCGGCGACAGCCCAGCCCCGGTCCGACAGGTGATCGCGCAGGCCCAGCCAGGTCTCCGGAGGCATCCACTGGATCGGGCCCCAGCGGGTGTAGCTCTCGTCGAACAGCTGCGGGTTGGCGAGCAGCTCGGCATTGAAGTCGGCGTGGTCGAAGGAGTAGTCGGTGCTGACGCCGACGTGCTCGATACCGACTAGCTCGACCGCGTATTCCAGGTGGTGTGCTGCCGCGTCGAGGGTTGGAGTGTTGGGGCCCAGGAAGATTCCCACTGCGGTGATGCCGACTACACCACCGGTGGCCGCACACGCACGGGCCTGATCGTCGGTGATGTTGCGTGGGTGATCCCACAGGGCCCGCATACACGAATGGCTGTAGACGACCGGGCCGGTCGAAACAGCACACATATCCAGGCCGGTGCGGGCGCTGCAGTGTGAGCCGTCGGGAACCATGCCCACGGCGTTCATCTCGGCCACGATCGCGCGGCCCCACGCGGTCAGTCCGGAGTCCACGGCGTCCAAGCAGCCGCTACCGGCACGGTTGGCGTGGTTGTAGGTGGGCAACAACGTACGGACCCCAAGCTCGGCCAGCAGGGCTAGGTTGCTCAAGTCGTCGTCGAGTGGGTTGGAGTCCTCCAGGTCGAACACCACCGCGATTCCGCCGGCACGGGTGATCGCGTCGACGTCGTCCAGTCCGGCTGCCACCGTCAGGCCTGGGTGGGCGTCGATGGCGCGGAGAAAATGCCGCAGCAGGGCCAAAGTGTCGGCCAAGCGCTGTGGGGCGTAGCCCGCGTTCACCGACAGCAGTGCCCCGCCGGAGTGCTGGTAGCGGGTCAGCGGGGCCACCTCGGCGCCGTCCTGCAACGGCAGGCAAGTGTGCTGGTCCCACAGCAGCGTGCTCATAGCCGCTGATCTTGCTCTGCACGCCGCCCGAATGCGACGCATTAACCTAGCCCCATGGCAATCGACTCGCGGCCCGCGTTGAAATCGGACATCCC
The DNA here is from genome assembly GCF_963378105.1 of Mycolicibacter sp. MU0102. Classification (NCBI taxonomy): domain Bacteria; kingdom Bacillati; phylum Actinomycetota; class Actinomycetes; order Mycobacteriales; family Mycobacteriaceae; genus Mycobacterium; species Mycobacterium holstebronense. The sequence goes on from NZ_OY726398.1 coordinate 75,025, forward strand.
CTCGTTGGCGCAGGCGTTGGGGCGCGCGTTCTACGACGACCCAGTATCGATGTGGCTGCTGCCCGACGACGAGGCCCGCACCGAGCAGTTGACGACGTTCTTCGGCACCTCCACGCGGGTTCATCACCTGGCGGGCGGTGGCGTCGAGGTGGCCGACGACGGCGCAGTCGTCGGGGCGGCTGCACTGTGGGACCCGCCCAACCGCTGGAAGCAGTCGATCTGGTCGCAGCTGCGCATGGTGCCGTCGTTGTTCCGGTCCTTCGGCTTCCGGCTTACCCAAGGCCGCACGCTGACAGACCTGTTGGATGCCAACCACCCCGAAGAGCCGCACTGGTATCTGGCGGTGATCGGCAGCGACCCGTCGGTGCGGGGGCGCGGCTTCGGACAGGCCGTCATGCAACCGCGGCTCGATCGCTGCGATGCCGAACTCTGCCCGGCCTATCTGGAGTCCAGCAAGCACGAAAACGTGCCGTACTACGAGCGTTTCGGCTTCCGGGTGATCGGCGAGATCAACGTCCCCAACGGTGGGCCGACGCTGTGGAAGATGTGGCGGGAGCCGCAGACCCCCTAGGGGCGCGGGAGCGCAAGGCGCTAGGTGGCAAATAAGCGGAAGCGGCCATCACGGATAGCTTCCGCCACCCGGCGGGAACTGTGCTCCTCCCCTTCGCTCGAGGTGTCGAGTACATGGTTGTCGAACTCGCCGAGGTCGGAGAATTGGTCCCACATCGCGAGGATCGGCCCCTCGTCGATGAGGGCGCTCGGCGCGGTTCGGGCCTGGGCCCGTTTCAGTGTGATGGCGCGCTGCGGTCGCAGGACCACGTAGTCGAGCGGCAGGTTCTGGTGCTGCATTGCTCGGATTCGGAAGTGGTCGAGCATCCACGGCCCAATGATTCCGTCGATCACGGTGGCGAAGCCGCCGAGTGCATAGGTGTAGGCGGCACCCGCGATCACGTCCATGACAGTCTGGTTCTGCGCGTCAGAGGCGGGATCGTAAGGGGGTATCGCGCCCGACACGATGTAGTGCCAGAAGTCGTCCGTGTGCAGATGAACGCCCTTGTCATAACCGCAGGCAAGCTTCGAGGCGAGCGTTGACTTTCCCGACCCGGGTGGGCCGGTCAGGATGATCACGCGTCCGGTCACGGACGACAAGCTACCCGCGAAGTCGACCAGCGACGGACAAACGAGGATCAGTCGCTGACCGAGCCGCCGAGTCGTTCAGCGGCGGCGATGTAGTCCTCGACGAACTCGAACACGACGTCGCGCGCGGGTTTCACCTTGTTCATCAGCCCGACGCCCTGGCCGACGAAATAGGTGGACAGGGCCTGGGCCCCAGCGTGTCCGGTGGCGGCCAGCTTGTCGATGCGACGCAGTGTGGGTTCGGCGATCATCGACTGCAGCGGTAGCGGCAAGGTCGGGTGGCCGGTGTCGTTGGGCCGCCATGCGTCGGTCCAATCGGAGATCAGTTGGCGTGCGGGCTTGCCGGTGCGTCCGGTGGAGCGAATGGTGTCGCGGGAGGTGGCCGCGAGCATCTTCTGCACGGTGTGCGGAGCTGTTTCGGCCTCCTCGGTGGTGAGCCACACCGAACCTGTCCACGCGCCGGCGGCGCCCAAAGCCACGCAGGCCGCCATCTGCCGACCGGTGACGATCCCGCCGGCGGCAAGCACGGGCACGGCGTTGTCGATGGCTTCGATGACTTCGGGAACGACCACCAGCGTGGAGACCTCGCCGCAGTGTCCGCCCGCCTCGGTGCCCTGAGCGACGATCAGATCTACGCCTTGCGCCACCTGCTTGAGGGCGTGCTCCTTGGCGCCCACGAGCGCTGCGACCGGGATGTCGTGGTCCTTGCCGGACTTGATCATGTAATCCGGCGGAACGCCCAGCGCGTTGGCCATCATGCGGATGGGATGGGCGACGGCGACTTCGAGCAGTTGCTCGCCGTTGCTACCGGCGAGCATGGCGGATCCCAGCCGGGGCTTCTCGTCGGGCTCAATGTCATGCTGCGCCAGCAGGTCTGCGATGAAGGCCTTGTACTCATCGGGGATCCGGTCGGACAGTTGCCGGCCGGAGAGGTTCTCGCCCTTGCCTTCGAATTTGGCGGGCACGATGATGTCGATACCGTAGGGCTTTCCCTTGACCTGCTCGTCGATCCAGGTCAGTTCCTGATCCAACTGCTCAGGGGTGTAAGCGGCGCCGCCGAGCACGCCGAACCCGCCCGCATTGGTCACTGCGGCAACCACGTCACGGCAGTGGCTGAAGGCGAAAAGCGGGAAGTCGATGCCGTACTGCTCGCAGATGGGGGTCTTCACGGTTTCGCCGCTCCTTTGTTCAACAGGGATCGAGAACGGGTCCGGGTCCCGCGGTGTGAGGTAACTACCGCGACGTTAGCGCAGCGGCTTCCGGCCGAAACACCGATGCCGCCAGGTCCCTGACCTGGCGGCATAGCGGCGTGCGAAGGGCTATCAGCCCACCAGCGCGTCGAGCAGCCCCGACAGGTCGGAGTCGCCGAGATCGGGCGCCGAGAAGCTGTGGCCGGCCAACAGGGAATCGATGATGGTGGCCTCGGAGCCTCCCGGAGGCGGCGGCAGCGGCGCGTCGGTCGGAGCGATGACGCCCGATCCCGTCAGGTAGCCGACGCCGTGTGCCACCAGTTGGAGTGCGTCCACCGACAGACCACCGAAGAAGTCGTTGATCTCCTGGGCGAACTGGGCCAGTCCGCTGATCAGGAAGATGTCCTGATCGACGATCCCCTGCAGGAACTTGTCGATGTCGGCTACCCAGCCGTTGATTACGTAAGGGACCGTGGCGATTACGGTGCGGAGGCCCAGGGCGAGGTCGTTGCCGATGTTCGGGTAGCCGTACATCGCGATCGCGTCGGTGAGCGCCTGCTTGAGGTCGACCGGCGTGACGATGCCGTTCAAAACGGTCGGGTCGAACGCCATCGAGACACCGTCGAAGTCCGAGCGCATCGGGACGCCGAACAGCGACAAGATGGTGGGCGTGATGTCGGCGATCGAGTAGTTCAGGTTCTGGCTGCCGTCGGTGGCGTGGTCGCCGGCCTGATCGAAGATGACGAACTGCGTTGTCTCGTTGGGCGATTGGAAGCCGTGCCCGAAGCCCAGCGACTGCTGGTGGCCGTGGTCGGTGGTGATGATGATGGACCACTCATCGCCGGTGGCCGCCTCGGCCGCCGCGACTGCGGCCAAGATCGCTTGAATGTTGTTGCCGACGTTGATGACGGCCTGCATGTACTCGTCCGACCCCCCGCCGAACTCGTGTCCGGCCTCGTCGGCCTGCACCTGGTAGGAGAACATGAAGGTGTCGATGTTGGGGTTGGTCGTGGTCGCCAGAATCTGGGCGATGGTCTGCGCGGTGACCTCCGCGTCGGTGTCGGCCCAGCTGTTCTGGAACGGCACGAACAGGTTGTTGTCGGCTCCGTAGCCGCCGGCGGCGCCGATGTCGTTGATGTAGTCCCAGTCGGCGATCACCGACGTCTCGATGTTCGGGTTGTGGTATTCGAGCAGGTTGAACACCGTCGGCCACTTGTCGTACGGGTCGGACTCGAACACGTTGTTGATCACGCCGTGCTTGTCGTCCCACACCCCGGTGAGGATCGTCGACCACGACGGGCCGGAGATCGTGGTGTGGTTGACCTCGGTTGCGGCCCCGGTGATGCCCTGGTCCATCGCGGTCTTGAAACCGCTGTCGTAGGCGTATTCCAGGATCTTGGAGAGGTTGGTGCCGTCGGTCCCGATCAGCAGCACATGCTCGGCGGCCAGCAGCCAGTCGGCCGTCGTTGCGGACAGCCCCGCCGGCGACCCGACGGCGGCTCCTGTCCCGGCAACCAGGCCGGCGACGGCCACACCACTGAGGAACTTCTTGATTGTTGTCACGATCGGATTCCCTCGTCGAGTTGGGCCAGCCAATTGGGCGCAAGACTAGCAGTTACCCAGCGAAAACTCAGCTTTCTGCCCAGAATCGCTCATTTGAGCAGGGTGTTGCTGAGGAGGTCAGCGGGTTATTTCACCCGGCGCGACGCACGTAAGCGCGGCTGTATCAGCTCGGCAGGGCATCTACGTCGAGCAGCGGAAGTTCCGAGGCGCCCAGGTCGGGGGCGCTAAAGGCATGGTCAGCCAGCAAGGCCTCCAGCGATCCGGTGAACTCAGCGGCGCCCGGCAGCGGCAGCGGCGCGTCGTTCGGCGGGATGACGCCGGCCCCGGTGAAGTACGCGACCACCCTGCCGATATCGGTGAGTACGTCGGCCGTGGCGTCACCGACGGTCTTGAGCACCCACTGGGCGCCCTCGGCGAGCCCGCTGATCAGGAAGATGTCCTGGTCGACGATCGACTGCAGGTAGTTGAGGATGGGCGGCAGTGCGTAGTTCTCCAGGAAGTAGCCGGCCCCGCCCGCCAGCGCCCGGATGCTCAGCATGACGTCGATGCCGATGTTCGGGTAGCCGTAGCTGTGGATCGCGTCGGTGAGGGCCTGCTTGAGGTCGGCGGGGAACACCACACTGTTGAGCAGGTCGGGGTTGAGCTGCATCGGGGTGCCGTCGAAGTCTGAGCGCATCGGGATGCCGAAGGCCTGCAAGATGGTCGGGGTGATGTCGATGGTCTGGTAGGCCAAGCTCTGCCCGCCGGCCTGGGCTTCGTTCCCGGCCAGCGACAACATGACGAAGCTTGATGTCTCGTTGGGTGATTGGAAGCCGTGGCCGAGGCTGAATCCGAACAGGTCCGGGTTCTGCTGGTGCCCGTGATCGGTGACCGCGATGATCGTCCATTTGTCACCGGTGGCCGCCTCGGCGGCGGCGACGGCCTCCAGGATTTCCTTCCAGTTGGCCCCGACGTTGATGACGGCGTCGCGGTACTCCTCCGACCCGCCGCCATAGGAGTGCCCGGCATGGTCGACCTGCGACTGGTAGGAGAACATGAAGGTGTCGAGGTTCGGGTTGTTCGTGGTCGCGAGGATCCGCGCGACGGTCTCCTGCGTGACCAGCGCGTCCATCTCCGCTGAGGTGGAGCCACCGGAGATGCCGATGATGTTGTCGGCCGGGTAGTTGCCCGTCGAGGCGATCTCGGTGAACAGGCCCCGACCGGAGATCACGGTGGTGTCGACCTCAGGCTTGAAGTACTCGATCAGGTTGAACACCGACGGCCAGGTCGTGTACGGCTCGGGCCGGTAGACGTTGCTGACCACGCCATGCTTGTCGTCCCAGACACCGGTGAGGATGGTCGACCACGATGGTGTGGACATCGTCATATGACCCGCGATGGTGGTGGCCGCGGTGACGCCCCGGTCCATCAGCATCTTGAAGCCGCTGTCGTCGTTGTAGGCGTACTCCAGGATCTTGTCCAGGTTGGTGCCGTCGGTGCCGAGCAGCAGCACGTGCTCGGCGGCGAGCATCCACTCGGCGGTCACGGCTGACAGGCCCAGTTGCGTCCCTACTGCCGCGGCTCCCGTTCCAGCAACCAGGCTGGCGACGGCCGTAGCGCACAGAAACTGCTTCACCTTCGTCACGGTCGGGTCTCCTCGCTGAAGTAGTTGGTGTGGCTGCCGGCGGCTTCGGCGGATCAGCCCAGCAGGGCGTTGACGTCGAGCAGCGCAGACAGGTCGGAGAACTCGGCGCTGCCCGGTAGCGGCAGCGGCGCGTCGTCGGGTGCGATCACGCCCGAACCGAGCAGATGCGTGACTCCCATTGCCAGCGTGTTGGTCACGTCCACTGTCAGGCCGCCGAAGAAACCGTTGATCTGCTGGGCGACTTCGGCCAGCCCGCTGATCAGGAAGATGTCCTGGTCGGCGATCGACTGCAGGAAGGTGTCGATCTGGGTCATGAACTTGTCGATGAAGTACGGCACGGACCCGGCCAGAGTCCGGATGGCCAGCGTGATGTCGTTGCCGATGTTCGGATAGCCGTACATCGCGATGGCGTCGGTGAGCGCCTGCTTGAGATCGACGGGCGTGACGTGGCCGTTCAGGACGGTCGGGTCGAATGCCATTGAGGCACCGTCGAAGTCCGAGCGCAGCGGGATGCCGAACAGCGACAAGATGGTGGGCGTGATGTCGGCCAGCGAGTAGTTCAGGTTCTGGCTGCCGTCGGTCGCGTGATCGCCGGCCTGATCGAAGATGACGAACGAGGTTGTCTCGTTGGGTGACTGGAGGCCGTGGCCCATGCTGAGACCGGGCAGGGTCACCGTCTCCTGGTGGCCGTGGTCGGTGGTGACGATGATCGACCAGTCGTCGCCGGTTATTGCCTGCACCTGCGCGATCGCGGCCAGGATCTGTTGGATGTTGGCCCCGAGATTGATGATGGCCTGCATGTATTCTTCCGACCCGCTGGCGAACGAGTGCCCGGCGTGGTCGCCCTGCGACTGGTAGGAGAACAGGAAACTCGAGATGTCATCGGGGTTGTCCGCCGTGCCGAGGATCTGGGCGATGGTCAGCGCGGTGACCATCTCGTCGCTTTGGGCGGCGCTGTCCCCGGCCGGGACGAAGATGTTGTTGTCGACCGAGTATTTGCCGGCGTCGGCCAACTGGTTGAGGTAATCCCAGTTGCTGATAATCGTGGTATCGATCTCCGGCTTGTGGTACTCGATCAGGTTGAACACCGACGGCCACGCGTTGTAGGGCTCGGGTCGGAACAGGTTGTTGTAGACCCCGTGCTTGTCGTCCCACACGCCGGTGAGGATCGTCGACCACGACGGCCCGGAGAGTGTGGTGTGGTTGGTCAGACTCGCGGTGCCGGTGATGCCCTGGTCCATCGCCGTCTTGAAGCCGCTGTCGTCGTTGTAGGCGTATTCCAGCACCTTGGCGAGGTTGACGCCGTCGAGGCCGATCAGCAACACGTGCTCAGCGGTAAGCATCCAGTCGGCGGTCACCGTCGAAAGACCTACCTGGGTCCCTACGGCCGCGCCTGTTCCGGCAACCAGGCTTGCGACGGCCGCACCGCACAGAAACTGCTTCACCTTTGTCACGATCGATTTCCCTCGCCGGAGTTACGTGGACCACTGGGCGGCAAGCCTAGCAGCTGATCCCCAGGAAAAATTCAGCTTTATGGGGCAATTTGCTCATTTACCCAGAAAGTTACTGAGGAATCCGGGTTAACCGTCCAGGTGCGGCGCTGTAGTCGGGCTCCGGGTTAGAGAATTTTCTCGCCGCTGCGCAACGTCGTGCGAAACTGCATCACCCGGTATGGCCAGCCGTGCGCGGTGTTCCACTGCGACACCAACAGGCCCACTCCGCCGGTGCGGTCCACCCGGGAGCCGGGCAGCACATAGCCGCCGTAGAGCTGGGCGACTCGGCCTCGTGCGTGATCCTCGTCGTCCCAACTGCTCCCAAGCAGCGGGCGCTGCAGCGCAGTCCCGGTCAGGTCGGCGGTGGGGGATTCCAGGACTCGGTAACCCAGGGCGTAGCGCGACGATACGAACCCGCCGAGCACCCAGGTTTCGGGCGCCAGCCGTCGCAGCGACAGTTCGCCCCATGTCTCACCCGGCGGGGTGATCGGCACCGGGGCTTGGCCCCAGGCCCGGCGCTCGCCCCGGTAGCCCCAGCCCGAGTATTTGCTCGGATCCCCAAGGTGTGCCGGACGCACCCTTTGCAGGATGACGCCTTTGTCGCGCTGGAAACCGGTCGAGACCACATACACCCAACCGTCGCCGGGGTCATAGTCCCACGACCAGCACTGGGCGTACCCGCGATGCAGCCGCGCGGGGAACCGCGCCCCCATGTTGTGCCAGGTGATTCCGTTGTCGGCCGATTGCCAGATCTCGGTCCATGCCACCTTGCCGAACCCGCGGTTGACGATCGCGTGCAGGTAGAGCATCTGCTCCACCCGCAGCAGATCCGACGGGATCACGGTGCTGATGGCATAGCGGTCCAGCCGGGAGGCCGGTTGGCGGTGCCGGTAGTGCCACAGCTGGCGCGCATAGTGCGCGTCAGGGCCGCCGGCTCGCCGGTAGCGCACCCGATGGGCGGCGTCGCCGGTACCGATCAGGATCACCGGGGATCGCCAATCACCCTGGCCAACCCGCTCGCCGGCGAAGGTGTCGCCGAACACCGACACCAGGGTGCCGTCAGAGGCCAATACAGAGGCGCCCAGGTCCGCGCACGTCACGCCCCACCGATCGGTGATCCCGGGGCCGGTGATGTCGGCCAGCTTCCCGGGGGTATTCCGCGCGGCGGGGTCCACCGCTCAAGGCTTGCTGCGCCAGCCGCCTGCGGCGACCGCGATCATCCGGAGTTGTTTGACGGCAACGTTTTTGATCTCGGCGAGCGTCTCGGCGTCGGGGGCGTCCTCGATGGCCTCCGCGGTGACGATCATCGCGTTGACGAACAGACCCGCCAGGACGTTGAGATCCTCGGCGCTCCAAGCGTTGAACCCGGGGAAACGCGCCAGATCCGTGGCCAGCTCCGAAGTGATCAGCCGGATCTCGGTACGGATCGCATAGCGCAGCACGGTCATGCCGCTGAAACGTTCCCGGTTGATGAATCGCCAATATTCGTGGCGGGAGGCCACGCTGTTGACCAGGACCTCCACCGAGGACTCGATGACCCGGCTGGGGTCCACCCCGCCGGTCCGGGCATCGCGCAGCGTCTCGCGCAGCGCCCGAAACGATTCGTCGATGAGCACCAGGCCCAGGGCATCCATCGACTCGAAATGCCGGTAGAACGCGGCGGGAACGATGTGGGCGGCGCGCGTCACCTCGCGCAGGCTCAGGGCGCTGAAGCTGCGTTCGTCCAGCAGGGTGAGCGCCGCGTTGATGATCGCGCGACGGGTGGCTTCCTTGCGTTCCTCACGCGAAACGCGCTCCGGCCGTTCTGGGCGGGGCGTGCGTTCGGGACGGGGAGGCCGTTCGGGCCGCGGTGGCCGCGTGCGCCCGGACCGTGAATTCGGCGTACGACTGTTCACTGTTGTGAAGCGTAACACAGCGGGCAAATAGCCCTTGACTCGTCGTGAACAAGTGTTCACTGTGTACATATGTTCACTCAAACTTTGACGCGGCGGGTACTGGGCTCGAGCCTGGTCGATCTGCTCACCGGTCCCCACGGGGTCGACCGTTACACCGAGTTGGTGTCGCCGACGTGGACCCAGAACGACGCCCGTGCCCGGGTCGTCGCGGTCCGGCGCTCCACCCCGCGCAGCGTGACCCTGCTGCTGGAACCCAACGACGCATTTCCCGGCTTCAAGGCGGGACAACACATCAACCTGTCCGTCGACATCGACGGGCGCCGGCGCACCCGGTGCTACTCGCCGGCAAGCGCAGAAGGCCAACGGCTCCTCGAGCTCACCATCGGCCGCCACGAAGGGGGACTGGTCTCCGAGCACCTCTTCCGCAACGCCCAGCCCGGCCTGGTGCTCGGACTGGAGAAGGTCGGCGGCGACTTCGTGCTCCCGGCCATTCGTCCCCGGAGCATCCTGCTGGTCTCCGGCGGAAGCGGTATCACCCCGGTGATGTCGATGCTGCGCACATTGATCGCCGAACGCTACGACGGCCGGGTGACATTCATCCACTACGCCCGCAGCCGCGAAGAGGCCTGCTACCACGACGAACTTGCCGAGATGTCGCGGTTGCGCGTGCTGCACGGCTACACCCGCACCCCCGCATACGGCGACCTGCAGGGCTATTTCGGCGCCGAGCATCTTCAGGCCGCTATGCCGAACCCCGAAGCGGTGTACGTGTGCGGGCCGCCGGCGCTGGTGGCGGCCGTGCGCGAGCAGTGCCCCGACGCAATCTCAGAGAGCTTCGTGCCCCCGGTCTTCACTGCTCCGGCCGACCCTTCCGGTGGCCAGGTGAGCTTCCTCGGCAGCACCGTCTCGGTGGTCGACGACGGCAGGACTCTGTTGGAGCAGGCCGAAGCGGCCGGCCTACAACCGGCCAGCGGATGCCGGATGGGCATCTGCCACAGCTGCACATGCCGAAAAACCGGTGGCGCGGTGCGAAACCTGATCACCGGCGCGATCTCCACCGCCGAGAGCGAAGACATCCAGATCTGCGTGTCGGTGCCCGTCGGCGACGTCGAAATCGATTTGTAGAAAACGAAAGGAGCCAATCATGACTCAGTCAGTTCTCGAGCAGCCGCAGACCGAGCAGCCGCGGGCGCTCGAACAGTCGCAGGTTCTCAAGCGCTCAGATCTGCCGGCGAACCTCGATGCATTTGGTGCCGAGCTCGATGCCCTCCGCCAGCGCGTCCTGGACGACCTCGGCGAGCGCGACGCCGACTACATCCATCGGATGATCAAGGCGCAGCGCACCTTGGAGGTCGGCGGGCGCGCCCTGCTGTTCTTCAGCATCATCCCGCCGGCCTGGCTGGCCGGCACGGTGATGCTGGGCTTGTCGAAGATCCTCGACAACATGGAGATCGGCCACAACGTCATGCACGGCCAGTACGACTGGATGGGCGAACCGGCGTTGTACGGCAGGGACTTCGAGTGGGACAACGCCTGCCCAGCCGACCAGTGGCGGCACTCGCACAACTACATGCACCACACCCACACCAACATCGTCGGCATGGACCGCGATGTGGGCTACGGCATCCTGCGCATGAGCGACAAACAACCCTGGGAGCCCTACTTCCTCGGTAACCCGCTCTACGCCTTCCTACTGATGGTGCTGTTCCAGTACGGCGTGGCGGTGCACGAGCTGGAGACCGAACGCATCCGGGCCGGCGAGATCGGATTCGCCGACAAGAAGGAGATGCTGCTTGAGACCTGGCAGAAGGTTCGTCGCCAGACCCTCAAAGACTATGTCGCCTTCCCCCTGCTGGCCGGGCCGTTCGCACCACTGGTGTTCGCCGGCAACATGACCGCCAACCTGATGCGCAACGTGTGGTCTTACACGATCATCTTCTGCGGGCATTTCCCTGACGGCACACAGGAGTTCACCGTTGAAGAGACCGAGAACGAGTCCCGCGGGATGTGGTACTACCGCCAGATCCTCGGCTCGGCGAACCTCACCGGCGGCAAGTGGTTCCACATCTTCAGCGGCAACCTGTCGTTCCAGGTGGAGCACCACCTCTTCCCCGACCTGCCGGCGCACCGCTACGCCGAAATCGCGCCGCAGGTGCGGGAAATCTGCGAGCGCTATGGCGTGCCGTACAACACCGGCCCGCTGCTCAAGCAGTTCGGCAGCGTGGTCCGCAAGATCTGCAAACTGGCGCTGCCCTGGAACTGAGTCAGGCCCGGGGGCCCAGCAGCGCAATCGACGCGTCGATGGCCGGCTCGGTGATGACGCCGATGTCTTTGCCGTCTTCGACGGCCAGCGCAGTCAGCTCTCGCAGGCCGCCCAGCAGAATCACCGCCAGTGCCGGACTCAACGCCGGCAGATTCGCCCGGCGAAACCCGGGACTGCCGCTGAGTTCGATCAGCAGGTTCGACATCAGCTCCAGACCGCGACGCTGGGCCGGCCGGGCCACCTCGCCCAGTGACGGCATGTCGCGGATCCAACTCAGCGTGATAGCCGGGCGCGCCCGGATCTGGGCGACATACGCCTGCACGGCTTGGCGGATCTGCACCTGCCAATCGGACTGGGGATCCACTTCGGCCCGGATTCGCAGCGCCAACTCCTCGTTGTCCACCCGCAGCAGTTCCAGGAGGCACTCTTCCTTGCTGGCGAAGTGGTCATAGAAGGTGCGTTTGGAGGTGCGGGCCGCGCGCACAATCTCGGCGACGGTGCTGGCCCGGTAGCCGCGCTCGGCGATCGAATCGGCCAGCCCGTCGAGCAATCGGTGCCGGTAGGGGTCGGCAGCGTTGGCCGCCGGGGTATCGACTGCAGGCACCGTCATCGCCGCACCTCCCTGCGCGTGAGCCTTGCCACTTGTTGGTACTTAAGAGTACCGTGTCTCGCAAGCATTGGTACGCATCGGTACCAAATCTCACGTCGGGAGGCGTCGCATGACCCACACGATGGCCAGCGCGGCCGCGGACACCGTCGAGACCCCGGATTCACCGGCGATCAACCTGCCGCCCGGCGCGCGGGGGTTCAAGTTGATCGCGGGAGTGCTGTTCATCCTGTCCCGGCGCCGGGTGCTGCAACGCCTGACCGGTAAATACGGCGCGGCCTTCACCGTCGCGGTCCCGATGTTCGGGCCGACCGTCATCGTCACCGACCCCGACCTGGTCCGGCAGGTAATGCTGACCAACCCAGAAGATCTGGGCAACATCCAGCCCAACCTGTCGCGGGTACTCGGCTCGGGTTCGGTGTTCGCGCTCGACGGCGCGGCGCATCGGCGCCGGCGCAACTTGCTGAGCCCGCCGTTCCACGGCAAGAGCGTGCGCGCCTACGAGCAGATCATCGTCGAGGAGACCCTGCGCGAGATCGCCGGCTGGCCCACCGGAAAGCCCTTCGAGACCTTCGGTCCGATGAACCGGATCACCCTGAACGTCATCCTGCGGACCATCTTTGGAGCCGAAGGCGCTGAACTGGATCAGCTGCGGGCGCTCCTGCCCAAGTGGGTTACGTTGGGCTCTCGGCTCGCGGCCTTGCCGATTCCGATTCGCCGGTACGGTCGGTTCACCCCGTGGGGCCGCCTGGAGGCATGGCGTGCCCACTACGACGTCATCCTGGACAAGCTGATCGCCGATGTGCGAGCCGACCCTGATTTCGAGAACCGATCCGACGTGCTGACCCTGCTGCTGAGCAGCAACCACGAAGACGGTACGACCATGACTCGCCAGGAGATCGGCGACGAGCTGCTGACCCTGTTAGCTGCCGGGCATGAGACCACGGCATCGACCATGGCCTGGGTCTTCGAGCGGCTGAGCCGCTACCCACAACTGCTCGACGAACTGACCGCCGAGGCGGACGCTGGTGGGAACACGTTGCGACGCGCCACGATTCGCGAAGTGCAGCGGGTGCGCACCGTGATCGACTTCTCCGGACGGCATGTTTATGCGCCCAGCATCCAGATCGGCGAGTGGGTGATTCCGCGCGGATTCTCGGTGATCGTCGCCATCAACCAGGTGCACCAGAACCGCGCCGCGTTCGATGATTCACAGGGATTCGACCCCAAGCGCTACATCAACGGCAGCCCGTCGGCGTTCGAGTGGATGCCGTATGGCGGCGGCACCCGACGCTGCCCCGGCTCGACCTTTGCGAACCTGGAGATGGATGTGGTGTTGCGGACGGTGTTGGAGCGCTTGACCATCGAGCCCACCACAGCGCCCGCAGAGAAGTACCACTCCCGCGGCGTGGCCTTCACGCCCAAGAAGGGCGGTCGGATCACGGTGCGCCGCCGGGACTGATCCCGGCTAGCGCTGCGGTTGCAGCTGCCAGTTCGGCCGGATGTAGTGGCAGGTGTAGCCGCTCGGGAACCGCTCCAGGTAATCCTGATGCTCGGGTTCGGCCTGCCAGAAATCCCCGGCGGGGGTCACCTCGGTCACCACCTTGCCCGGCCAGCGGCCGGAGGCCTCCACGTCGGCGATGGTGTCCAGCGCGACCTGGCGCTGCTCGTCGTCGAGGTAGAAGATCGCCGAGCGGTAACTGGTTCCGATGTCGTTGCCCTGCCGGTTACGCGTGGTCGGGTCGTGGATGGCGAAGAAGAACTCCAGCAGGCTGCGGTAGTCGGTCGCCGTGGGGTCGTAGGTGATCTCGATGGCCTCGGCATGGGTGCCGTGATTGCGGTAGGTGGCATTCGGGACATTGGGGTCGCCGGTGTAGCCGACTCGGGTGCTCACCACGCCGGGCTGCTTGCGGATCAGGTCCTGCATGCCCCAGAAGCAGCCGCCGGCCAGGATCGCTCTCTGGAAATTGGTCATGCCCTGATTATCCGCAGCTATCGGTGACCCGCCAGCGGATAGGAACGATAGCTGGTCAGCACGGCGCTGGGCTCGCGGTGCGGTGGCGCCTGCGCGGTCAACTCGGGGAACCGGTCGAACAGGGCGAGCAGGCCCAACCGGATCTGCATGCGGGCCAACGGCGCGCCCAGGCAGACATGCGGGCCGAACCCGAATCCCAGGTGGCCGGTCTGCGACCGGGCCAGGTCGAGGCGGTCGGGGTCGGGGAACATCGCCGGGTCCCGGTTGGCGGCCGCCAGCCCGAGCAGGATCGGGGCGCCGGTGTCGATCACGCTCTCACCGATCTCGATCGGGGCGCTGGCCACCCGGGAGATCATCAGGGCCGGGCTGATCATCCGGACCAGTTCGTCAACGGCCTGCGGGGAGTCGGCCAGCAGGCCGCGTTGCCCCTTCTCCTGGATCAGCAGTTCGGCCGCCCCGGTCAGCACGGCGGTGGTGGTGTCGTGCCCGGCTGACAGCAAGAAGATGGCGTTGTGCAGCAGCTCGTCGTCGGACACCGGCAGCCCGCTGGTGGCCACCACCGACAGCAGGTCATGGCCGGGATCAGCGCGGCGCAGCACCAGCAGGTCGGCGAGCAGAGCCTTCATTCCGGCGGCGGCGTCGTCCGCGGCAGCGAACGCGGTCCGAGATGCCGCCGGTTCCAAAGCCCCGATCAGCGCCATCGACCAGGTCGCCAGGTTGTCCAGTTCGCTGTCGGGCACCCCCAGCAGCGTGGCGATTGCCCCCAGCGGCAATGGCTTGGCGAACTCGGCCACCAGGTCGAAGCCCCCTGGGTCCAGCCCCGCCGCCAAAGACCGGGCCCGGGTGGCGACTTCGGCTTCGAAGGAGGCCAGCGCCCGCGGCGTGAACGCCCGCGACAGCGGCGCCCGCAGCCGGCGGTGATCGTCACCGGAGCGGTAGAACAGGTTGTGTTCCACGTGGGTCAGATACGGACGAGAAGGATCGAGCTTGTTGCGGTACAGGTTTCGCCGGTCGGTGCTGACCCGCTCGTCGCGCAGCATCGCCAGTACGTCGGCGTAGCGGGTCAGCACCCACAGCCCCTGGCTGTTGCGGTGCACCGGCTCGGCTTCGGCGAACCGCCGCTGATACGTCAACGGATCGACGTGCAGCTCCGGGTCGCGGAAGTCGAAGTCGAGCGTGCCCATCAGGTGCGTTCAGCGATCCAGGACGCCACCAGATCCGCGCAGATCGTGCGGCTGTCCGTCGGCTGCTCCAGGTAGTGGTCGCCGGGGATGAAATGCAGTTGCTTGTCGGTGCTGGCCAACGAGTCGTGGATGTGGTGGGCATCGCTCGGGAAGACACCGGTATCCGCGGTGCCCTGGATCACCAACGAGGGCAACGTGATCCGGCCCAGGTGCGGAGCGCCCTGGCAGAACGACGTCTGCAGGCTCCACATAGACAACCAGGTCCGCAGCGTGCAGTGCGCGGCGATGTTGTACGGTGCGCGGTTGGCGCGCCGCGGGTCACCCAGGTAGCACGAGTTCAGCGGACGGTCCGACGGGTCGAGTGAGGCGTCGAGGTAACGCGGGTCGGCCCACACCCGGTGCACCGAGAAGGAGCGGTCATAGGTGCCGCCGGCCTTGAGCCGCTTCAGCTCGGCCTGCGCCCACGTGGTGATCCGGTCATTGCGGTCGCGCTGGGCCTGGCGGTAGCGGGCGATGAATTCCGGCGTGTAGGGCGGCGTGTTCTGCTCGGCGTACATGTCCAGAGATGGGTCGCAGGACAGCGGGTCGGTCTCGTCGGTCACCGACGGGTCGATCCACGCGGTCAGTACTTCCGGGCGCCCGGCGTGGGCCTGGGTGGACACGTAGAGGTCGCCGGGCGGCAGCGCGTTGACCGCGTCGGGCACCGGGCCTCCGCCGACAGTGGTGATGTGCGGGTCCACGGACTGCGACTGGTAGGCGGCCATCAACGATCCACCGCCGGAGTTGCCGAGCAAGACGATCGTCTCGACGCCGGCCTGTTCGCGTAGCCACTGCACCCCGGCGGCGATATCGAGCAGGGCATGCTCGAGCAGGAACAACGACTCGCCGCTGCGATACCGGGTGTTCCAACCCAAGAAGCCGTAGCCGCGTTCGGCGATGAGCGGCGCCAGGTAGTGCTCGGCGAAATCCACGTTGTAGTGGCTGGCGATCACCGCCACCTTCGGCTTGACGCCGGCCGGTGTCCAGTACAACCCTTGGGCCGGGTGGTAACCGGCGGGGTTCACGCCCGCCGATGCCGAAGTGAGCGAAACGAATTCGCGGGTTACTGCCACTGCATTGCTCCTTTGATCATGAACCCTGGTCGCGCCAGCTCACCGAGCGATACCAGGTATCGGTGAGCGTCTTGATCGCTGCTTCTTCGTCGAGTTCGCGGCCCGCGACGTCGCCGCCGGCCACCAGCCAGACGTAGGTGAAGTGGTTGAGCATGGCGACGATGGCCGACCCGACCAGCTCCGGGTCCGCGTCGGTCGAATAACCCTGGCGTTGAGCCATCCGCACCGTCTGCGCCACCCAGTCGATGGCGTCGGCGCACATCTCCCGCCAGCGCTGGGCGAACGCGTCGTCGATCATCGCCAGCTGGAACACCCCGACCATCACCCCGAGATGCTCGCGGTAGGTGTCCCAGTGCGCACGCACGGACTCCTGGATGATCTCCCGCAGATCCTGCCCGGGGTGCAGGGCCTGCACCGCACGGCTGCGGGCCATAGCCCGGAAGTCCTCGGCCAGCGACGCCAGCAGCTCTTCCTTGGACCCGAAGTAGTGGTAGAACGACGCCGGCGAGCGTTTGGCGGCAGAGGTGATGTCGGTGATCGTCGTCTTGAAAAACCCCTTGCGGGCGATCACTTCGCGGGCCGCCCGTTCCAGGCGAGCCTGGGTGTCGCGGCCCCGGACGGTGGGGCGGGCGGCAGTCCCGTCCGCGATCCCGCCGTCTGGAGGCGTCACGCCGGTTCCATCCGATCCAGGTCGGCCACCAGCTCGGCCAGTCGGCGTTCGCCATCGAGCGTCTGGCCGCCTGCGTCGAGGAACCGTTGCATCTTCGGCAGCGCCGCACCGCGGGCCAGCATCTGGGCGAACGCGGAGCGCTCCACTGCCAGGCCCGAGGCGATGTCCGGGGCGGCCAGGGTGGCCTTGACGTCGGCGATGTCGGCCAGCGGCACCGTGGCGATGCGCTGCACCAGCCGGTCGAGAAACGGCGCGACCTCCTCGGGGGCCAGCGCCCGGTTGACCAGTCCGTAGCGTTCGGCGAGTCCTGCATCGAGGTCGTCGTGCCCGAGGATGACCTCCAGCGCCCGGCCTCGCCCCAGCAGGTGACGTAGGTGCTGTGGACCCGAACCTGCCGGGATGACCCCGAGTCCGGTCTCGACCTGGTTGAACACAGCCCGGCCGGTGACGGCAAACCGCAGGTCGAGGTTGACCAGTAGCTCCATCCCGCCGCCGGCAACCCGCCCGGCAACCACCCCGATGGTGACCTGGTCCAGGGCCCGGAACGCTCCGACCAGGTCCTGAAAGGAGCCGACGGCAGCCTCGGTGTTCTCGACCGAGGCGGCCAGCAGCGCCAGGTCCACGTGGGCGATGAAGAAGTCGGGGTTGGCGCTTTCCAGAACCACCACCCGTACGTCGCGCCCGGCGGGTGACCGCAGCCAATT
This sequence comes from Mycolicibacter sp. MU0102, assembly GCF_963378105.1. Lineage (NCBI taxonomy): Bacteria > Bacillati > Actinomycetota > Actinomycetes > Mycobacteriales > Mycobacteriaceae > Mycobacterium > Mycobacterium holstebronense. The sequence continues at coordinate 92,442 of NZ_OY726398.1, forward strand.
CACCAGTCGCCACAGGTCGCCCATCATGGTGGCGTCCATCAGGTTGATCGCGCCGTGGTCGATGAGGACCCGGGCGATCGGACCGTCCTGGGTGACGGTGAGCGACGTCAGCGAATCGAGCGCCATGCGCGGCCGGTTCAGCCGAGCTGGGTGGTGGTCGTCTTCGACGTGACCACCTTGGGGTCAGCGGCTCGCTCGGTGCTGTTCAGCAACTTGTGTGCCTGCTCCGGGTCGGGTTCGAACCCGGGGGTGTCGCGGCACAGCTCGATCATGATGCCGTTGGGGTCCAGGTAGTACAGCGAGTGGCACCAGCCGTGGTCGACGTCCATCAGCGCCTTGATGCCGGCGGCGTCCATCCGCGCCCGGACCTCGTTCTGCTTCTCCTCGGTGGCCCGGAACGCGAAGTGGTTCACCCACACCGGCAGCCCGTTCGGACGTGACAACGAGCTGGACCAGTCGGGCTTCTCGCCGACGCCGTGCAGGTCGAAGAACGCGATGCACGAGCCGTCGCCGAGGTCGTAGAAGACATGGCGGAAGAAGCCTTCTTGCAGGTGCTCGACTTCGGTGTGCACCAGCGGCAATCCCAGCAGGTCTTCGTAGAAGTGGTTCGTCGCCTCAAGGTCGGCACAGGCGTAGGCGGCGTGGTGCAGACCGACGGTGGGCTTAGGGGACGTCACTGGCTGCCGAACCTCCTCGTGGCCCGCGGTGGGCCGACGGCGTCACCGTAACACTGTCTCGAATATAAACCCAGATTCGATTCCGGGCGCGGACCCTCGACAACCTCGCTAGAACGTGTTCTAGTTCTTGGCATGACGAAACCGCAGTTCAGCCGCGCGGAACTGGCGGCCGCATTTGATGTGTTCGAGCAGACCGTCGCCCGCGCCGCCGAAACTCAGGACTGGGATGCCTGGGTGGCGCACTACACCCCCGACGTCGAATACGTCGAGCACGCGATGGGCACCATGCACGGCCGCGACGAGGTGCGCAGCTGGATCCGCAAGACCATGTCGACCTTCCCGGGCAGCTACATGACCGAGTTCCCGGCACTGTGGACCGTCATCGACGAGGAAGGCGGGCGCGTCATCTGCGAACTGGACAACCCCATGCGCGACCCGGGCGACGGCACCATCATCAGCGCCACCAACATCTCGATCGTCACCTACGCCGGCGACGGCCTGTGGTCCCGCCAGGAGGACATCTACAACCCGCTGCGCTTTGTCGCTGCGAGCATGAAATGGTGCCGCAAAGCCCAGGAGCTCGGCACCCTCGACGACGAAGCGGCCGCCTGGATGAAGCAGTTCGGAGGAAACGCATGAGCCGCAAGCCCAAGCTTGTCATCGGAGCCAACGGGTTCCTGGGGTCGCACGTCACTCGCCAGCTCGTCGACGCCGGAGAAGACGTCCGGGTGATGGTGCGCCCGAGCGCCAACACCATCGCCATCGATCACCTCGACGTCACGCGGTTCCACGGCGACATCTTCGATTCGGCCGTCCTGGCCGAGGCGATGGCCGGCTGCGACGACGTCTACTACTGCGTCGTGGACACCCGCGCGTGGCTGCGCGACCCGAGCCCGCTGTTCCGCACCAACGTCGAGGGCACCCGCAATGTCCTGGCCGTTGCAAAAGACGCCGGCCTGCGCCGATTCGTGTTCACTAGCAGCTACGCCACGGTGGGCCGGCGTCGCGGTCACGTCGCCAACGAGGACGACATCATCAACCCGCGCGGACTGACGCCCTATGTCCAGTCCCGTGTGCAGGCCGAAGAACTGGTACTGCGCAGCGCCGAAGCTGGCCTGCCCGCGGTCGCGATGTGTGTGTCCACCACCTACGGCGACGGCGACTGGGGTCGGACCCCGCACGGAGCCTTCATCGCCGGGGCAGCGTTCGGCAAGCTGCCGTTCTTGATGAAAGGGATCGAGCTGGAAGTGGTCGGGGTCGACGACGCAGCCCGCGCGATGATCCTGGCCGCCGAGCGTGGACGCAACGGCCAGCGCTACCTGATTTCCGAGCGGTTGATCGCGCTGCAGGACGTGGTCAAGATCGCCGCCGACGAAGCGGGTATGCCGGCGCCGTCACGTTCGATCTCGGTGCCGGCGCTGTATGCGCTGGGCGCACTCGGCAGCCTGCGGGCGAGCTTGACCGGTAAGGATGCCGAGCTGAGCCTGAAGTCGGTGCGGATGATGCGCGCCGAAGCCCCGGTCGATCACAGCAAGGCGGTACGCGAGCTCGGCTGGCAGCCACGACCGGTTGAGGAATCGATTCGGGAGGCGGCGCGTTTCTGGATGAAACTGCGCAACGCCAAGAAGCGAGGTTCGCCGGCATGACACACGGACATTCAGGCAGACGACCGATACACGTCCCGACTGACGAGTACCCCATCACCGTGACCCCGACCGGGCGGCAGGTCACCGTACGGATCGGCGGCGAAGTCATCGCCGACAGCGCCAATGCGCTCACCCTGCAGGAATCGAATCACCCTGCGGTGCAGTACATTCCGCTGGCCGATGTGAAGACCGATCTGCTGACCCGCACCCAGACCACCAGCTATTGCCCGTTCAAGGGCGATGCCGCCTACTACAGCGTCACCACCGCGGCCGGCCAGACGATCGCCGACGCGATCTGGACCTACGAGCAGCCGTTTGCGGCGGTTGCGCCGATCGCCGGACACGTCGCGTTCTACCCCGACAAGGCCGACATCAGCGTCGCTGACGCCTGAGGCGCGCCAGAGCTTCCCTAGAGCCCCAACAATTGCCCGGCGAACCGGGTGTCGGTGTACTCGCGCACCGAGACGATCCGTCCGTCTTGGGTGTCGACGATGTACGCCAGCGGGCTGTCATAGTGCGAACCGTCGGCGGCGCGACAATCGCCCAGCGCTTCGATCACCACGGTCTCGTGTTCGTTGATGCACCGGACCAGCTCCAGGTTGATCCGCAAGCCGAGTCGACGCTGCTGGACTTCCTGCCGCAGCTCGTCCTTGTCGACGGCCTGGCGGGTCAGGATGCTCCACCAGGTGAAGTCATCGCTGACCAGCGCAAAAATATCGTCCAAGTCGTCGTCGCCGCAGATGCCCTGGAGAAACATCCACGCCAATTCCGCCTGCGGATCATCGAACGGGGTGGCCATTTCTCCATCGTGACCGGGCGGCGGGGAGCGGTCAACGAGGACAGGCGATCCTTATGATCGCGTCATCAGTAATTCGCTTTCTCGCACCGTCACCTTTCCCGGCCCGGCCAGCCCCGCGCTCACGCTGGGCCCACTGCGCCGCGGCCCGGGCGACCCATGCCTGCAGGTGGTAGACGGCGCCATCTGGCGAACCAGCCTGATGCCCAGCGGGCCGGTGACCGCACGCATCGTCCAGGTCGCGCCCAGTGCGGTGGATTGTGCGGCCTGGGGCGCCGGTGCCGCGGAATTTCTTGACGGGGCACCCGGCTTGTTGGGCGTCCACGACGACGCGACCGACTTCGCGCCGACCGATCCGACTGTGATCGCTGCCTACCGGCGCGTACCCCACCTGCGGCTGGGGCGCACCGGCCGGGTGCTCGAGGCGCTCATTCCTGCAGTACTCGAGCAGCGGGTGCCCGGTGCCGACGCCTTTCGGGCCTGGCGCCTGCTGGTCACCGAGTTCGGCTCGCCGGCCCCTGGTCCGGCGCCGTCGCGGATGCGGGTGCCACCGTCAGCGCAGACCTGGCGAACCATCCCGTCCTGGACGTTCCATCGGGCCAACGTCGATGGCGGCCGGGCGCGCACCATCGTCGGTTGCGCGGGTCGAGCCGATGCCCTGGAACGGCTGGTTTCCCGCCCGGCGGCGGAGGCGCGGGCGGCGCTGATGTCGCTGCCCGGCATCGGTGAGTGGACCGCGGCCGAAACCGCACAGCGAGCGTTCGGCGATGCCGACGCCTTGTCGGTCGGGGACTATCACCTTGCGACGATGATCGGCCGTACCCTGCTCGGCCTGCCGCTCGACGAGGTGTTCACCGACGAAGCCATGGTCGAACTGATGGAGCCGATGCGGCCGCACCGGCACCGCATTGTTCGGTTGCTGATCGACAGCGGGCTCGCTGTCAGCAAACGACGGGGGCCGCGACTGGCCCTGCAGCGGATCAGCTCGCTGTAGACGGCATGCCGGGCGGGTCATCGGACGCCGTGGCAAACCTCCCGGAGTCGAGCGCGTCGAGCAATTGGGCGGCGATCCACTCGAACGTGGAGGCGTCGCGCGGCAGCAGAGCCTGCTCGTAGCCGATCAGCAGGTAAATCGCCCAGTTTGCGAACAGCTGCGCTTGCCGTTTGTCGCGGAGGACTTCCTGCGCCGATTCGAAGAGGATGTCGAAGCGTTGCTGATCCACTTCGGCCTGCACCGCGTGCACCCGGGCGTCAGCCGAGCTCCAGGCGCGGATGGAGGCTTCGGCCCCGTGGGGCAGGGTCAGGCCGATCTGGATCAGGCTGTCGAGGCGTTGCCGCGGGTCGGGTATCGCGCGTACGAACTCCACATGCTGGAGGGTGCGCTCATCTAGCCAGTGTTGAACCAGGTCACGGGTGTAAACCGGCCAGCTGGTGAAGTAGTGGTAGAACGAGCCCGTCGTCACGCCGAGCCGGTTGCAGACTTCGGCGAGCTTGAGGCCGCCGTAGCCCAATTCGGACAGCACTTCGAAACCTGTCTCGAAGTACGCCTGTCGAGAGAGAACCGCGCCCATAAGTCGACTTTAGTTCGCTGGGCGCAGTTGGCATACAGCGCAGCTGAGTCTTAAGTGAATCTTCGCAATTACGATTTTTCTGGGGTTGGACGCTGTGCCGTGCAACACTTGTTTAGTGCGGGATGCGGTTTTTCGCAGGGTCGGGCGCCCCCGCGGGGCGCGCTCTGGCGTGACCAGGGAACGCATAGTGACTGCCGCCAGCGGTGTCTTCGGCGAATTCGGCTACCACGCAACGACGTTCCAGGCGATAGCGGAGCGAGCACGGCTGACCCGCCCGGCGATCAACCACTATTTTCCCAGCAAGAAACTGCTCTATCAGGCGGTTCTGACGCAGGCTGAGACCCTGTTCGAGCACGCTGTCGATCAGGCGCGCACCGAGCCCACCCTGGTCGGACAATTGGCTTCGGTCATCGTGAGCTTCACCCAACTCGGCGAAGATGACCGCACGGTGGCGGCGTTTGCCGTCACCGCGGTGGTGGACGCTCAGCGCGACCCGGTGTTGAAGTCAGTGGTCGGCGACATCCAGGGCCCCCCGCGGGCATTTCTGGCCGGGGCGCTCACCGACGCCATTGACCGGGGAGAATTGGTCTCGACTTCGGGCATCGGCGAGCTGACCGAGATGTTGTTGGCCGTGTTGTGGGGGATCGCGTTCTATGTGTCGCTGGTCGGCAATCAGGCGGCAGCGGCCGGGGTGGTCGCCACACTGCAGGCGCTGTTGACCCAGGAACTCTGGCAGTTGCGTCAGCCGGCCGACGGATAAAGTTAATAGCCCGGCTAACTTTCATCGGTAGTATCGCGTGCGACACCGGCCGTGACCAAGCGAGGTAAACCGATGAGCGCACTCCGTACCCACGACGACACCTGGGATATCGCCACCAGCGTCGGCTCGACGGCGGTCATGGTGGCCGCCGCCCGCGCAGCCGAGACGGCCAGCGTCGATCCGCTGATCAATGACCCGTACGCCAAGCTCCTGGTCGCGGGCGCCGGTACCGGGATCTGGGAGATGCTGCTCGACGACACGTTGGTCGACAAGGTGGAGGCCATCGATGCCGAGATCGCCGCGGTCTATCACCACATGCGCAACTACCAGGCGGTCCGCACCCACTTCTTCGACGCCTTCTTCGCCGACGCGGTTGCTGCCGGCATCCGCCAGGTGGTGATCCTGGCGTCCGGGCTGGACTCGCGGGCCTACCGGCTGGACTGGCCGGCTGGCACGACCGTCTATGAGATCGACCAGCCGAAGGTTCTGGACTACAAAGACCAGACCCTGACGGCCAACGGCGTGACGCCGGCGGCCGAGCGCCGCACCGTAGCCATTGATCTGCGGCAGGACTGGCCCGCCGCATTGATCGCCGCCGGCTTCGACCCCGCGGCCCCGACCGCCTGGCTGGCCGAGGGACTGTTGATGTACCTGCCCGCCGAGGGCCAGGACCGGCTGTTCGACCAGATCACCGAGCTGAGCGTCCCGGGAAGCCGGATCGCAGCGGAGACCGCGGGCAACCACCGCTCCGACGAGCGGCGCCAGCAGATGGCGGAGCGATTCAAGAAGATCGCCGAGACGGTCGGCCTGACGCAGAGCCTCGACATCCAGGATCTGATTTACCAGGACGAAGACCGGGCGTCGGTGCGGGGATGGCTTGACGAGCACGGCTGGCGGGCGGCCTCTCAGCCCTCGACCGCGGAGATGCGCCGGCTGAACCGCTGGGTGGACGTATCGGTGACCGACGACGCCGACGCGTTCTCGGAGTTCGTCACCGCAGTGCGCAGCTGAGTCGGCATAGCCGACCCGACATAGCGGACTCGATTCATCCCCCGTATACAGAGAAGGCCTGGAAGTTGGCGCTAGGCCTTGTCTGGGTCTGTTCTAGCGTGGCGATCGAATCGAGGAAGGAAACTGATGTCCGGAGTGCAGGATCGTGTTGTCGTCGTCACCGGAGCCGGTGGTGGATTGGGCCGCGAATACGCCCTGACCTTGGCCCGCGAGGGGGCCTGTGTGGTGGTCAACGACCTCGGTGGTGCCCGCGATGGCACCGGTGCCGGGCACAACATGGCCGACCAGGTAGTCACTGAGATCAAAGAGGCCGGCGGCCGGGCCGTCGCCAACTACGACAGTGTCGCCGACGCCGAGGGCGCGGCCAACATCATCAAGACCGCGATCGACGAGTTCGGGAAGATCGATGGCGTCGTCAGCAACGCCGGCATCCTGCGCGACGGCACCTTCCACAAGATGACGTCGGAGAACTGGGACGCCGTGCTGCAGGTGCACCTCTACGGCGGATACAACGTGGTGCGCGCTGCATGGCCGCACTTCCGCGAGCAGAGCTACGGCCGCGTGGTCGTCGCCACCTCCACCAGCGGACTGTTCGGCAACTTCGGGCAGGCCAACTACGGCGCGGCCAAGCTCGGCCTGGTCGGCATGATCAACACGCTGGCCATCGAGGGCGCCAAGTACAACATCAAGGCCAACGCGATCGCCCCCATCGCGGCAACCCGGATGACCGAGGACATCCTGCCGCCGGAGGTGCTGGCCAAGCTCAAGCCCGAATACGTCGCACCGGTGGTGGCCTACCTGTGCACCGAAGAGGTCGCCGAGACCGGCTCGGTTTTCATCGCCGGCGGCGGCAAGGTGCAGCGCACCGCGCTGTTCGAGAACGCCGGCGCCACCTTCGAGAACCCGCCATCGGTCGACGAGATCGCGGCACAGTGGTCGACGATCGCCGACCTGTCGGCGGCCAAGTCGGCCAGCTTCTCGCTGTAACAGCAGGTCAGGTTCGGGACGTGGCGCGCTGCTTTAGCCGAGCAGCGCGCCACGCAGCCTGTCGACGTCGGCGTCGGTGACCTCGGCGGCCCGCAGGAACCCGTCGAGCGAGCCGAAGTTCTCCTCGATCGAGCGTTCGGCGGCATGCAGATAGTCAGCGCGCACACCGAGCACCTCGTCGGACAGGCGCGCTTCGGTGAAGGTCAGGACCTCGGGGGTGATCTCGGCCTCGGGCCGCGACCGGATCATCTCCATAATGCGGTCACGCAGCACCGACACCGCGGTGTTGCTGCGCAGGTAGTCCTCGATGACGGCGTCGCGGTCCACCCCGGCCGCCCGCAACACCACCGCGACGACGAATCCGGTGCGGTCCTTACCGGCGAAGCAGTGCGCCAGCACCGGCCGGCCTTCTGCCAGCAGCGACACCACCCGCTGCACCGCCCGGCGGGACCCGGCGAGGGTGGGGAAACGCTCGTACTCTTCGAGCATGTAGCGGGCGGCGACGTCGGCGGCGGAATCCGCATCGGGTTTCTCGGCCATCATGTTGCGGAACGCGTCCTCGTGCGGAGCCGAGCTGTCCGGTGATTGGTCGCCCGCCAGATCCGGGAAGGGCAGCAGGTGGATGCCGACACCGGCGGGCACCAGCCCCGGCCCGCGGCGCGTGACTTCGCGCGGTGACCGCAGATCGGCTACGTCGGACACCCCGAGTCGCAGCAGTTCTTCGCGGCCCCGATCTTCGAGGCGACTCAGTTCGCTGGACCGGAACAGGCGGCCGGGGCGCAGCGCGCCGGTGGTCTCGGAGACGTCGCGAAAATTCCACGCCCCGGGCAGATTCGGCTGGGAGGTCACCCGGCCACGATAGGACACCATGCTGGTGGCTTGGCCGACCAGACGACAAACAGCCCCCGATCCGGGCGGATCAGGGGCCGTCAGTACGGTTCGGTGTCGCCGTTTAGACCGGCGGGTAGTTCTGCGGGGGGTAGCCGCCACCGCTTTCGACGCCACGAAGGCCCCAAGTCAGGTACTTGAAGAAGAACTCGGCCTCGTCGCTCAGCTCATAATCCGGATTCGGATCGTAACCGTAACCAGGACCCATGTCGTCAACCCCTTAGCTTGGATTTCCCCCAGTTTAGTCGGCCCGTCAACGCTGCAACAGCGGACTGCCTAGAATCCTTCCAACCAGTTGATTGACACGCCGATGACACCGGCCTGGCCGAAGAGTGAGTGGACATGGCAAACGGCAAGGCTACGCCGGGGGGATCGTCCCAGGCCCCATCTCGTCGCGAGGAGTTGCTCGCGGTCGCTACCAAGTTATTCGCCGCCCGCGGCTACCACGGCACCCGCATGGATGACGTGGCCGACGTGGTGGGGCTGAACAAGGCAACGGTCTACCACTACTACGCCAGCAAGTCGTTGATCCTCTATGACATTTACCAGCAGGCCGCGGAGCGGACACTGGCGGCCGTCCACGACGACCCGTCGTGGACCGCGCGTGAGGCGTTGTACCAGTACACCGTGCGCCTGCTCGATCAGATCGCGGTCAATCCCGAGGGCGCGGCGGTCTATTTCCAGGAGCAGCCCTACATCACCGAGTGGTTCACCGAGGAACAGGTGGCCGAGATCCGGGAGAAGGAAGCTCAGGTCTACGAGCACGTGCATGGCCTGATCGACCGCGGTATCGCCAGCGGGGAGTTCTACCCGTGCGACTCGCACGTGCTGGCGCTTGGCTACATCGGTATGACGCTGGGGGCTTACCGCTGGTTGCGGCCCAGCGGCCGGCGTAGTGCCAAGGAGATCGCCGCGGAGTTCAGTACGGCGCTGCTGCGGGGGCTGATCCGCGACGAGACGATTCGGGTCGAGTCACCGCTGGGTGTGTAGAACCGCGGGATCGCACTAAGGCGGAGGACTATCGCGCTGGGCGAGGTTGTAGGCGCGTTCGGCCTCGATACACCGGAGCCGATCCTGGCTGCGGGTGTTCTTGCGCGTGGGCATCATGAGGCTGCGATCTGACGATGACGAGGGAGCCCTGGCCGGTGGCGCGGTGGTCGGCAGACACAGGCTGGGAAACAACAGGCGGCTGCCGGGTTGCGTGGTGTAGGTGTGGCCGGTGGGGCTGGTCCATTCGATGGTGCCGTTGGGGTGCTGACGGTCGCTCCAGCCCCTGCGGCCGGTCCAAAAGGTCTTGAGTAAGTGGTGTTTTCGGCATAGGCATCGCAGGTTGGCTGGGTGGGTGGCTCCATGCGGGTGGGCCACGGCGTGGTCGATGTCGCAGTAGGTGGCGGGCTGGTCGCAGCCGGGGAATCGGCAGGTGAGGTCGCGGGCCCGGACGAAGGCGGCCAACGCTGTCGAGGGCCGGTAGTGCGGTTCGGCCGGCAGGTCGGCCGGGTGCCGCAGCGGTTTGACGGTGGCGCCGTTGTTGACGAGGTGGGCCAGCAGCGGTGCGGGCACCGTACCGCCGCCGATGATGTGCCCGGACGGTGCCGGACGCGTCTGGGGCGCCGGCGTGGTTGCCGCACCGGCTGGCTCGGAGTTTTGGTCGGGGGCGCCGGCGCCGAACCTGGGGTCGGCCGGGTTGTTCAGCGCGGTCTGGTCGGCGAGGACGTAGACGGTGACGTTGGTCGCGCGGGCGTCGGCGCCGGCAGCCGGGCAGTCGCTGGTGCCGCAGGCGCAGGCCAGGGTGTCGGCTCCGTTGGCCAGGGCGCCGAGGGCGTCGGCGCGGCGTTGGGCCAGGGTGCGGGGATCGTCGTCGCAGACGGTGTGGGCCAGTTGGGTTAGGCGCCGTTCGAGTGCGGTGGCATCGGTGGCAAACAGTCGGCCCCATAGGCCGGTGGTGCCGTTTTCGCTGTTGCGGGTGTCGACGACAATTTCGCGGCCGCGGGCGTCGCGCTCTTGGCGCCGGACGGCGTCGGGGTCGTGCCGGTCGATCAGGGCGTCGATGGCGGCCGCGGTCTTGGCCGCCGACAGGGGCCCCAGGCCGGTGGCGATCGCGGCGAGTTCGGTGTCGACGGCGTTCAGTAGGTAGGGGTTGGTGATCAGCGTGGTGCGCCAGACGATCGTGGCGACCAGCCGGCTGTTGATCGCCCCCTTGAGAAACAGTGCGGCCACCTTCGGCAGGCGTTCCCGCAGCGCTGTGGCCAGGTACATCTGCGAGGACGCCATCCCGTGGCTGATCTGCTCGGCAGCGCCGACCTCGGAGGCTGCGGCATCCCAGTAGTCGCATGACCAGCGCGACCGGTTCACCGCATCGGACCCGCGGGTGCGCCGTGCCACCAACTCGCCGATGACGGCCAGCCGGCGCGCCGAGGCGGCGGCCTCCAGTCGGGCCCACCCTGTAATGGCCGCCACCAGGGCTTTATCGCCGGCATCGGCCAACGACGCCGGCTCCAGCAGATTGCCCTCGAACATGTGTTCGATTGTACCCGAACCGGGCGACAAGGCGGCGTCACACCGGTCTGGCTCAGGCCCCCGCGGTCTTGAGGTTGCAGTCCAGGAACTCCAGCTGATCCGCGACAACCCGCTCGAAGGCGTCGCCGACGTAGATGTCGAAGTGGCCTTCGGGGTATCTCTTGACGGTGCCGCGGGGCGCCTTCGCGGCGTAGCGCAGGGTCGGTCCGGGCGGGGCGACCGAGTCGGTGTCGCAGACGCAGAACAGAATCGGGCACCTCACCTTGGCAGCAAGCCGGCCCGGACGGTAGGCCAGGATCTTCATCCCGATCCGCGCGGCAACCTCGTTGCGCAGATTCTGTCCCTGCGGAACCAGCTTCAAGTAGCCCGGGTAGGAGTCGGGTGTGCTCATCAGCGCGATGTCTCCGGGGCGACCGGCGGTCGCCACCATCACCGGCGGATTGCCGAGTCGGGCCGAAGCCAGATCCCGCAACGCCAACAGGGTGATCCGCGCGATGGTCAACGGCGGAATGGTGCGCGCGGAGGCGATTCCGTCGGTGAAGGGGCATTGCGCCACTACCGCCGCCACCCGCAGTCGCGCCGCGGTGGCGATTACGTGGCCGCCACCGAACGACGTGCCCCACAGGCCGATCCGGTTGTGGTCTACGCCGGCCAGGGTGTGCGCGAAGTCGACCGCCGCGGCCCAGTCCGCCAGCTGCTTGCCCACGTCGAGCAGTTGGCGGGGAGCGCCGTCGCTGTCGCCGAAGTTGCGGTAATCGAACACCAGGCAGGCGTATCCGGCCGCGGCGAACCGCTCGGCGTAGGCGTCGAGCCGCATGGTGCGCACCGCGCCCAGGCCATGCGCCATCACCAGCAGCGGGGCGCCGTCGCGCCCGGCGTTGTCGGGGCGGTACAGCCAGGCGCTGATACGGTCCGCGCCTGATCGAAACGAGACGTCTTCGCGGATAGCCATGCTTAAAGGTAGCCCCGCGTGTGGTAAACCGGCTTCGTGACCGGGGCGGTGACTCAAAGCCAGTTTCGGAGCCTTTTGCAGAGCGTGGCGGAGCTGGTGGGCCCCGCCTATGTCACGGACGACCCCGACGTACTGGCCGCGCGCAGCGTCGACTACACCGGCCGCTACCGGGGCCGGGCGAGTGCGTTGGTGCGTCCCGGATCTCCCGAGGAAGTCGCCGAGGTGCTGCGGCTCTGCCGCGGCGCCGGCGCACACGTCACCGTCCAGGGTGGGCGCACCTCGTTGGTGGCCGGCACCGTCCCCGAACACGACGACGTGCTGCTGTCCACCGAGCGGCTGAACACCGTCGGTGAGGTCGACGTGGTCGAACGACGGGTGAGTGTGGGGGCGGGCGCCACGCTCGCGGCGGTGCGGCGCGCCGCGGCCGATGCCGGGCTGATCTTCGGTGTCGACCTGACCGCCCGGGATACCGCCACGGTCGGCGGCATGGCCTCCACCAACGCCGGTGGGCTGTACACCGTGCACTACGGCAACATGGGCGAGCAGCTACTCGGTCTGCAGGTGGCGCTGCCGGACGGCGCGCTGGTGCATCGGCATAGCGCGGTGCGCTCCGACAACACCGGCTACGACCTGCCGGCACTGTTCGTCGGGGCCGAAGGCACCCTGGGCGTCATCACCGCGCTGGACCTGCGGCTGCATCCCGTCCCGGCGCACCGGGTGACGGCGGTCTGCGGCTTCGCGGAGCTGCAGGATCTGGTCGATGCGGCGCGAATCTTTCGCGATCTGGACGGCGTCGCGACGCTGGAGTTGATCGACGCGCGCGTCGCCGCGCTGACCGGGGAGCGGCTCGGGATCGGCGCCCCGGTGCGCGGTGACTGGCTATTGCTGGTGGAACTGACCGGCGACACCGACCAGACCGACCGCCTCGCCGACCTGCTGGCGCAGGTGCGATCCTGCGACGAGCCCGCGGTGGGTGTGGACCTTGCGACCGGGCAGCGGCTCTGGCGGGTGCGCGAGGCGATCGCCGATGTGTTGGGTGCCTTCGGGCCGCCGGTGAAGTTCGACGTGTCCCTGCCCTTGGCGGCGGTCGCCGGATTCGCCGCGGCGGCGAGCACGGTGGTGCAACGGCATGCGCCGGAGGCGCTTCCGGTGCTGTTCGGCCATATCGGCGAGGGCAACCTGCACTTCAACGTGCTGCGTTGCTCAGCATCGGCCGAGGCGGGCCTGTACGCGGCGATGATGACGCTCATCGCCGACTGCGGCGGCAACGTCAGTTCCGAACACGGGGTGGGCAGCCGCAAACGGGCCTACCTGGCGATGTCGCGCGGGCCGGACGACATCGCCGCGATGCGGACGATCAAGGCCGCGTTCGATCCGACCGGCTACCTCAATGCCGCGGTGCTCTTCGACTAGTCGCGGTGCTTGATGCCGACGGCCTGACGCAGCTGGGCCAGGAACTGCTCGGAGTCGTCGCTGCGAATGATGTAGTGCGAGATGGCGATCCGGATCGCGGCGGCCGCTTTCACCGGGGCATCCGGCCCGGTCAGCATCCGCTGCAGGCCCTCGCGCATCGGCACGATGATGCGGGTGAAGTCGGCGAGCACGTGCTTGGGCTCGATGTCGATCATTCGCACACCCGTGTACGAGTGCTGGTAGTCGACGATGAAACGCAGTGCGGCATCGAGCTTTTCGGTGCCCTTGAGTCCTTCGGTGGCGCGGGCGATCCCGCTGTCGAAGATGTGCCGCTCGTAACGGGAGAACGCTGAAATCAGCTCTTCCTTCGAAGGGAACCATCGATACAGGGTGGGCCGGGAGACCCCGGCTTGGGAGGCCACCTCGGACAGGCTGAGCTTGGTCATCCCATTGCGCCCGAGCACCTCGGCGGTGGCCGCGAGGATCCGCTGCCGGGTCGAGCTGTCGGGGCCGTCCACCGTGCTGCGGGTCATAGCGGAGACTTTACAAAAAATAGCGAGAGTGTCACGCTGGTTCGGTGCCTGGACATCGTTCCTCACCGTCACGGGCCCCGGGGGATCGGGCCGTAGGGCAATTATTGTGATCGAGGCGCCGCAAGTCACGTGCGAGAAACGCACGCATCCGCCGCGCGCCGTGATGATCGTCATCGAAGCGGCCGGCATCGGCCAGGTGGCCGCGGCCCAGTTGGCCGCCCAAGGACACCTGGTGCTGATCGGTGGTCGACGAATAGAGGAGTCCGAACGGTTCGCGGCGCAGCTTCGAGACCGCGGCGGCAGCGCCTTCGCCGCCCAACTCGATCTCGCCGAGCCGCGGTCGATCAACCAGTTCCTTACCGCCGCGCACTATCTCATCGGCACCCCGGACGTGCTCATCACCGATGTCGGTCTCGCCGGCCCGGCGGGGGAGAGCCCGGACAGTACCGGAGTAGGTGCGCAAACCCTGGCCACCCGGGTGATCCCCGCGATGATCGCCCGGGGCAGCGGCGACATCGTGCTGGTCGGCCCGGAGTTGGCCGGGGTGAGCTGCGCCGCCGCCCAGCGCAAGGTTGACGCTTGGCTGGCGGCCTTGGACGCGGAGTTCGTCGGCACCGGAGTGCGGGCGTCGGTGGTGCGCTCGGCCCAGCCGGGTGCCGTCGCGTGCGCCGCTGAGGCCGGCCGCCTGCTCGCCGGAATGGCTACCGAGTCGCGGCTGCGTCTGGTCGAATTGCTCCCGGCGGAGCGAGCGGCCCGCTAACGCCGGCGCACCAGGACTGACTGCGCAATGCCCGCCACCGCGCCCTGCTGATCGAACAGGGTGCCGATGGTCGTCCCGATGCCGTCGGGGCCGTAGTTGGTCTCGGCCCGGATGCCGATCCATTCGCCGTCGGGAATCCGGTGCACGTGCACCACCAGGTCGGTGTTGAGGAACGTCCACTTTCTGATGTCGAGCTTGGTGCCGACCCCGTTGGCGTCGTCGGCCACGGCGAACAGCCGTTGCAGCGGAGTCATGGCTTCACCCTTGACCAGGTCCACGATCGGTGAGATCCAGGATTCACCGGCGCCGGGGGCCAACGGCGTGGTCAGCCACCGCCAGTCGAGGCTGTGCACGTAGTTGCGGTCCCAGTTCTGCTGCATGTTGTTGCTTTGTGCCTCACTGACCGGCCGCAGCGGTGGAGCCGACGCGTGCTGCACGTCGCCGGTGTCCAATGTCTGCAACCGCCAACCCGATGCCCGGGCGACCGGTCGCGGCAGCTGGTCGGGGCCCGGTGCCAGCATCTCGGCGCTGACCAGTTCGATCTGCTTGCCGGCCCGGTCCACCTGGCTGCGCACCCACAGCGCGCCTTCGGCCGGCACCGGCCCCAGCAGGTCGATGCTGACCCGGCTGAGCCGGGTGTCGTCGCGCGGCGCCAGGCGTTCCAGTGCCCGCACCAGCAAGGCTGAAACCGGTGCAGCGTGCTGGATCTGGGCCGACCACGTGCCGCGCACCAGATCGGTGGCAGCGAACTTCTGTCCCCGCGGATCGGCGGCGTCCAGCAACTCGTAGTAGGAGTCGGTCATCGAATCCCTTTCAGGGCAGTCCGGCGCCGGAAATCTCCACGGTCACCGTGTCCAAGCGCGAGTCGCGGGTGCCGATCAGGCGCTTCGGGTAGGCGGTGGGGCTTGACAGCAGGAACAGCGTGCGGCGGTTCGGTCCGCCCAGCGCGCACGCGATCGCGGCCCGCTCGCCGGTTGCGATCCGGTCGGTCACCGCGCCACCCTCGGTGATGCGCTCGAACTGATTGGCCAGGGTCATCGCCGTCCAGACCCCGCCGGCGGCGTCCAGCGCAATGCCGTCCGGTGGTCCGTCCAACCCGTCGGCGAACACTCGGCGTTCACTCAGCCCGCCGTCGGCGTCGATGGTGAACCGGGTGAGCCGGCGGCCCATCGACTCGGCGACGATCAGCGTGCCGCCGTCCGGGGTGATCGCCATTCCGTTGGGAAAGTCGAGATCCTCGGCGACGAGGTGCACGCTGGCGTCGGGATCGACGCGTACCAGCACCCCGCCGGAGTAGGCCTGTGACCCGATATAGCTGCGCCCGGCCGCGTCCACCACCATGTCGCCGAGGTCGGCCGGTACCTGCCCGCTCAGATCGACCAGCGTGGTCACGGTGTCACCGTCGTAGCAGAGCACCTGGCGGTCGGAGGCCGAGGCGATCACCAGCGATCCGTCCGGCCGGAAACCCAGCCCGCTGGGGGTATGTCCCGGCAGTGGCACGGTGGTCATCGAGCCGCGCAGGTTCACGGTGTGGATCGCCTCGCCGAGCATGTCCGAGAACCACAGCAGGCCCTCGAACCAGCGCGGCCCCTCCCCGAAGCAGAAGCCGCCGGCCAGCGGTGCAGGGGGCGACTTGGAGCCCGGGTTGTCCTGCTGTGAACTCGTTTCGGCGATACCCAACACTGTCGCCCTCCTGTCCGGCGGCCGCGGGTGCGGTCAGAGCCTACTTTACAAAATGCGGCTGAAATGTCACGCTCGCGGAATGTCTGAAGCATCTCCGGCCACCGAGACTTCCCCCGCGGCGCAATGGTCGGTAAGCGGCCTGCTGGACCTATTCGAGGTGACGGAGGACGGCCCGGACCGGTTCACCGGCGCGACCGGCCTGGCCGGCGACGACGAGCGCCAAGTCGTGGAGGGCACCCAGCTGCTGGCGCAGGCCATCGTCGCGGCGGCGAAACGCTTCGGCGACAAGTCCGTCCGATCGGTGCACGCGGTGTTCGCCCGGGCTGTGCTGGTGGGACCGGCGGCCGAATACGTGATCGACGTGGTCAGCGAGGGGCGCTCAACGGCCACTGCGGTGGTCTCGGTACTGCAGAACGGCAAGCGCTGCGCAACCATCACTGTGCTGGCCGATGTCCCGACGGCCGACGTGATCACCCACTACCTGCCGCGGCCCGATGTGGCAGCCCCCGCGCAGGCCAACCCCTGTGTCATGCCGATGACCGGACGTCAGGTGCGCCTGGTCGACGTCGTCGACGTCAATAGCCCCGACGAGGTGGGTCCGCCGGAGCTCTACGCCTGGCTGCACTACGAGCCCATTCCCGCCCGCGACGACCTCGCCAAAGCGCTGATCGCTTACTTCACTGGACATTTGGGCATCTCGACGACGATGCGCGCGCACGCGGGGATCGGCACCAGTCAGTCGCACCTGACGGTGTCCACCGCTCCGATGACGGTCACGGTGAGCTTCCACGAACCGGTGCGCTGGGACGGCTGGATCCTCTACAGCCACGAAAGCACCCAGGTAGGTGCGGGCATGTCCTACGTTCGCGGCACCGTGCACACCGAGGATGGTGCCCTTCTCGCCTCGTTTGCCCAGGACGGCCTGATCCGGCCGCTGCGCACCAGCGACAACAAGATCGCCGAGCACTCGCGGCTATAGCCGCGGGCGCCCGGTCGCGGCGGGCAGTTCAGCGAAACCGCCGACGAGCGACAGATCAAAGCTGAAAAGACCTGCGATGGGCGCACTCTCGGGCAGCGGGTCCGGGTAGCTCCAGGCCACGTCCGGTACGACGGTGTCTCCGACGACCGCGGACCAATATCGGGCGTACCCCTTGTAGTTGCAGTAGGTCGACGTCGCCGAAGCCTGCAACAGATCCGTGCGGACATGGTCCGGGGCGACGTACAGCCGCGGAGCAAGGGCGGTCTCGAACAGGATCACGGTGTCATCGGTATCCACCAGCGACACCCCGTCAACGTCGACCCGCAATGCGCGCCGGGTGGGTCGGCAATCAACCCGGTGATAGGGGTTCGGCGGGTAGTGCACCAGCCGCCGGCCCTCCTCGAACCAGGTGTCCACGGCGTCCCACGGCACCTGCACGAAGCCCGGTGCCTCGGGCAGCGCCCGATGCGGAAGATCGCCGACGGCATCCGCGGGGAAGGCGTAGCCCAGCGGCTCGCCCTGGCGATGCACCAGCAACGCGCTTTCGGTGTCGATCACGGTGCGCTCACCGCGGCGTGCCCGCACGCGGCGCGGATGCGGTTCGACGTACACCAGAGTGCCGGTGATCTCCGGGGCGAACCAGCCGGCGCGCTCGGTGCTCAACGGGCCCTGCCCGGCAACCAGACTCATTTCACTCCCACCCGTGTTCGCCTCATTCGGCTTTACAAATTTAGCTTCAACTGTAATATCTCGGAGAAGTTGTGCTGCGCGGCCGGACAGTTCGCCCGGCCGGCGGCACCGTCTGAGATTCTCACGACGAGCTGGGATGATGCGATGACGAGTACCGCTGCGGCCCTGGATTCCTTGGCGCAGGACCACTACCTCCGCTACCGCCTCGATGTCATCGCCCCCGATGTCGCCAGCCTGGTGCACGCGGCCGGCGGGTGGCTGTATCACCGTGCGGCGACCGGCTGGGACGTGCGAGTGCTGGTGTCGCCGCACCAGGACCTCCGACCGTTGCAGATCTTGGGCCTCAATACGGCAGACCTCGAGACGGAGCTGTCTGCGTCCGGCAGCGACGCACCCGGGCACAGCCTGGCGGTGGTCGCCGACGCTCTTACGGCCGATCCCCGGATCGGCGCGCGGGTACACCACGCGCTGCGGAACAGCCTGACCGAGGTCGTGATGTGGGGTGAGCGCTGGCCGCTGGAGGTCAGCCATCGGCTCAGCACCGTGCAGCACCTGCCCACCGTGGCGGGCCAGGCGTTCAAGCGGCAGGCGTTGGCTGCCGCCGATGGCGGGCACGCGGCACCATTCGACGGCCCGGAGATATTCCGTAGCGACCAGAAGCATTGCCTGCCGGTCAATTCCGACCTGGTCCCGGTCGGCTGATGCGCAAGCACTACAACCACACCCTGCTCTACCTGCACGAGACGATCGATCTGGGCCGCGGCCTGCGCGACGAGTTCACCCGCAACTTCACCGAGATCTACCAGCCGATGATGGCCGAGCTGGGTGCGCGCCTGTTCGCGCTGTGGGAGTCCACCGCCTACAACGGGCACTGGCCCCAGGTCACGATCATCTGGGAGATCGACGCGTTCGCCGACTACGCCCGAATCGGGCGGGCGCAGAGCCGCGGCGGCAGCCACGCCCAGAGTGCGGCCGAATGGTCGGCCTACCTCGCCGGAATCGGAGCCTCGGGGGAGGGCCGCATCATGTACCCCGGCCCGCATAACAAAACCCTGGCCGCGTTACGCGCGGCCGACTTCGACGCGACCGTGGTCATCCAGGAGATCATGCAGACCAAGCCTGGTCGCCAGGACGACTACATCCGGGAACTGGAACGGCTGTATGTGCCGTGGTCGGAGAGCACCGGAAAACGCTGGCTCGGTTCGTTCACCACCACGTTCCGCTACAACGAGGTCATCCACTACTGGGCACTGGACGGCGGCTGGGACTGCTTCGCCGAGCATTACCCGTCGTGGAAGGACCATCCGCCGGCGGAGATCGTGACGTGGATGAGTGTGGCGCCCGCATTACGCGACGGCTGGGAGGATTCGATCCTGCAGGCCCTGCCCCCGTCCCCGCTGCAGCGAGACGCCTCGTGACAAGCGTTGCCGCACCGGAGTTCTCCTACGATCCGTTCGACCCGGCGGTGATGGCCGACCCCCTCCCGTACTACCAGGTGCTGCGCGATCAGCACCCGATGTACTACGTCCCACAGTGGGATCTGTACGCCCTGTCCCGTTTCGACGACATCTGGGATGTGCTGGCGCTCAGTGACGGCACCTTCGTGGCCTCGGAGGGAACACTGCCGGCGGCCACCGTGCTGGCACAGCACAACAGTGGCCCGGTTCCGGACCCGCCGCTGCACCCGCTGCCGTTCCACGCCGTCTTCGACAAGCCGATCTACGACGACATCCGCAGGTTGCAGGCCCCGGCGTTTCGGCCCCGATCGGTGGCCGACTGGGAAGACCGGATCCGCGTCTTGGCCAATCAGCGGCTCGATGAGCTGCTTGGGCAGGGCCAGTTCGACTTGACCTGTGATTACGGCGGAGTCGTGGTGGCTCAGGTGGTCTGCGAACTGTTGGGCATTCCGATCGATTGCGCCGCAGAGGTTCTGGCGGCGGTGAACGCCGGAAGTCTCGCGCAGGCGGGCAGCGGGGTGGACACGGCCGCAGCGCGGCCCAACTACCTGCAGTACCTCATCCCGGCTGTACAACGCCGGCGCGCCGAGCAGGGCCCCGGCGACCTGCCGATCGTCGACGGGATGCTGGCCTACCGACTGCCGGACGGCAGCGACCTCGATGACGTCGAAGCGGCGACGCAACTGCTGTGCATCTTTATCGGCGGCACCGAGACGGTACCCAAGATCGTTGCGCACGGGTTGTGGGAACTGGCTCGACGCCCGGACCAACTGGAGGCGGTCCGGGCCAATCCGCACGACACGGTCCAGTTGGCACGCGAAGAGATGATCCGCTATTGCGCACCGGCGCAATGGTTCGCGCGCACTGCCCGCAAGCCGTTCACGCTGCACGGGACGACTGTCGAGCCGGGTCAACGCATCATCACCCTGTTGGCGTCGGCCAACCGCGACGAGCGCCAATACCCAAACCCGGACGAATTCCAGTGGGACCGGCCGATCAAACGATCACTGGCGTTCGGCCGCGGACAGCATTTCTGCATCGGCTACCACCTGGCCCGACTGGAAGTGACTGTCTTGGTGCAGGAATGGCTCCGTCGAGTCCCGAGCTACCGGATCCTCGACGACGGCGCGACCCGGCTTCCGTCCAGCTTCCAATGGGGCTGGAACACCATCCCGGTGGAGGTCTGAAATATGTGGGCATACCGGCTGATCGCGCCGTATCAGTTCGAGAAGATCGAAGCCCCCGATCCCCTTGAGCAGCAGCTCGGTGCGGGGCAGGTGCTGCTGCAGTTCGTCGCGGCCGGGGTATGCGGCAGCGACCTGCCCGCCTTTCGCGGCGCGCAGGGCAGGTTGCCCGGTGATGACGGCGCCGGGGCCGCGGAGAAGCTTGGCTTCCCGATTCACGAGATCGTCGGTGACGTCATCGCCAGCCGGCACCCGCAGCACCAACCCGGCGACCGGGTCGTGGGCTGGGCGTCGGGCTTCGATGGACTGATGGAACAGGTGATCAGCGACGGCGACGGCTTGGTGGCCTGCGACCCGGCGCTGGCGCCCGCTCAAGCCGTGGGCCTGCAGCCGTTGGCGTGTGTCCTCTACGCGGTCGAACAGCTGCCCGACCTGGCCGGCCGCCACGTCGCGGTGATCGGTCAGGGGTCGATCGGTCTGCTGTTCAGCGCAGTCGCCAAAGCCGCGGGCGCGCGCCGCGTCACCGGTGTGGACCCGGTCGATCGCCGAGAAATGGCTTCAGCCTTCGGGATTGACACCGTGGTGCAGGCGACAAGTGACCGCTGGGTGCACCACCTGGACGTTGGCGACCGCCCGGAGATCGTGATCGAGGCGGTCGGACACCAGGTCGCCACGTTGGGCCACGCCATCGAGGCCGTCGCACCCGGAGGCACGGTGTTCTACTTCGGTGTCCCCGACGACGACAGCTATCCGATCAGTATGCGCACCATGCTGCGCAACAACCTCACGTTGATCTCCGGAGTCACCCAGGATCGGCGGCGGATGCTGGCGGAGGCAGGCCGATTCGCAGCGGAGCATCCAGAACTGTTGGGCGACTATGTCACGCACGTCTTCGGTTGCCACGAAGCCCAGGCCGCCTTCGAGTTGGCGACCCGACCAGTGCCGGGCCGAGTCAAGATCGCGATGGTCGCATGACGTCGGCGCTACGTGCCGCCCTGGCGGACCGGGCCCCGCTCTGGGGCGGCTGGGTCACCGGTCCCACAGTGTTGGGTCCGGAAGAGTTCGCCCGCGCCGGCTATGACTACGTGGGTTTCGACGCCCAACACAGCTACCTCGACGACGCCGACATCGCCGCCATGCTGCGGCACACCGAGCACCTGCCGATCGCCACCGCAGTCCGATTGCCCAACGCGGACGCCGCCCCTATCGGGCGGGTGCTCGATGCCGGTGCCGACGCGGTCATCATCGCGCTGATCGAGACCGCCGAGCAGGCGGCCGCCGCGGTGGCCGCCACCCGCTACCCCCCGGCGGGGACCCGCAGCTTCGGGCCGCTGCGGCCCGGCCTGGGCCGCGACCTGGGCGGCCTCCAGGAGCGCGCGGACGTCTTCGCGATGATCGAGACCGCCGCGGCCCTGGCAGACGTGGAACGCATCTGTGCGGTTCCCGGCCTCGCCGGCATCTACGTCGGGCCCGCCGACCTGGCGATCTCGATGGGCGTCGACGTCTCCCAATCCACCACGCACCCCGACCTGCTCGCGGCTATGAGACGCATCCGGGGCGCGGCGGCGGAAGCGGGGGTGATCGCGGCGATCCACGGCGGATCGGGCGCGGCGGGAGCGGCCCTGGCCGGGCTGGGCTACCAGATGATCACACTGGCCGCCGAGTCCCAGGCGCTGCGCCGGGGAGCCCTCGAACATCTCGACGAAGCGAGGGGCCGATGAGCTCGGCACGGGTCGCGTTGGTCACCGGCGCCGCCCGCGGCCAGGGCTGGGCGATCGCCGAACGGCTGCGCGCCGACGGGTTCGCCGTGGTCGCCGGCGACATCAACGAGGCCGAGCTGAATGCCGCCGTCACCGCGCGGGCTGACGACGCACTGATCGGCGTTCGCCTCGACGTGACCTGCCCCGAGCAATGGCACGCTGCGGTGGCAACCACCGTCCAGCGGTTCGGGTCGCTGACCGCGTTGATCAACAACGCCGGCACCCTGCACCGTGCGGCCATCGTCGACGAGACACCCGAGGCCTTCGAAAAAGCCTGGCGGGTCAACTGTCTGGGGGCATTCCTGGGAATCCAGGCGGCCCTGGATCGACTGCGGGAGGCTGAAGGTGCCGCCATCGTCAACACCTGCAGCACCGGGGCGATCCGCCCCTTTCCGCAGCACAGCGCCTACGGGTCGTCGAAGTGGGCACTGCGTGGCCTAACCCAGACCGTCGCCGCGGAGCTCATTTCGGCGGGCATCAGGGTCAACGCGGTGTTTCCCGGGCCGATCGCCACCCCGATGCTCGACGACGTGACCCAGCAGCGACTGGCCGCGGTATCGGCGGGCGGCCGGCTCGGAAGGCCCGTCGAGGTGGCTGACGCGGTGGCGTTCCTGGTTTCGCCAGCCGCGTCGTTCATCACCGGCGCCGAGCTCGTCGTGGACGGTGGCCAGTGCCTGCAGATCCGATGACCACGCCCGGGGGAGGTCCGTCGGTCGGCATCATCGGTGCCGGACCGGGCGGGCTGGCGTTGGGAATCTTGTTGCGCCGCGCGGGATTCTCCGACTTCACCATCTTCGACCGGGAGGACGGCGTCGGCGGCACCTGGCGGATCAATACGTATCCGGGGCTGGCCTGTGACGTCAAATCACACCTGTACTCCTATTCTTTCGACCTGAATCCGCACTGGTCGCGGCAGTGGTCGCAGCAGCCCGAGATCTTGGCCTATTTCGAGCGCTGCGCGGCCGACCACGGACTGGACGCGCATCTGCTGCTGCGCACCGAGATTCGGGCCGCCCGGTGGGAACCGGACCGGCGTCAGTGGTGTCTGATCAGCAGCGACGGGACGCAGCATCGGTTCGACGTGGTGGTCTCCGCCGTGGGGCTGTTCACCCAGCCGGTGCTACCCGATCTGATCGAAGAACAGCCCTTTGCGGGCACGGTGATGCACTCAGCGAGGTGGGACCATTCGGTGCCGATCGCCGGCGCGAAAGTCGCTGTGCTCGGTACGGGTTCGACTGCGGCGCAACTGCTGCCGGAGTTGGCCGACGTCGCCGAGAAGGTGTACTCGCTGCAGCGGTCACCGACCTGGATCCTGCCCAAGCCGGACCGGCGCTACACCCCGCGGGAGCGGTGGGCCTTCGCCCGCATCCCGCTGGTCAAGCGTCTGTACCGGACGCGACTGTGGCTGCGCAGCGAGTCGAACATCTCGGTGATCGAGAACGGCAGCGACAAGACCCGCGAGTTCACCGACATCGCGCGAAAACTCTTGGACAACTCCATCGCCGACGAGCAACTACGGTCAGCGCTCACCCCAGACCACCCGTTGGGCTGCAAGCGTCTGGTGTTCTCCTCGGACTACCTGCCCGCGCTGGCCCGCCCCAATGTCGAAGTGGTGACCAGCCCGGCCCGGGCCCTGCGGTCCCGATCAGTGGTCACCGAGGACGGCACCGAGTGCGAGGTCGACGTCGTGGTCTGCGCCACCGGGTATGCCGCTGCGGATTACCTCGGCCAGATCGAGGTGACCGGTGAGGATGCCACCACACTCAAACAGGCCTGGCGCGACGGGCCGCGCGCCTACCTCGGTATGGCCGTGCCCGGCTTCCCCAACTTCTTCATGCTCTATGGGCCTAACACCAACGTCGGCTCCAACAGCGTCATCTTCGTGTTGGAAGCCCAAGCGCGTTACATCGTTCGGGTGCTCAAACACCTGCGACGCACGCGCAAGTCCTACGTCGCCGTGCGGCCCGCCGCGCTGGCGGACTTCATCGCCAAGGTGGACCGTTGGATGCACGGCACGGTGTGGACCACCCGCTGCAGCAGCTACTTTCGTGCTGCCAACGGCCGCGTGGTCACCCAGTGGCCGCGCAGCGCGGGTGCCTTCTGGGCGATGACCCGACGGTTCCGGGCCGCCGACTTCGCCTTCGAACCGGATAAACCAGTCAGTGCGGATCGAACGTGATGATCTGACGTACTGCGGCGCCGTCGGCGAGTTGGTCCATGGCCTCGTTGATCTGCTCGAGCGGCACGGTCGCCGACACCAGCTGCTCAACCGGAAGACGGCCGGCTCGCCACAACTCCACGAAGCGCGGGATGTCACGCGCGGGGACCGCTGAACCCAGGTAGCTGCCGATCAGTGAGCGCCCCTGCGCAACCAGATCCAACGGGGAGACGCTGATCCGGGCATCCGGGGGCGGCAGGCCGACGGTGATGGTGCGCCCGCCCGGTGCGGTCAACCCGATCGCCGTCTCCAGCGCGGCGGGATGACCCGCTGCCTCGATCACCACCGGGGCGCGCACGCCGGCGTCGAGCGCCTGCTGCGGGGTATAGGTGAGCTGAGCGCCCAGAGCGGTCGCGCCTGCCAGCTTGTCCGGCAGCCGGTCGATCGCGATGACCTGCACGCCGTCGTGGGCCAACGCGGTCAGCACCGCGGCCATGCCGACGCCGCCGAGCCCGACCACCGCCACGGTGTCACCCGGGGCCGGAAGGCCGACATTGAGCACGGCGCCGCCGCCGGTCAGCACCGCACAGCCGAGCAGGGCGGCCACCGTCGGCGGCACGTCATCAGGCACCGGGACCGCGCTGGTCTGGCTGACCACGGCATGCGTGGCGAACCCGGACACCCCGAGGTGGTGATAGACGGTCTGGTCGGCGCGGTGCAGCCGTTGTCCGCCGCCGAGCAGGGTGCCCGCGCCGTTCGCGGCGCTGCCGGGCTCGCACGGCGCCAGGCCGTCGGTGGCGCATGCCGGGCAGCGGCCGCAGCGGGGCAGGAAGGTCAGCACCACCCGCTGGCCCGGCCGCACGGCGGTGACCCCCGCGCCGACCTCTTCGACGATGCCGGCGGCTTCGTGGCCGAGCAGCATGGGCACCGGTCGCACCCGGTTGCCGTCGACCACCGACAGATCGGAGTGACAGACCCCGGCGGCCTCAACCCGCACCAGCAGCTCGCCCTCGCCGGGCGGGGCCAGCTCCACCTCGGTCACCGTCAGCGGGCGCGAGGCGGCATAGGGGCGCGGTGCCCCGATCCGCTCCAGCACCGCCCCGCGGATCGTGGTCATGCTGGAATACAACCATGAGTTCGGACGCAGCGGTCCCGCCCGCGCCGGAAGGGTTGACCAGCCAGGACTTTCCGGTGCACTGGCCGGTGTTGACCCGCTGGGCCGACAACGACATGTTCGGCCACCTCAACAATGCGGTGTATTACCAACTGTTCGACACCGCGATCAACGGCTGGATCGCCGCGCATGTCGCCATCGACCCGGTCGCGGCGTCGGAGCTGGGAGTGGTCGCCGAATCGGGCTGCCGCTTCCTGGGCGAACTCGCCTTCCCGGACCGGCTCGCGGTGGGGCTGGCCGTCACGCGAGTGGGGCGCAGCAGTGTCACCTATCGGCTCGCGTTATTCCGGGCCCCTGACATCGGAGTTGATGCCGCCGCCGTACCGCTCGCCGCGCTCGGGCACTGGGTGCACGTCTATGTCGACCGCAGCACCCGCAGGCCGGTGCCGATCCCCGACGGTATTCGCGCGCTGTTGGCCACCGCCCAGGTTTAGCTCGGCGGCTGTTTCGCCGGTGGCTATGCTCGGCGGGTGCCGCTCGTGAGCAAGACCGTCGAAGTCGCCGCCGACGCCGCAACGATCATGGGGATCGTGGCCGACTTCGAGGCGTACCCGCAGTGGAATGAAGAGGTCAAAGGGATCTGGGTACTGGCCCGCTACGACGACGGCCGGCCCAGCCAGCTGCGGCTGGATGCGTCCTACTCCGGTTTCGACGGCACCTTCATCCAGGCCGTCTACTACCCCAGTGCCACCCAGATCCAGACCGTGCTGCAGCAGGGCGATCTGTTCAGCAAGCAGGAGCAGCTGTTCTCGGTGGTCGAGATCGGCCCGACCACGTTGCTCACCGTCGACATGAACGTCGAGACGCAGATGTCGGTACCCAAGCCGATGCTCAAGAAGGCGTTCAGCAACGCTCTGGACTATCTGGCTGACAATCTCAAACGGCGCGCCGAAGAACTGGCTTCGGGCTAGCACGAAGCGGGAGACCCGAATTGAGCCACGCAACCGTCGATCCCGCCGAGCAGCCCTACCGGGCGCGTCGACAGAACTGGGTCAACCAGCTGGACCGGCACGCCCTGATGAAACCGGACGCTCCGGCGCTGCGGTTTCTGGGCCAGACCACGACCTGGTCGCAGCTGCGTGATCGCGTTGCTGCGCTGGCCGACGCCCTGAGCCGCCGCGGGGTCCGCGCCGGTGACCGGGTGATGATCCTGATGCTCAACCGCACCGAGTTCGTCGAGTCGGTGCTGGCCGCGAACATGCTGGGCGGCATCGCCGTCCCGGTCAACTTCCGGCTCACCCCACCGGAGATCGCCTACTTGGTCACCGACTGCGAAGCCAGGGTGCTGATCACCGAACCGGCGCTGGTGCCGGTCGCCGCTGGCGTGCGAGAGCTGACCGGACTGCTGGACCACGTGGTGGTGGCCGGCGGTTCAGCGAGTGAGGGCCTGATCGCCTACGAGGACCTGATCAGCGAGACCGGCGAGCCGCACGCGCCGGTCGACATTCCCAACGATTCGCCGGCCTTGATCATGTACACCTCGGGGACCACCGGCCTGCCCAAGGGAGCGGTGCTCACCCACACCAACCTGGTCGGCCAGACGATGACCGCGCTGCACACCGCCGGCACCGGCACCTCCGACGTGGCCTTCATCGGAGTGCCGTTCTTCCATATCGCCGGTGTGGGCAATCTGCTGCCCGGCATGTGGCTGGGCATCCCGACGGTCATCAACCCATTGGGTGCGTTCGACGCCGGCCAACTGCTCGACGTGCTGGCCGCCGAACGGGTCACCGGCATCTTCCTGGTCCCGGCCCAATGGCAGGCGGTCTGCGCCCAACAGCAGGCCAACCCGCGCGACATCCGGTTGCGGACCATGTCGTGGGGCGCGGCGCCGGCCTCCGACGCTCTGCTGCGGCAGATGGCGGAGACGTTCCCCGGCACCAAGATCCTGGCGGCCTTCGGACAGACCGAGATGTCGCCGGTCACCTGCATCCTCCTCGGCGAGGACGCCACCAGAAAGCTCGGTTCGGTCGGCACCGTCATCCCGACCGTCTCCGCCCGGGTCGTCGACGAGCAGATGAACGACGTCGCCGTCGGCGAGGTGGGCGAGATCGTCTACCGGGCGCCCACCTTGATGAGCGGCTACTGGAACAAGCCGGAGGCCACCGCCGAGGCCTTCGCCGGCGGCTGGTTCCATTCCGGCGATTTGGTCCGGATGGACGAAGAGGGCTACGTCTGGGTCGTCGACCGTAAAAAAGACATGATCATTTCCGGCGGCGAGAACGTTTATTGCGCAGAAGTGGAAAACGTTCTGGCCGATCACCCCGACATCGCCGAGGTCGCCGTCATCGGCCGTCCCCACGAGCGCTGGGGCGAGGTTCCGATCGCGGTCGCCGCGCTGTCGCGGACGGGCCTGACCCTGGCCGACCTCGACGATTTCTTGACCCAGCGGCTGGCGCGCTACAAGCACCCGAAGGCGCTCGAGATCGTCGAGGCCCTGCCCCGCAACCCGGCCGGGAAAGTGCTCAAAACCGAACTGCGCATTAACTACGGGACAGCTCAGGGATCCGAGTAGGGCCGGGCCCCAAGCGATGCCGCCCGAAACAGCGATGAGTGAGGTCGCAGCACGTTACTCTCCGGTAGGAAACCCGGGTAGGTTCCGCCCGTTCGATGTTCCTCTCAAGCAGCCATCAGGTATGGTCCGATGGTCGCCAAGGGCACTTCGGGCCGATAAGGTGACGCGGGTCTCGCTGAACGACGGACGGGAGAAGACACTGTGCGACGCGGTTCCTTGCTGAGTCGTGCGGCGGGATTTCTGGTGAGGGGGGTGGTGTGACAGCTCCAGCGCGTCCCCGTGTCGCCGACTTCCTCCGGGATCGAGTGCTGCCGCCGCTGATCATGGTCGGCGGATTCTTCAGAATGTGTGCTCTGACCGCCCGTGCGCTTTTCGTACGGCCGTTCCAATGGCGTGAGACCCTGCAGCAGGGCTGGTTCATCACCAGCGTCGCCATCATTCCGACCATCGCGGTCGCCATTCCGCTGACCGTTCTCCTGGTCTTCACGCTGAATATCCTGTTGGCGCAGTTCGGTGCTGCCGACGTTTCCGGAGCCGGAGCCGGCATCGCCGCGGTCACCCAGCTGGGGCCGCTGGTCACCGTGCTGGTGGTCGCCGGGGCCGGGTCCACCGCGATCTGTGCCGACCTGGGTGCCCGCACCATTCGCGAAGAGATCGACGCGATGGAAGTACTCGGCATCGACCCGATCCATCGACTGGTGGTCCCCCGGGTGATTGCCGCGACCGTGGTGGCCCTGCTCCTCAACGCTCTGGTGATCGTGATCGGTTTGGCCGGAGGCTTCCTCTTCGGTGTTTATCTGCAGAACGTGTCCGGCGGCGCCTACCTGTCTACGTTGACTCTGCTCACCGGGCTGCCCGAGGTGATCATCTCGACGGTGAAAGCCAGTGTGTTCGGACTTATCGCCGGTCTCGTCGGTTGCTACCGCGGCCTTACCGTCCGCGGCGGCTCCAAGGGCCTGGGCACGGCCGTGAACGAAACCGTCGTGCTGTGCGTGCTTGCGTTGTTCGCCGTGAACGTGGTGCTGACCACCATCGGCGTGAAGTTCGGAACGGGGACCTGACATGTCGACATCGACAGTTGTCCGGGGCCGTTTTCCCGGGCTGGTTGCGAACTACCAGCGCTACGTCGGGATGGCTGGCCGCGGGCTCGAAAGGAGCGGTCGGCTCGGCTGGTTCTCGGTGACCGCTCTCCGGCAGATTCCCTGGGCGCTGCGCCGGTACCGCACCGAGACGCTGCGCCTGGTCGCCGAATTGGGCATGGGCACCGGCGCCATGGCCGTGATCGGCGGCACCGTCGCCATCATGGGCTTCGTGATGCTGGCCGGTGGTTCGCTGATCGCGATCCAGGGGTTCACCTCGCTGGGCAACATCGGTGTGGAGACCTACACCGGTTTCGCCGCGGCGCTGGTCAACGTCCGCGTGGTCGGTCCGGTCAACGCCGGTATCGCGTTGGCTGCGACGGTCGGAGCCGGCGCCACTGCCGAACTCGGCGCGATGCGCATCAGCGAGGAGATCGACGCCCTCGAAGTGATGGGCATCAACTCGATCGCCTACCTGGTGTCCACCCGCGTGGTGGCAGGCTTCACCGTGATCATCCCGCTGTACGCGCTCGCGCTGATCATGGCGTTCGCCGCACCGCAGATCGTCACCACGTTGTTCTTCGGGCAGTCGTCGGGCACCTACGACCACTACTTCCGAACGTTCTTGCGGCCAGATGATGTGTTCTGGTCGTTCATCGAGACCATCTTGATCGCCGTGGTGGTCATGGTCACCCACTGCTATTACGGCTTCAACGCCAGTGGCGGTCCGGTCGGTGTCGGTGCCGCAGTGGGACAGTCGATGCGACTGTCCCTGATCACGGTGCCCACAGTCGTGTTGCTCGCAGCGTTGGCGCTCTACGGCGTCGACCCCAACTTCAACCTAACGATGTGACGCGCATGGCAACCGGGAATCAGAACAAAGTGCACAACCCGCCGTTCCGGATCGCGGGCGTGGCGACCTTCGCGGTCCTCGCGCTGATCGCGGGTCTGGTCTACGGCCAGTTCCGCGGGTCCTTCACCAAGACAACGTCGTTGACCATGGTTGCCCCGCGTGCCGGTCTGGTGATGGATCCGGGCGGGCCCGTGACCTACAACGGCGTCCAGATCGGGCGCGTGGCCGCCATCGGGCCGACCGAGTACGAGAACAAGCCGGCTGCCAAGTTCACCCTCGACGTGAACCCCAAGTACCTCAAGCTGATCCCGTCCAACGTCAAAGCCGACATTCTGGCGACCACGCTGTTCGGCAACAAGTACGTGTCGCTGACCGCACCCGAACACCCTGCGCGGGAACGCATCACCAGCAAGAACATCATCGCGACCTCGGTGACGACGGAGCTCAACACGCTGTTCGAGACCATCAACAACCTGTCCGAACACGTCGACCCGATCAAGCTGAACCTGACGCTGCACGCCGCGGCCGAGGCCTTGACCGGGCTGGGCGACAAGCTCGGCGAATCGCTGGTCAACGGCAATGCGATCCTCGACGACGTCAACGCACGGATGCCTTCGTTCCGTCGCGACCTCAAGGGCTTCGCAACCCTGGCCGAGGTCTACGCCGACGGAGCGCCGGATCTGATCGGCTTCTTGGACTCCTCGTCCGTCACCGTCAAGACGATCACCAACCAGCAGAAGGAACTGGACGCCGCGTTGCTGGGCGCCGCCGGGGTGGGCAACCTCGGGGCGGATGTCACCCAGCGGTTCGGACCCTACTTCCGTGCGCAGTTCGCCGACCTGGTCCCGGTGTCGGCACTGCTGGACGAGTACAGCCCGGAGTTGTTCTGCGCCATCCGCAACCTCGCCGAGGGCGCGCCCAAGGTCTACGAATTCCTGGGCGGCGACGGCTACGCGCTCGACACCGTCAGTGAACTGGTCGGACCGGCTAACCCGTACGTCTATCCCGAGAACCTGCCGCGTTACAACGCTCGCGGTGGCCCAGGCGGTGCGCCGGGCTGCTGGCAGGAGATCACCCACGACTTCTGGCCGGCGCCTTACCTGGTGGCCGACACGGGAGTCAGCCAAGCGCCGTACAACCACTTTGATATCGGATCGCCCCTGGCCATTGATTACGTCTGGGGTCGCCAAGTCGGGGATAACACGATTAACCCATGAACATCACCAGAACCGCCCTCAAACTTGGTGCCGTCGGCTCGGTGCTGCTGCTCTTCACGGTCGGCCTCGTCGTGGTCTTCGGGCAGATCCGGTTCGACCGGACGGCCCGCTACTCCGCCGAATTCAGCAACGCCAGCGGCCTGCGGCCGGGGCAGTTCGTCCGCGCCTCCGGCGTGGAGATCGGCAAGGTCAAAAAGGTCCGGCTGGTCGACGGAGGCCGTCGGGCTGTGGTCGACTTCGACGTCGACCGATCACTGCCGCTGTTCCAGTCGACCACCGCGCAGATCCGCTACGACGACCTCATCGGCAACCGCTACATGGAGCTCAAGCGGGGCGAGGGTGAGGGTGCCGACCAGCGGCTGCCCATGGGCGGATTCATTCCTGCCTCCCGTACCGAGCCGGCGCTGGACCTGGACGCGTTGATCGGTGGATTCAAGCCGGTGTTCCGGGCGTTGGACCCGGAGAAGATCAACACCATCGCCTCGACCATCGTCACGGTCTTCCAGGGGCAGGGCGGCACCATCAACGACATCCTGGAGCAGACCGCCCAGTTGACCGCTCACATCGCCGACCGCGATGCGGCCATCGGCGAGGTCGTCAAGAACCTGAACGTGGTGCTGGACACCGCGGTCCGGCATCGCCAGACCTTCGACGAAACGGTCGACAACTTCGACAAGCTGGTCAAGGGTTTGAACAGCCACGCCGACCCGCTGGCGAACGGCACCGCGGAGTTCGGTAACGCCGCAGGCAATCTGGCGGATCTGCTGGCCGACAACCGCACGCAGTTGCACAGCCTGTTCCCGGTGGCGGGCCCGGAGCCGGCAGACCGGCTCAACGACGTCGACGAGCTGCTGCAGAAGATTCCGAAGGCGCTGAAGCTGATCGGCCGCACCGGTGTCTACGGTGACTTCTTCAACTTCTATATCTGCGACGCGACCATCAAGCTTCCCGGCTTGCAGCCGGGCGGACCGGTCCGAAACGTCCGGTTGTGGCAGCAACCGACGGGGAGGTGCACGCCCCAGTGAGGACCCTGGAACCGCCCAACCGGGCACGGATCGGCATCATCGGCGTCGCCACAGTGGCGTTGGTGACGCTGGTGGGGCAGAGCTTCACCACTGCGCCGATGCTCTTCGCCGAACCGAGTTATTTCGGACAGCTCTCCGACACCGGCGGCCTTACCGCCGGTGACAAGGTGCGCATCTCCGGCGTGGACGTCGGCAAGGTCCAAGACCTGTCGATCGAGAATGACCATGTGCTGGTGAAGTTCTCGGTCGGGGCTAACCCGATCGGGAGTGACAGCCTGATCGGGGTCAAGACCGACACGATTCTGGGTCGCAAGGTTCTGTCGATCGAGCCCAAGGGCGAGCGCCGCATTGCGCCGCAGGCCGTCCTGCCGTTGGGCCAGAGCACCACGCCCTACCAGCTCTACGATGCGGTCTTCGACGCCACCAAAGCCGCCTCCGGCTGGGACATCGACACGGTCAAGAAGTCGTTGAAGGTGCTGTCGGAAACGGTCGATGAAACCTACCCGGACTTGAGCGCCGCGCTTGACGGCGTCGCGAAGTTCTCCGACACCATCGGCAAACGCGACGATGAGATCACCCACCTGCTGGCACAGACCAATCAGGTCGCGAGCGTTATCGGTGACCGCAGCAACCAGATCGACGCACTGCTGCGCAACACCCAGACCCTCTCGGCGGCGGTCAACCAGCGCAGC
Organism: Mycolicibacter sp. MU0102; assembly: GCF_963378105.1. Lineage (NCBI taxonomy): Bacteria > Bacillati > Actinomycetota > Actinomycetes > Mycobacteriales > Mycobacteriaceae > Mycobacterium > Mycobacterium holstebronense. The sequence continues at coordinate 125,419 of NZ_OY726398.1, forward strand.
CAGGCGATCTCGGCGTTGCTGGGCAACATCGCCTACTTCGGCGAACAGGTTCAGGGTTTGGTCCGCGACAATCCGGGCCTGGATCTGAGTCATGTGTTCACCGAGGCCTCCAACATCACCGACATGCTGGTGCGGCGCCAAGATGACCTCAGGGAGATGTTCACCATCTTGGGCCGGTACCTGACGATCGTGAACGACGCGATCGCCTCGGGGCCGTACTTCAAGGTCTCGACCCTGAACCTGATCCCGTTCTGGATTCTGCAGCCCTGGGTCGATTCGGCCTTCAAGAAGCGCGGCATCTCGCCGGAGGAGTTCTGGCGTAACGCCGGCCTGCCGGAGTTCCGTTACCCCGACCCGAACGGAACCCGGTTCGCCAACGGCGCGCCGCCGCCTGCTCCGCAGGTGATCGAGGGCACCCCCGAGCACCCCGGGCCGGCCGTCGCACCCGGATCGCCGTGTTCCTACGCACCCGCGGCCGGCATGTTCCCGACCCCGGGCAACCCACTGCCGTGTGCCAACCTGGACCCGAATGATGGCCCGTTCGGACGGAGCGGACCGTACCCGGGCCCGACCGATGTGTTGGTCTCGCCGGCGAACCCGGATGGCCTCCCGGCCTCGCCGGGTATCTCGATCGCGGGACGTCCGGGAGAGACACCGCCGGTGGTTCCCGGCACCCCGGTCCCGATGCCCGACGCCAACCCCGGCGGGCGTTCCGAGCCGATGGGCCCGGTCGCCGGTCCGGCTCCCGCCAACCCGGGAGCGGCACCGCCCCCGGCACCGCGGGCACCCGGTCCGCCGGCTCCGCCCGGACCCGGCAACCAGCTGCCGGCACCGTTCATCACGCCTGGCGAAGGTGGCAACAGCCAGCCCGGTGGCGGCGGTGGCGCAAGAGGGAGTGAGCGGCCGTGAGTACCGTCTTTGATGTTCGCAACCTGCGGCTGCCGGAGCGGTCGCGGTCGACGGTGATCGTCGGGTCGCTGCTGCTGGCGCTGGCCCTGGTGGCCGGCTTCGGGGGAGTGCAGCTCTTCCGCAAGCTGAACAGCACCAGCGTCGTCGCCTACTTCCCGCAGACCGACGCGCTGTACCCCGGTGACGCGGTGCAGATCATGGGTGTCCGGGTGGGCGCGATCGACAAGATCGAGCCGGCCGGCGACAAGATGAAAGTCACCCTGCACTACAACAACAAGTACAAGGTGCCTGCCGACGCCAAGGCGATCATCTTGAACCCGACGCTGGTCGCATCGCGGACCATTCAGTTGGAGCCCCCGTACCGGGGCGGTGCGGTGCTGGCCGATAAGGCGGTCATCCCCGAGGAGCGCACCGAGGTCCCGGTCGAGTGGGACACACTGCGCAACGACGTCACCAACATCATCAACAAGTTGGGCCCGACGGCCGAGCAGCCGAAGGGGCCGATCGGCGACGCCATCGAATCGTTCGCCGACGGGCTCTCCGGCAAGGGCCAGGAGATCAACAAGGCGTTCGACAGCCTGTCCGATGCCCTGACCGCGCTGAACAAGGGCCGCGGGGATTTCTTCGCGGTGGTGCGCAGCCTGTCGTTGTTCGTCAAGGCGTTGGACCACAATGACCAGCAGTTCGTCGCGCTGAACCATGACCTGGCCAAGTTCACCAACAACCTCAACAGCACCGACCAGGCACTGGCAACGGCTACCGACCAGTTCTACGCCACCATGACGATCGTCAAGGCGTTCCTGAACCAGAACGCAAAGCCGTTGACGCACACCATCAACAATGTGGCCGAGGTGACGACGGCGATCACGCAGCCGGATGCACTGGAGGGTTTCGAGACCGCGCTGCACATCCTGCCGAACGTGCTGGCCGGCGTGGACGAGATCTACCACCCGGCGCAGGGCATGGTCCTCGGTTCCCCGGTCATCGTGAACTTCGCGAACCCGATGCAGTTCATCTGCAGCGCGATTCAGGCCGGCAGCCGGCTGGGCTACCAGGACTCCGCGGAGTTGTGCGCGGAATATCTGGCACCGGTGGCCGACGCGATCAAGTTCAACTACCTGCCGTTCGGTATCAACATCTGGACCAACGCCTACACCACGCCGAAGCAGATCGCCTACTCCGAGCCGCGGCTGCAGCCGCCACCGGGGTACAAGGACACCACCGTCCCGGGGATCTGGGTGCCCGACACCCCGACGTCGCACCGCAACACCCAGCCGGGATGGATCACCGCGCCCGGGATGCAGGGTGTGGAGCCCGGTCACGACACCGCGCGACTGCTGACCCCGGAGTCGCTGGCGCAGTTGATGGGTGGCCCCGACCCGGCACCGGTCGACTCGCAGTACCAGACGCCGCCTGGCCCGCCCAACTCGTATGACGAGTCCGCCGGTCCGCTGCCGTTCATCGGCCAGCCGCCTGGGGTGGGGCCGATCGCGCCGCCTCCGCCGGGACCGAACGTGATTCCGGGGCCGGTGGCACCGCTTCCGCCGCGAGGTGATGGCTGATGAGACGGAGGACAGCGATGAACACGGTCAGCCGCCGCGGCTGGCAGGCTCTGGTGCTGCTGATGGCCGCGCTGACGCTGACGTCCTGCAGCAGCTGGCGTGGTATCGCCAACGTGTCGCTGCCGGGCGGTCCGGGTAGTGGCGCCGGTGCCTACACGGTGTACGTCCAGGTGCCGGACACCTTGGCGCTCAACGGCAACAGCCGGGTCCTGGTCGCCGATGTCTTCGTCGGCGCGGTCGAGCGGATTGAGCTCAAGAACTGGGTCGCCACGCTGAAGCTGAAGCTGAACAAGGACGTTCATCTGCCGCGCAACGCCACGGCGAAGATCGGCCAGACCAGCTTGCTGGGTTCGCAGCACATCGAGTTGAAGGCACCGGAGAACCCGGAGGGTGAACTCCGCAACGGCGACACGATCGGACTGAGCAATTCGACGTCGTACCCCACGATCGAGCGGACGCTGGCCGGGCTGGCGCTGCTGCTGCAGCGCGGTGGGTTGTCGGATCTGGACACCATCACCACCGAGTTCGCCGCGCTGTCCAACGGGCGGGCCGACCAGATCCGCGCGTTCCTGACCAAGCTGGACACGTTCATCGGCAACCTCAACGACCAGCGTGAGGACATCACCCGGGCGATCGACTCGAGCAACCGGTTGCTGAGCTACTTCGGTGCGCACAACGACTCCATCGAGAAGGCCCTGACGGACTTCCCGCCGCTGTTCAAATACTTCAACGCGCAGCAGGGGATCTTCATCAACGCCATCGAGGCCTTGGGCGCGATGGGCACTCAGGTCAACACCCAGATCGCACCCGTGCGGTCCGACCTGCACAAGGTCCTGACGTCGTTCCAGTGCCCGGGACGGGAACTGCGCAAGGCGTCGCCGTACCTGCCCGACCTGTTGCAGGTGATGATCACCGCGCCGTACCACGTCGACGGTGCCTTCAAGGCCGTCCGCGGCGACTTCATCAACACCTCGTTGGTGGTCGACCTGACCTACGCGTCCATCGACAATGCGATCCTGACCGGTACCGGTTTCTCCGGAATGCTGCGGGCGTTGGAGCAGTCGTTCGGTCACGACCCGGAGAAGATGATCCCGGATGTTCGGTACACGCCGAACCCGGCTACCGCACCCGGCGGTCCATATGTGGAAAGGGCTGACCGGAATTGCTGAAACCTCAGATCAAGCGACAACTGGTCATTTTCAGCGTCTTGACCGCGGTGGCGCTGCTGGTGTTGGGCGTCTACTACCTGCGTCTGCCGACCCTGGCGGGCCTGGGTCAGTACACGCTGAAGGCGGATTTGCCGGAGGCGGGCGGCCTGTACAAGACCGCCAACGTCACCTACCGCGGCACCATCATCGGCCGGGTTACCGCCGTCGAACCGACCGAAACCGGTGCGCAGGCCACCTTCCAGATCTCCAGCAAGTACAAGATTCCCGTCGACGCGAGTGCCAACGTGCATTCGGTGTCGGCGATCGGTGAGCAGTACCTGGATCTGGTGTCGGCCGATAACCCGAGCCAGTACCTGAAGCAGGGGCAGACCATCACCACGGGCACCGTCCCGTCGGCGATCGGCCCGGCGCTCGACACCGCCAACCGCGGGTTGGCGGCATTGCCGACCGGGAAGATCTCGGCGCTGCTCGACGAGACCGCAACGGCCGTGGGCGGGTTGGGTCCGTCGCTGCAACGCCTCGTGGATGCGACGCAGGCGATCGTCGGCGACTTCAAGACGAACCTCGCCGATGTCGACGACATCGTGGAGAAGTCGGCGCCCATCATCGAGAGTCAGACCAACTCCGGCGACGCTATTCACCAATGGGCGCGCAACCTGAACGTTCTGGCCAGTCAGGCGGCCAGCCGAGACGACACGGTCAAGCACATCATCTCGGATCTGCCGCCGCTGATCGACCAGGTCCACACGGTGTTCAACGACACCAAGGACAGCCTGCCGCAGCTGATGGCCAACATGGCGATCCTGACCGAGATGGCCAAGCGCTACAACCGGAACACCGAGCAGGTCTTGGTCTTCCTTCCCCAGGCCGGCTCGATCATCCAAACGGTGAGCTCGACTTACCCAGGCCGGGCGTCTCTGGGCGTGGCGCTCGGGGCGTTCCCCGGACCGATCTTCCCGGTGCCGGTTCCGGGCCTGAGCCTGAACGCTCCACCGCCGTGTCTGACCGGCTATCTGCCGGCATCGGAGTGGCGGGCGTTCGCCGACACCACCCCCGCGGAGCTGCCGGATGTCTCGTGCCGGATTCCGCAGGACACCCCGGCCAACAACGTTCGCGGTGTGCGCAACATCCCCTGTGTGGACGTGCCCGGTAAGCGGGCTCCCACGCCGAAGGAATGCCGCAGCGACAAACCGTATGTCCCGCTGGGTACCAACCCCTGGTACGGCGACCCGAACCAGATCCGGAACTGCCCGGCGATGGGCGCTCGCTGTGACCAGCCAGTTGAGCCGGGCCACGTGATTCCGGCACCGTCGGTCAACACTGGCCTCAACCCGCTACCCGCGGATATGGTGCCGGGGACGCCTCCGCCGGTCAGTGACCCACTGTCTCGGCCGGGTACCGGTAGCGTTCAGTGCAACGGGCAACAACCCAACCCCTGCATCTACACCCCCGGTGGGGGACCAGCCGCGATCTACAATCCGCAGAGTGGCCAGGCGGTGGGGCCAGACGGCGTCGAATACTCCGTCGAGAACTCGATGAACATAGGAGACGACGCATGGAAGGGGATGCTGGCACCGTTCCGCTGAGCACGGACGAGGACCAGCAGACCGCAGATACCTCGGCTCGCGAAGCTCAGGACGCTGAGGGCATGGCGGCGGAAGCGAATCCGGACGAGTCGACCGACTCGGTGGCGATAGACGCCGGGCCGGCACCGTCGCGTCTCGGCCGGCGCCAGCAGGCGGGTATCTGTGTGCTGTTACTACTGTTTGCAGCCGGCCTGGTGGCCGCGGGCTTCGTTGGTCTAGCTGACCACGCGGCAAGCCAGCAACTGGCCCGCGACAACGCCGAAGCCCTGGAGGCGGCCAAAGCGTGTGTACTCGCGACCCAGGTCCCGGACTCGGGCGATGTGTCACTGTCCCAGGAGAAGATGCTTAACTGCGCGACCGGGGAGTTCCGCACGCAAGCCTCGCTCTACGCACAGATTCTTCCGCCCGCCTATCAGGCGGCAAAGGTCCACGTCGAGCTGACCGAGATGGGTGCGGCGGTGGAGCGCAACAACCCCGACGGCTCGGTCGATATCCTGGTGGCCTTCCGGATCAAGGTCGACAACATCGAGGCCAAGGGCAGAGAAGTCGGATACCGGCTGCGTGTTCAGATGGTCCGCGACGACGGCCAGTATCGGATCGGCAGGCTCGACCAGGTGGCCAAGTGACCGACACAGTGGCCGAGGCGCCGCGTCTCGGGCCGGCCAGGTGGCGCACTCGCGCAACGGCGTTCGCAATCGACCTGCTACCGGGGTCTGCCGTGATGGTGACAATGGGCATGGCTGCCCTGTGTTTCCCGTCCGGTGGCCTGTGGCGGTGGCTCGCGACCATCGTTGGCGCCGTGGCGTTCCTGGCCACCGAGGCCAACCGAATTTTTTTGCCGGCGCTCAAGGGATGGAGCCTGGGCAGCGCGTTCACCGGGATCGAAGTGGTGCGCGCCGGCGAAGGGTCGGGCGCGCCAGCAGGCGTTGGCCGCCTGTTACTGCGTGAGGTCGCGCACCTGCTCGACACCGTGCCGGTTCTCCTGGGCTGGATCTGGCCGCTGCGGGATCGGCGGGGCCGTACTTTCGCCGACGTGCTGGCGCGCACTGAGGTTCGCCCGGCTGAACAGCGGCAACCACCGGCAAACATCCGATCCGTAACGGTGGCGGTGTTCGTGGCCGCGGCTGCCCTGAGCCTCATCGCTGCTGCCACGGCATACTCGGTGGTCTATCAGAATGACCACAAATCGGATCTGGCCCAGGCCGAGGTTGCCCGACAGGGTCCGAAGATCGTGGCGGACATGTTGTCCTATGACCCCGAGACCTTGCAGCAAGACTTCGAACGCGCGCAGTCCTTGGCTACCGAGAAATATCGGCAGCTCCTCGTCCCCCAGCAGGACGCGATCCGCGACGCCAACCCGGTTCCGAACTTCTACCGGGTGACCGACGCCGCGGTGATCAACGCCGTCCCTCATCGCGCCACCATGCTGCTGTTCTTGCAGGGCCAGCGCGGCACACCCGGCAAGGAGCGCCTGATCAGCGCTACCGTCCAGGTGGTATTCGTGCAGACATCGGGAACCTGGCGGGTCGACGACCTCACTGTCGTCAGCAAGCCGCTGCCCGCCGAGGGGGCGAAATGAGCCCGCGTAGCCGCAGGGACGCCCAAGCGCAACCACTCTTCGTCGACCAGCCGGTGCCGCGGCGTCGACGGCTGCCGATCATCATCGCAAGTTCGCTGGTAGTGATCGCTGCGGCCATCGCGGTGTGCGCGATGACGCTGGTGAGCCACGAGCAACACCGCCGGACCGCCCTACGGAACCTCGAGGCGCGAGATGCGGTCACATCGTTCATGACGATGTTCACCTCCCCGGATCCGTTCCACGCCAACGACTACCTCACCAACGTCATGGACCACGCCGCAGGAGACTTCGCCAAGCAGTACCAGGAGAAGGCGAATCAGATCCTGATCGCGGTGGCGCGCAGCGAACCGACCACCGGGACGGTGACCGCGGCCGGTGTTGAACGGTGGAACGACGATGGCAGCGTCAGTCTGCTGGTGGCCGTCGAGAACACCGGTAAGTCGCCGGACGGAAAGCACGATGTCAAGGTGGCAACCCGCTGGCTCGCGACAGCGCAGAAGGAAGGGGACCAGTGGAAGATCAGCAATCTGAACCAGGTGCTGTGACCGACGCGTCCTCCGGGGCAGAGGTCGATCACCCCGCCGAATCGACGGGCGACCTCGAACCGGACGCCGCCACCACTGAGGTGGATGCGGACGCCGAGGCTGAGGCGGAGGCGGAGGCGGAGACCGAGGCGGAGGCGGAGATGGCGGCCGCCAAGCGCCCCGGACGGCGTATCGGTGTGCGCCTTGCGGTTGCGGTCTCGGCCGCGGCGTTCGTGGGCGCCGCCGCGTTCGCGGGTGCCACCGCACAGCCGTATCTCCTCGACCGGGCAGAGGTGGCAACCAAACTGGACATCGCCCGCACCGCGGCCCGCGCGATCCACACGCTGTGGAACTACACCCCGGAAAACATGGACTCCCTTCCGGATCGGGCTTCGGTGTATCTCAGTGGCGACCTGGAAGCCCAGTACCGCAAGTTCATCGACGCCATCGCGGACAGCAACAAGCAGGCGAAGGTCACCGACACCACCGAGATCGTCGGTGCGGCCGTCGAGACCCTCGATGGCCCCGAGGCCACGGTGATCGTCTACACCAACACCACGGCAACCAGTGAACTGAGCAAATCGATCCCGCAGATCAAGTACCTCACCTACCGGCTCTTCATGAAGCGCGACCAGAACCGCTGGGTGGTCACCAGGATGCCCACTATCACCTCGCTGGACCTGACTCCGCGTCTCCAGGGCTGAGCCGGAGCCCATGGCCGTCGCATCGCCGATCTCGCACCGGCGCACCGTGGCGGCCCTACTGCTGCTTACCTTCGCCACGGGCCTGGTCGACGCGGTGAGTGTGTTGGTGCTCGGCCGGGTGTTCGTGGCGAATATGACCGGCAATGCGATCTTCCTGGGGTTCCTGTTCGTTCCCAGCACCGGATTCGACCTGACCGCGGCGATCGTCGCGGTAACGGGATTCCTTCTGGGCGCGGTCATCGGGGGACGGCTGTTCCGGATCTTCGGGGAAAAGCGGCCCCGGCACTGGCTCACGATCGCACTGGGTCTGGAGGCGGCGATGCTGTTGGTGCTGGCCGCACTGGGCGGACTGGGCGTGCTGGACTACTACGGCGCCAGCAAGCTGCTGTTGATCGCGGGACTGGCGATCGCGTTCGGTGTACAGAATTCGAGTGCCCGCCAGTTCGGCATTCAGGAGCTCTACACCACGGTGCTCACCTCAACCATTGTCGGTATCGGGGTGGACAGTCGATTGGCCGGTGGGACCGGCGAACGCGGAAGGCTACGCTACGGCGTCGTTTTCGTGATGATCCTCGGTGCCGTCGTCGGCGCAACGTTGACGCCCATCATGGTGGCGCCGGTCATCGCGTTCGCAGGGATCGTGGTGCTGGCGAGCCTGGCGCTGTTTCGATACGGCTAGCGGGGCGCCGATCAGGACCCGCCGTACTCCGGGCGCAGGATCGAGCTGAGCGCCGAGAGCGGGATGTGCGCCTGAACGTTGCCGCCGTCCATGTACCACTGCATCTGGTTGTACTGGATCGGACTGTCGTGACTGACCGGGTAGTCGGGCATGTAGAGAATCAACTCATCGGGGGTGAGGGCCCACGACCGGTAACCGCCGGAAAAGACCTTGTCGGGCGTGAAGCGCTCCGGGACAAAGGGATAGTCCCCTGGGCGGTGCTCCCAGAACGCCCGGTCCAGTGCCTCGGAGATGTAAGGCTCGCCCAGCTGCGGGATCATCGCCAGCGGGTCGATCCCGGGCTTGGTGATGTCGGCCAATTGCAACTGCCGCCCGCCGGAGCCCATGTCGAACGTGAAAGTCCGGTAGGCGTTGTTGATGTACGGACCGTCGGAGTGGTAGTCCTCGTGAAAGACCGCGGTCAACGCGTTGCCGTGCTGGAAGATCTCGTAGTTCTCGTTTCCCCAGCTGTCGGCGACCATCGAGGCACCTTTACTGCGCCAGTTGGTAAACAACTTCGACAGGTAGTCACGGATCGGGGGACCGGCGATCGGGTGGTCGACCAGATCTCCGGGGACCGCCATCCGGATATAGCGGGTGGCCAGCCGCTCGGAATGCACGTCCGTAGCGCAGTACTGCCCGTCCCAGTTGCCGCCCAGCCCGCTGCAGAACGACGGCGCTGAAGCGCCGGCGACCGGCGCCCCGGACACCGTAGCCACCGCAAGTGTTGCGGCGAGCATGCCCGTCAATAGCCGGGTCGCCCACATAGCCTGCCTCCTAAGGCAATTCGACTTTGCTCGCCAGCCACCGGCCGTCGACCTTCTGCATCGTCATCTTCATTCGGGTCCGATCCACCCGCGGGTCTGGACGCGTGGTGTTCGTGATCGCCTGGTTGACCATCAACAGCACCACGACCGTGTCCTTGGAACCGGACTGCACGGCCGACTCCACCACCGTGCCCTGCGCGGTCGCCTTGTTGTCGATCAGCAGCTGCCGCAGCTGAACGCTGGCCTTGGTATAGGTGTCTTTGAACTCCCCGGTCGCACCGTTGAGCACCGCGGAGAAGTCATCGTCGACCTTGTTGGAGTCGATACTGGTCAAAACCTGGGCATAGTCCACCGCCGCCTGGCGTCCAGCTGCTTCCGCCGCAGAGACCCGATGCTGTTGCCACAACGGCCATCCGAGGCCGATGACCAACCCGAACACGGTGAGATACGTGGCTGCGACAGCCGTGATCGGCCACGGGACCTGACGCTTGCGTGCCGGTGCTACGGCCTTCTCCACGGCGGCGGCCTCGTCCGCCTCCTCGACGGCTTCTGACTCCGGTTCAACCGCGGTGGATTCCACGTCCTCGGGCGTGGTCTCGGCGGTCGGTTCGTCGGCGGTGCTCACCGCGGCATCTCCTTGCGCATCAACGAGGCGGCTCAATCAGCAGGGGCGGACCACCGTAGGGGGTGGGAATCGTGTAGCGGCCCTTAGGCGTCGGGTCGGTGGTCGCCGCCAGGTCCGCACCGGGCGGCGGACCCGCGGTGTCATCGCCCGGTGGGCGGGGCGCGTTGTGGGCGCCGCGCACCAGCACTGACTGGTCGGTGTCACGGCAGTAGCCGTACAGGAACGGCTCGGGGTAGTCCGCCTGAGACGGCGGGCGCCGGGGAGTGCCGTAGTCGCAGGTGTAGCGCGGGTAAATATCGACAGTCGCCCACATCCCGTCCTCGTGGATGGCCGAGCTGAGCGCCTCCACCGTGGAACCGCGGTAATTGGGGAACAGTGCGTTGAGTGCGGGAGTCCGCACGTAGAGCAGCTGGGCCGGGGTGACCAGATTCCCCAGCAGGCCAACCATAGTGTCGGAGTTGTCGTCGAACAGACCGTCCACCGACGACAGCATCCCCGGGCCTTGGTCCACCAGCCGGTGGTAGCCGCCGATCATCGGATTGATGCCCTTGAGCACCTTGTCGAGATTGGCCGATGTCGCAGCCATGCCCTTGTTGACGTCGCTGAGCATGGTCAGCACGACCCGGCTCGACTTGAGCAGGCTTACGGTCTCCGGCAATACCGAATCCAGCGTGGACAGCAGGAACGAGCCGCCGTCGACAATGTCGGTCAGCTTGCGCGGGCCTTCGTCGGAGAGACTGAGTTCCTTCTTGATCAGATCGAGTTTGCGCGGATCGGTCTGGGCCAGCATGCCGTCCGCATCGGCGAGCAACTGCGATATCGGAATCGGAGTCGTCGCGCGGTCCCGGGAGACCACACTGCCGGCGGACAGGAACGGACCGGCGTTCGACGGCGGCTCGAAGTCGATGTATTGCTCGCCGGCAGCCGACAGGCCCGAGACGCGCACCGGGCTGGCGGCGGGAATCTTCACCGTCGAGTTGATATTGGCTACCGCGTCGACGCCCGTCGGCGTGACGCGCAGTGACTCGATGCGGCCCACCGGGACGCCGCGCACCGACACGTCCTGGTTGGTGAGCAGGCCGCCAGAATCGGGCAGTGAAATGGTGATCTGGTAGGTCGATCGTGCCGGGTTGACCCGCAGTGCACCCACCAGCAGGTAGCTCACCGCCACCACCAGGGTCATCGCCAACGCGAGCCCGGACAGCAGGTTCTTCCGTCGGTAGCCGGCGCGGACCAGGGCAACGATCTGGCGACTCAGTGCGTCGATCATGGCGCCGGCCTCGGTCCTGGCAGGCCAGGCTCGACATCGGCCATGTCAGCTTCTGCGGGGGTCGGCGGTATCGGTGGGCCGACCGCCGTCCATGGTGCTTGGCCCATGTCGGTGTCCGGGCCGCGACCCACGACGCGTTCCTGCAGCCGCCACAGCGCGTACTTGATCGAACCGGCCATCTTGGCCCAGTCGTAGCGCTTCGGGCCGTGGAACGCCGGGTCGCCCTTGAATCCGGCGTCGGGCATCGAACCCCACACCAGGCGGTCGATGCTGGCGTGCACCGAGACCCCGGAACCCGCCGTCATCTTGATGAACGGCGCCATCAGCCGGTTCAGGGCGGCCAGGCTGGTGCTGGGATCGGTTGCCACGTCGTTCCACGCGCCGGCGAGAATGTTGGCGTCTTTGATGAAACTGTGTCCGGAATCGTCGGTTCCGGCGATGGACGGGAACCGGGCCAGCTGTCGGCTGGTCGCGCCCAGTTGCTCAACCAGGTCGGCGATCTGGCTGGTGTTGTCCACCAGCGTGTCGGTCGCCGGTCCCGCCGCGTTGAGTACGTCGGTGAGCGCGGCGCTGCGGGAATCGAGCTGGTCGGCGAGCCGGCTGGTTTCGCGCAGTGCGGTCTCGATCTCGCCGGATCGGGCGTTGAGTTTGGCCAGCAGATCGTTGGACTGGTTGATCAGCTTGCCGAACGCCTTGCCCTGGTCGCCGGTCGCCTTCCCGGCGCCGTTGACGATGTTGGTGAAGTTCTGCACGGCACCGCCGTTCACCAACAGCGCCGCCGAGCTCAGCACCGACTCGACGGTGGCGGCCGAGGTGGTCGATTCCAAGCCGATGGAGTCGCCGCCCTTGAGCAGCGGGGCAGCGGGATCGATGGGGGTCGGCGGCTTGATCGCCACGAACACATCACCGAGCGGCGTGGCCGACCGCAGTTCGGCGGTGCTGCCCACCGGAATTCGGACGCCGTCCATGATGCGCAGCGTGGTGACCGCGGTGTAGTTGCGCGCGACCATCGACTCCAGCTGGCCGACGTCGGCGCCGGAAAGCTTCACCTTGGCGTGGCCGGGCAGGTTGAGCGCGTTGGCGAACACCGCGGTGAGCAGATATCCGCCGCTGCCGATACCCGGGGCAGGTAGCGGCAGGCTGTCCAGCCCGCTGGTGCCGCAGCCCGCCGCCGACGAGGCGATGACGGCACTGCACAGCAGGGCCAGCGCAGTCCTCGGTGACCGTTTCAGTCGTGACGTCACGGCTACTGTCCCATCATCGAAAGGCCGTCGAGGACGTAGGTGAGGCCGAAGTCCGGACCGTAGTCCGCCAAGGTTCCGGTGCCGCAACCCAATTGCCGCAGATGCATCATGTTGCACAGTTCCTTGGTGCTTTGGCTGTCGACCAGGATCTTGTCCACCAGGGCGTGCAGGCGGACCGCCCCGTTGTTGGTGTCGACGGCGTTGTAGAGGTTCTCCATCGTCAGCGGCAACACGTTGATGAGCTCTGCCAGGTCGCGCTGCTTCTCGACGAGGGTGGTCACGGCGGTGTCGCCGTTGAGGACGCTCTGCTTGAGGTTGTCGCGGTTGGCCTGCAGCAGCGATGTCGCCTGGGTGACGATCTCGTTGAACTTGCGGCCCGTACGGCCGGTTCCGAAGTCCTCGTTAGCAAGCATCTGACTCAACTGACGTGTGGTGGAACCGAATTGACGCAGCTTCTCGTCGTTGCGGGCCGCCGCGTCCATCAAAGAGCTGAGATTGGTGATGATCGTGGTCAGCTGATCGCCGGTCGCCTCGCCGCGGTCGGAGCTGAGTCGCAATGCCCGGGACAACTCGCTCAGTGCCGATTTGATCTTCTCGCCGTTACCGTCGGCGATGTCGGCGCCGGCGTTGATCACGTCGGCCACCGGACCATTGCCTTTGCCGTCGCCGCCGAGTGACTTGGACACCTTGTCGAGCATGTCCAGCACGCGATCGAACGCCACCGGTGTCCGGGTGCGGTTCAGTCCGATGGTGGTGCGGTCGGCCAACACCGGGCCGCCCGAATACGCCGGGGTCAGCTCGATCTGCCGCGCGGTGAGGATCGAGGTGTTGATGGTGACGGCGTTGACGTCGGCGGGGATCTTCACGCCGCGGTCGACGGTGAATTCGGCCTCGACGTACTCGCCCTTCGGCGTGACCTTTTTGACCTTGCCCACCGGCATGCCGAGCACGGCGACCACATTGCCTTCGTACAGCCCTGCCGCGCTGTCGAATTGAGCGGTGACGGTGATGTGACCACCGAAGGGGTTGAGGTGTGAGCCGGCTACGACGGCGACGATCAGCGCACCGGCGACCAGCGTCGTCACCAGCGCCATGACGCGGCGACGACTTTTTGGCGCGGCCGCCGTCCGGGTTGCGGGTATCGCGGCGTCGGTGACCGTCGGTTCCTCGATCGGATCGTCTGCCGCGGTAGTGGGTGTCGCGCTCATTTGCAGTCCTTGAAGTACTCGATCATGCCGAACTGCTTGGCGCGTCCGCTGATGGCGCACATCCACGAGTCGATCGCGATTCCGTTGCCGGCGAAGAACTCGATGCCCGGGCCGTAACCGGTGGCGTTGGTGATGCCCCGCAAGGTCGGTGGCGCGGACTGGATCAGACTGCGCAGTAGGTCGTCGTGCTGACCGAGCATGTCCGAGAGTGCGCGCAGGTTGATCAGCATGTCGTCGAGCATCGATCGGTCGGTGACCACGACGTTGTTGAGTTGGCCTACCAGGCTGGTCAGCGCGGCCAGCATGGCGTGGAAAGTGCTCTGCCGCACCACCAGTTCGCCGATGAAGTCCTGGCCCTGATCAACGAGGTTTCCCAGATTCGTCTGCTGGTTGCGCAGGGTGTTGGCCACCCGCTGGGTGCTGGCGAGCAGGGTGCCGAGCTGGTCGCGACGATCGGCGGTGATCTTGGACAGCGTGTGCAGGTTGGCCATTGCCTGCGGAATCACCGGCGGCAGGCCGCTCAGCTGTTGGCCGAGCACCGCCAGGGACTGTCCGAACTGGTCGGAGTCCACCTGATCGAACGTGGTGGTGGCGTCCTCCAGCAGGGACTCTAAGGAGTAGGGCACCTCGGTGTGGGCGAGGTTGATCCGTTTGCCGGGCAGCGAGCCAGGGCCGTCGGGCTCAAGCTTGAGATACCGCGACCCGAGGATCGTCATCACCTGGATCTTCGCGCGGGTGTCCTTACCCAGTGGGACGTCGTTGCGGACGCTCAGGCCGGCCACCACGTGATCGCCGGCGAGTCGCATGCTCGTTACCCGGCCCACCTCGATGCCGGCGACCATGATCGGGTTGCCGGGGGCCAGCGCGGCGGCCTGGGCGAACTCGGCGGTGTAGCGGGTATAGCCGAAGCCGATCACCTTGACAAACAGGGCCCCGGCCACCACGACCGCCACCACGGCCAGTGCTCCGAACCCCAGCCACGTGGTGTTGTAGGACTCCAGCGGCCGGGTGCGCCACTCGCGGAAGAACTTCGTGGTCCGTGTGGTCATGGCGTTACCCATCGACGGTGTTCCTGCATCGGGGCGAGTGCCATGCCAGGTTCTCCCGGGTTATCGGGCGCGCATTGCCGGGGGTGGCTGCGTTGACGATGATCGTGGTGATGTCGTTGAAGCCGGGGAAGAATCCCGTGGCGTTCAGGTCGCAGAGGTAGGCGTTGCCGTAGGCGCCATCCCCAAATGCTCGGCCCAGGCCCTTGAGCATCAGCGGCAGGTTGGCCCCGGTGAACGCCAACTGCGGTTCGATGCCGGCCATGTGCTTGGTGAAGCCGGGTTCGCGGTTGATCATCTCTTCCAAGGAGGGGAAGACCTCGTCGGCAATCCGTGCGAGCTGTCGCGTCGTCTGAGCCAGGGAACCGACCGAGGACTGCAACGCCGGCCGGCGCGAGTCCAGGTCGGCGACCGCTCGGCGGGCCTGGGTCAGGGCGTGGTCCAACTGATCGTTCTGTCCGGCGATGGTGCCGGTGAGCCTGTTCAGGCTGGTGATGAGGTTCCCCAGCACCTCGTCGCGCCCGGCCAGCGTCGCGGTCAGTGTCGACGACTGATCCACCAGTGCGGTGATCGACGCCTGATCGCCCGACAGCGACTCCAGCACACCGCGAGTCAGATCGTCGGCCTGCTTGGGGTCCAGCAGCGACATCAACGGTTTGAAGCCGTTGAGCAGGGCGCCGACGTCGAACGACGGATCGGTCTGCTCGACACTGATCACGCTGCCGCGGGGCAGTTCTTCGCTGGTACCGAGCGCGCCCAGCGACAGCCCGAGATAACGCTGGCCGATGATGTTCTGGTAGGTCACCGAGGCGACGGTGTTGCCGTACAGCTTCTGGTCGTTTTGGACGATGAACGAGACCTTCGCCAGCTTCCCGTCCAGCGCGACCTTCTCCACCCGGCCCACCCGCACCCCGGCCATCCGGACATCGTCGCCCTCGCGCAGTCCGTATACGTCGGTGAACATGGCTGCGTACGGGGTCGTGGATCCGGCCACGTCGCGGCGCAGCGTGGCATAGACCAGCCAGGTCAGCACCGTCGAAACGACCATGAAGAGGCACAGGCCGATCAGCGGTCCGCGGAATGTCACTTGTGGCCTCCCGTGTTGGCGGGGCCGGGCGAGGCCCAAGATACGGCGTTGCCCCGTGCGACCGGGCCGAGCAGCAACTGCGTCGCCACCGATGCCGGCTCGCTTCGGCCGGTGATGGGCCCGGTGATCAGACCGAGCTGATTGCGCTCGGCCTGGCTACCGACCGGTCCCACGTTGCCGCCGAAGGACGCCGGCGCCGCCGGCTGCCACTCCGGTGCATGGGGTTGGGCTGGGATCGGCGGGCTGGGTGGTGGCGGGGGAGCAGGGTCAAGCGGGTCGGCGTTGCTGGGAACGCGCGGGAAGGGCCCGGTCCACCACGGCAGCGGCGGGTTGGTGTCCTCCAGGCTGCGATTCGGATTGACCAGGGGTGGCCCGACGGCGCGAAGGTTCCCGTCCGGGCCGATCTCGGTGCCGGGCGGGGGCTCGAGACCGGCCGGGAAGTGGTAGTTCTGCGGCAGCAGGGTCTCGGGAAGTTCGGGCCGTACCGAGATCATCGGCGCGGTGTAGCAGCTGGGTCCCTTCACTTCGCCGTACTGCGGGCAGTCGGCCCGGGTGTAGGTGTGCAGCGGGGTGAAGGACAGGTTGGCCCGCATGTTCCGGGTGATCAACTTGGGGTCGTAGAGCTGGTCGAAGAACTTGTCGGAGAGCCGGTTGACCCGGGTGAAGATCGGTACGAACTTGTCGGCGTTGTTGGCCAGCACGCCGATGACGGGCGTGAGGTCGTGGGTGATCTGGATCAACTGGTCGACGTGGTTGTCGAGGGCTTCTCGGGCCACACCGACGGTGTGCTGGCCACCGGAGACCAACGAGGCCAGCTCGGCGCGCTTCTGGGCGAATGCGCGCATCGGCTCGACGGCCTGGTGCAGTGCGTCGACGAGCTCGGGAGCGGTGGACTGCAGCCCGTGGGTGGCGTCGAGCAGTGCCGAGACCGTCGACGGACCGGGCTCGGTGGCGACGATGCTGTTGAGCTGATCGAGCAGGCGGGACATCTGCCCGGCCGTGTTGAGCAACTTGACGCGCCGGTTGTCGGTGGCCGCCCCGACAGCCGCCAGGATGCCCAGGCTGTGGTCTTCACGGCCGCGACCGGTGGCGGCCAGGATGTCGCGCAGCTTGGACACGGTGGTCTGGAAGATCACCGTCGACAGTTCGCCGTTCTCGGCGATGTGGCTGCCGTCGCGGATGGTGGGTCCGCCGGTGCCGGAATCGACCAATTGAATCGATGAGACCGCGAAGACATTGGACGGCACCACGCGGGCCGTCACCGAGCTCGGAATGTCCTTGGCGTAGCCCGGTTTGAGGTTGATGTGGACGTAGTTGGGCTTGCCGTAGGCGGCCGGGATCACATCGGTGACGCTGCCGACCAGCAGACCGTGGTATTTGACGTCGGACTGGGCGGGCAGTCCATCGCCGACGTTGATCAGGTCGGCGACCACCCGCACGTAGGAGTTGAGCATGCCGGTGGATTTGGCCAGCAGGCCCCCGGTGGCCAGCGCGATCACCAGCAATACCGCGATTCCCGCGCCCAGCAGTTGATTCTCGGAGGGGCCCCGGCCGTCGGTGTCCAGCGAATTGCTCATGTCAGCCACCGAACCTTGCGCCGGCGTCGATGCTCCACAGCGCCATGGTCAGCAGCATGTTGACCATGATCACGATCGTGATGCTGGCGCGCATGGCCCGGCCCGCGGCCACCCCGACCCCTTCGGGACCGCCGGAGGCGTAGAAGCCGTAGTAGCACTGCACGGTGGAGGCCAACCATACGAACACCACGCACTTGAGCACCGAGTAGACGATGTCCTTGCCGCTCAACATCATTGTGAAGTAGTGCATGTACGGGCCGATCGATCCGCCGCCGATGATGCCGGTGACCAGTTGGCACGTCAGGTAGGTGATGGCCAGGCAGGCCACGTACAGCGGGATGACCGCGATGGTCGCGGCCAGCAGTCGCGTGGTCACCAGGAAAGGAATGGGCCGGATCGCGATCGAATCGAGGGCGTCGATCTCCTCGGCGATGCGCATGGCGCCGAGCTGCGCGGTGAAGCGGCAACCGGCCTGCATCGCAAACGCCATCGAGGCCATGATCGGCGCCAGCTCGCGGGTGTTGACCAGTGAGGAGATGATGCCGGTGGCCGGGCCGAGCCCCAGCAGATTCAGGAAGTTGTAGCCCTCGATCGCTACCAGTGCGCCGGCGGTGAAGCCGAGGACGATCGCCACCCCGGCCGTACCGCCACCCACCACGATCGAGCCGTTGCCCCAGGCGATGTCGGAGAGCAGCCGCACAAATTCCTTGCGGTAGTGCCGAAACACGGTGGGGACACCGGCCGCGGCGCGGCCGAAGAACACCAGCATGTGTCCCAGGCGGATGGTCGGCACCGACGCCATCCGGTAGGCGCGCAGCAGTGGGCGCGCGAACGCCGGGACATAGGAAGAGGCGGTCATCTCACAGCCCCGTCCGCGGGTAGAGCACGTTGTAGAGCTCGCTGATGCCGACGTTGACGATCATCAGCACCAGGATCGATTCGACCACCGAAGCGTTGACCGAGTTCGCCACGCCGGCCGGACCACCGCGAGTGGACAGGCCTTTCTGGCAGGACACCACCGCGACGATGGCGCCGTAGACCACGGCCTTGATCAGTGCGACGATCATGTCGCCGGTGGTGGCGAACGAGGAGAAGGTGGCCACGAAGCTGCCGGGCGCGCCCTTCTGGAAATACACGTTGAACAGGTAGCTGGCCAAAAAGCCTACGAAACAGGTGATTCCGGTCAGCGCTACCCCGATCATGATGGCCGCGGCGAAGCGGGGGACCACCAGTCGACGGATCACCGAGACGCCCATCACCTCCATGGCGTCGGTCTCCTCGCGCATGGTTCGCGAGCCCAGGTCGGCGGTGATGGCCGACCCGACCGCGGCGGCCATCAGCATGGCCGCCACCAACGAGGCGGCCTGCCGGATGACCGCCAGCCCGGCAGCCGCGCCGGCCAGTGAGGTGGCGCCGACCTGGTTGGCCAACAGCGCGAACTGAATGGAGAGCGTGACCCCGATCGGCAATGCGACCAAAACCGTCGGCAGCACAGCGGTGTTGGCCATGAAGGCGCTCTGCCGGACGAACTCGCCCCATTGGAATCGGCCGCCGAACAGGTCGGAGAAGAAGTACTGCACGGTGCGCACCGCCAGGACGCATTGTTCGCCGACGGTGGTCAGCGAGGCCAGCGGGTGGCGGTTGACATAACCGGCGGTCCAGTCCTGGATGGCTGCCACTCCGTCGAGCGCAGGCTCGGCGGCGAGGTCGCGGTCGTCCTGGGTGGTCATTTGTCGCCGATCGTGGTCGTGAGATCACCTGAGGTTGCCGTTCGCGGGTGCGGCAGATGATCCATGGCGGCCACCTTAGTCAGCGTTCTTACTCCGCGGTAGGGTTCGGAACTTCTCGGACCAACTGGTGGGTAGATAGAAAGGATACGCATGGCTACCAAGGGGGAGGAGCTCATGGGGTCTCGCCGCGACCTTTCATCCGGACATGATGTCGGACACAATGCCCCGGCAAGGGCGCTTCAGGCAACATGACTCTGGTTATGGGCGGGTTACCGGCCAGTAGCACGCGTTTTCGTGGTTTTGCCACCCTCTTGCGGGCCTCGATGGCGATACTCGACCGGGATAAGCGCAACGGGTGGAAGGAAGTCGGGACGGTGCCGAAGCGGGCAGGGTGGACCCAGATCACTGCCGCGGTGGTGTGTGCGATGGCGGTCGTCGGGGCGGTGGCACCAGGCTCCGCCGTCGCCGACCCGGATCAGCCGCCGGCGCTTCCCGGCTTCACCCCCGCCCCGAGCGACTGGTCTCCGCGCATGGACATCTGGCCGTACAGCACCTTCACCTATCAGGTCACGCCCGAGATGATCGGCGGCATGTCGGATTCCTGCCAGTGGTTCAACGCGCAGTTCGACCCACTGATGGGACAGATCGACGCCTTCAACCGCAATCTTGCAGACCACCGCGACGTCTACGCGAGCGTGCAGTCGCAGGCGGATGCGGTGGTGGCCGACATCGACCGGTCGACCGGCTTCTTGGGGCCACGACTGCAGCCGCTGACCATCCGCAACACGCCGGACAACTTCGGCCCCTACTCGCCGATTTACGGCGGGGAACAGCTGACCGGCGTGCTGTTCCAGCTGTCCCGCATCGCCGACAGCATGCGCAAAAAACAGCCGGCCGGCTTCGCGCGTCCACACATCGACTCCGCGATCGGATGGGCCAACGCCTTGCGGAATTCCAAGGCCTGCACCTAAGCGGCGATCGAGTAAGAACCCGCAGGCGCGGGGTTGGGGTAGGTTCGGGGGCGCTGCGGCCGACCGGCCCCCAGTAGCGGACCAGAGAGGTAGTTCAGGTGTCGGACCGTGAGGACGAGCAAGCGGCCGCCGAAACCGAGGCCGTCGAACCGGCGGTCGAGTCCGCCGAAACCGAGTCCGCTGGAACCGAGTCCGCTGGAACCGAGTCCGCCGAATCTGTCGCCGCCGACGAGACCGCCGGCGAAGCCGCTGGGCTCAAGGGACGCATCGGCGGCCTGAAACCGAATCGGCGCTGGATCGCCGTGGCGGTCCTGGCGCTGGGCCTGATCGGAGCGACCTACGAGGGCTGGCTGTTGTTCGCCCACCACCAGCGCACAGCGGCCGCCGCGCAGGCACTGGAAGCCGCCGAGAAGTACACCCTGGTGCTCACCAGTGTGGACCCCGCCGCGATCGACAAGAACTTCGCCGAAATCCTCGACGGAGCCACCGGCGAGTTCAAGGACGTCTACAGTGCGTCCAGTGAACAACTGCGCCAACTGCTGATCGACAACAAGGCGTCCGCGCACGGCACCGTCATCGACTCGGCGGTCAAATCCGCCACCAAGAACAAGGTTGAGGTGCTGCTGTTCGTCGATCAGTCGGTGAGCAACAAGACCGCCCCCCAGGCGCAGATCGACCGCAGCCGCATCGTGATCACGATGGAGAAGGTGAAGGGCCGTTGGCTGGCCGCCAAGGTTGACATGCCCTGAGTCGATGGCGTCGGCCCGCTGCGCCCGGCTCCGCCGCGCTTGCGACCGCCGCGAGTCGATGGCGTCGGCCCGTTGCGCCCGGCTCCGCCGCGCTTGCGACCGCCGCGAGTCGATGGCGTCGGCCCGTTGCGCCCGGCTCCGCCGCGCTTGCGACCGCCGCGAGTCGATGGCGGGCCGCCCGGCCCGCGATAGCCGTTAGTTGAATCCGAGCCAGCTGGGCAGTGCGCGTTCATGCGCGTCGCACAGGACCTGCGCGGTGTCGCAGGATCCGCGTGGCACCCCGGCGCCGGTCCACATGCCGCCGGCGTCGCGGCGCAGCACGACCGCCGACGACGAGCCGCCGTCGAGCAGGAGGGCGTGGTCGCTGGCCAGGCCGCGGAACAGGTCCTGCATGTTGTCGGGTGTGTAGTGGCCGCCCTGAAAGATGTACAGCTCGTCTTTGGCTCGCGAATAGCCCACGGCAGTGCGTGCCGCGCTCGGCCCGCCGTCGTTGAGTTGCCCGGTGGCTCCCGGGGCAAGCAATCCCAGTCCGCTCACCGCGACGAACCGGTCCCCGCGTTCCACCAGGCCGGTGACCGTCGGCCCGGCCGAGTCGTAGTCCCCACCGTCGCGGCCGCCGCGCGGCCACAACACATATGGTGCGCCGCGAGTCGGCAGGATCATCGTGGTCAGTGTCGACCAGTGCTCGTTGCCGCCGGACAATCCTTGCTTGCCGGCATAGGGGACGGTGCCGGTAACCGGGACGTTGGCCCGGCCATTGCCGCGGGTGTTGTCGACGTAGGTGCCCAGCGGGGAACTGCACTTGGTGGTCCGCCAAGATCCACCTCGCTGGCCGCGGATGTCGAAGAAGTTGGCGTTGATCGCCACCGTCGGCCGGCCCAGCGCCTGCCAGGCCTGCAGCGGGGTATAGAGCTCGGAGGCCTGCATCAGCCCCTCGCTGGTGCGGGCCCGCGGATCACGTTCGCAGCGGCTCTGGGCGCCGCTATGGCTGTCGACCAACAGGTGCGGTTCGATGCGCTGCGAGGCCGACTTGAGGACCACCAGATGCCCACCGCCGGACATCTCGTACCAGTCGCCGGCGGCGTTGAGCATCGGTGTGGGATGCCCGCTCCCGAAGTTGTACACCAGGTAGGAGCCCGGTGTTCGCGCGATCGCGGCGGCCAATTGGTCTTGGGCGGCGGCTTGCGCGGTCGGCTGGCCCGGGCCGATCGCCAGGACTGCGCAGAGCAGCACCGCGGCGCAGCCAGCCGCCAGCCGGCGCGCGAAAGCCACTGGAGTCGACACTGTTTGTCCCTTCGGCTCCGGACTGGGAGAGACACCAGATTCCTACGGTAGCCACCGAAACCGCTGGGACAACCTGCGTGACCGGATTGTGCTGCGTCGGTGGCAGATCGGTTATGGCCAGCGATCAGCCGCCGAGCCGGCCGTGCATCTCCCAGATCAGGATCTCCGACTGGGCGGACGCGGTAATTCGTTGACCGCCGCCGCCGGTGCAGTGGACCGCGTCGCCGGTGTGCAGCGCACCGGCGCCTTCCATGTCGACATGGCCGACCGCAACGAACAGATGGGCATACGGCGACTCAGGTAGTCCGACATGGTCTCCGGGCTGCAGCCGCGCAACATGCAGCGTGGCGCCGGCGTTGCCGATGCTGATCGCGGCGTCGGGGTCACTGCCCGAGGCGACGGGGATGAGTCCACCGCCCGCCAAGGCGTCGCCGACGTCCTGCTGCTGGTAGCCGGGAGTGCGCCCCGGAGTGTCCGGCATGATCCACATCTGGATGAAATGAACTGGCTCGCTTGCCGAGTCGTTCTTCTCGGAATGCAGAATGCCGGTGCCCGCCGACATCCGTTGCGCCAGGCCGGGATGGATGACGCCGGTGTTGCCGATCGAATCGCGATGGCTCAGCGCGCCGGACAGCACCCAGGTGACGATCTCGGCGTCGCGATGGGGGTGGGTATCAAAGCCGGCGCCCGGCGCGACCACGTCGTCGTTGTTGACCAGCAGCAGTCCGTGATGGGTGTTGTCCGGGTCGTAGTAATCGTTGAACGAGAACGAATGCCGCGAGGTGAGCCACGGGGCACGGGTGGCCGCGCGGTCGTCCGCTCGTCGCACCTCGAGCTGGCCGGTCATGACTTCCAAGGTTAGCCCGCAACCTGGGCCCTGCCGGTAGTCTCACTGCAACCGCCGAGGTGATACGGAGGTAGCAGCCCATGTCCGTCGAAACCGGCGTGCGCTATGACGCCGGTATCGTCGCGTGAGCCGTCCGACGCTGCAGCATCTGCAGATCGCCGCGCTCATTTCCCAGGCCGGTGGTGATCCGTGGGCGGTCGACGACAGTCTGCAAGCCGGCAGCCCCACCCAGATCAACTTCTTGGCCCAGGCGTTCCACTCGGCCGCCGGCTCGGCCACCTCGGCCGAAGAGTCCTTCCGCACCGCCCAAGAACACTTCACCCAGTACAACCGCGAAAACGGCGAGCAACCGATCAACAACGGCGCCGAGGTGCAGCGGGTCAAGGACGGCCTGCATGCCACGAATCAACAGCTCGGCCAGATCGCGGCCGACCTGGAGTCCATTGCCGCCGCCTTGGCGCAGGCCCGCGCCGCCTCGCTGGCCAACGTCACCGCGCTCAACGCCAACCTGATCGTCCTCGACGCCCGTATCGGCGTCTACCTGGAGCAGGAGAATCAGGGCTACGACCACGCGGCGGATATCGCCGCGTGCCGCCAGCTGGCCGAGGACGACACCGCGACCGCGCTGCACAACGCCACGGTCATCCGTAACGGCTACTCCAAAACCCTGCAACAGGCCCTGACGAATCTGCGGGTGCGAGACGGCTACGACCCCGACGCGCAGCTGCGCAAGTTCGACGCGGACGCGCCGGCGCCGCCCCCGGGACCCGTGCCCGACGATCCCACGCAGTTCAACGACTACTGGAACAGCCTGACCCCCGGGCAGAAGGATTGGCTGTACAGCCAAGACCACAGCATCGGCAACCATCCGGGCATGCCCTGCGATCCGCCGGATCATTTGGGCTACGACCACTACAACAAGCTGCATCTGGCGGACGAACTCAGCCGGGCGCAGGGTGCCGCCGCACAGGCCGATGCGCTGCGCAACCAGCATTCGGACTGGGCTGCCGGCAACAACATTCCGCACCCCAATGAGCCGGGCGCAATTTTCGATGACCGCGTCGCCTACGAGAACTGGCAACGGCAATACGACGCAGCCCGGGACGGTTCGAAGTACCTGGACGACCTCAAGGCCGTCGATGCCGCGGTCAGTGCCAGTCCAGACCGCAAGTTGATGCTGCTGGACACCCAGAGCGGCACGCAGGCCCGCGCGGCCATTGCGGTCGGTGATCCGGACAAGGCCACCCATGTCTCGGTCACCGCGCCCGGGCTGAACACCACGGTGCACGGAGGCATCGGGAATATGACCGAAGAAGCAACCAACCTCAGACGGGAAGCATTGCGGCAATTGCGGTTCGAGCCGGGACACGAGAGCGATACCGTCTCGACGATCGCCTGGATCGGGTACGACCCCCCGCAGGTTCCCGGCTTCGACGACAAGACCGCGTCGCTGGCCGGACTCTGGGGAGTCACCCACGACGACCTCGCCAGAGCCGGCGCCCACGATCTGGCTCGCTTCTACGACGGGATTCAAGCCTCGCACCTGGGGGGCCCCGCCGATCTCACCGCGATCGGGCACTCCTACGGGTCGCTGACCACCGGGCTGGCATTGCAGGAGCCCGGCGATCACGGAGTGTCGCGGGCGCTGTTCTACGGGTCTCCCGGAATCGAGGCGTCAACACCCCAAGACCTGCACCTGCAGCATGGTCAGGTGTTCGCCATGGAAGCCCCCGATGACAAGATCCAATGGGTCTACGACGCCAGGGCCGTAGGCCAGGGCATTCCGATCATCGGCACCTACCTCAACAACGAGCTCGGCGACTTCGGCCCGAATCCGGCCACCAACCCCGAATTCACCCGCTTGGCCACCGGGCCCGCCACGGTGACGGACGGCCACGGTGGCACGATCACCCTGCAAGAGGCCCACGGGCACAGTGACTACCCGCGCTTCCCCGACGGCGGAGGCCTGCGGACCACGAACTACAACATCGCCGCGGTCCTCGCCGGCCTGGGCGACAAGGCGGTTCAAGGAAATTGATGTTGCACGAAGTGTCCCCACCCCAGCCGCGACGATGCCTGTTCGCTGTCTTGGCCATCGTCGCACTAACCGCAGGATGTCACGTGTCCCAACCGTATGAACCCACTCCGCCCAGCGTCGCTGCCGAGGCTTTGGCCGTTCTCAAGTCGTTACCGTCGTTTGAGGACACTCAAACTCAGGTAGCCGCCACGATGAATGAAATAACCTCCGCCGCACAACAACTCATCCCGTCCATCGTCTGGGAGACGTTGGACGAGGGAGAGGGCGGAAATTGCGAGCGGCCATACGAGCAAACCGAGGGTAAGCGTTACTTCCTGCCGGACTCGGTTGCCCGGGATGTCACGGTGTCAGAGCAGGCCTGGACCAAGCTCGAAGAGGCCGCCAAGTCGGCGGCCGCCAAGCTGGACGCCACCGAGGTTCAGGTGATGCAGAACCAGCCGGGCAATCACGATGTCGGCTTCTACGGTCCCACTGGCCTTTTCATCAAAGTCGGTTACCGCGGCAACCTGGTGGTCTCCGGTTACACCGGCTGCCGGCTGCCGCAGGACAAAAAGTAACCGCCTACCAGTCCGACTCGTCGTAGGTGATCACGCCGCGGATGTTCTTGCCGTCGACCATGTCCTGGTAGCCGGTGTTGATGTCCTCGAGCTTGTAAGTCGTGGTGATCATCTCGTCGATCTTGAGCAGCCCGGACTTGTACAGGCCCACCAGCTTGGGGGTCTCGATGTGCGAGCTGCCGCCGCCGAAGATGTTGCCCTTCAAGGTCTTCTGCAACATGGTGAATAGGAACAGGTTCAGCTTGACGTCCGCGTCGACCATCGAGCCCATCCCGGTGACCACGCAGGTGCCGGTCTTGGCGGTCAGGATCAGCGCCTCTTCGATGTACTCGCCCTTCATGTCGCCGACGGCGATGATCACCTTGTCGGCCATCAGGCCCCAGGTCTCCTCCATGACCGGCATGATCGCCTCGGCCATCGACGGGTAGACGTGGGTCGCGCCGAACTTGACGGCCTGGTCACGCTTGAAGGGTACCGGGTCGATCGCGATGACGCGGCGTGCCCCGGAGAGCACCGCGCCCTGCAGGGCGCTCATGCCGATACCGCCGACACCGATGATGATCACGGTCTCGCCGGGCTTGACCTCGGCGACGTTGGTGGCCGAACCGAACCCGGTGGGCACCGCGCAGCCCATGATGGCCGCGGTCTCGAACGGCACGTCCTTGTCGATCTTCACCACGGAGTCCTGGTGCACGGTCATGTAGGGCGAGAACGTGCCGAGCAGGTTCATCGCCGAGACCTCGTGGCTGCCGGCGTGGATCCGGTTGGTGCCGTCGGCGATGGCCTTGCCGCCCAGCAGTACGGCCCCGCGGTCACACAGCGAGCGGAAACCCTTCATACAGGGCGGACAGTTGCCGCAGGCCGGGATGAAGGCCATCACCACATGGTCGCCCTCTTCCAGGCCGGTGACACCCTTGCCGACCTTGGTGATGACGCCGGCGCCCTCGTGGCCGCCCAGCGCGGGCAGGGCCATCGGGGTGGCTCCGGTGGTCAAGTGATAGTCGGAGTGGCACATCCCCGCGGCGTGCATCCGGACCTGGACTTCGCCTTCAACCGGGTCGCCCAGCTCGATCTCGTCGACCCGCCACGGCGAGTTCAGCTCCCACAACAATGCGCCCTTGGTCTTCATGACCGGCCATCATAGAACACGTTTCAGAAGCTGGCCCGACGGGTGCTCTTACCTGGGAGAATGCTGTCTTAGCTGGTCTTGTGTGGAATGCCCACGGACAGGCCTCCGTCGATGACCAGATCGGACCCGGTCATGTAGGAGGACTCGTCGGAGGCCAGGAAGACCACCGCGGTGGACACTTCCGCCGACTTGGCGCCGCGGCCCAGCGGAATCTGTAGCGAGTCGTCGGGGATCGCGATCGTCATCCGGGTGCGGATCAGGCCGGGCAGCACACTGTTGATCCGGATGTTGTGCGGTGCCAGTTCGACGGCGGCGGCTTTGGCCAGCCCGCGTACGCCCCACTTGGAGGCGACATAGCCGTACAGGCCGGCGGTGCCGCGCATCCCTTCGACCGAGGAGATGTTGATGATGGAGCCGCCGCCGCCGGCTTTCATCGGGGCGACGGCGGCGTGCATGCCCAGCATGGTTCCGGTCAGGTTGACGTCGAGAACCTGCTGCCAGGCGGCCGCGTCGAAGTTCTCGATAGTGTTGTACTTGGCGATCCCGGCGTTGTTCACCAGCACGTTGAGGCTGCCGAAAGCATCGACTGCGGTCGCCACGGCCGCTTGCCATTGGTCGGCCTGGGTGACGTCGAGTCGGACGAAGCGGGCGGTATCGGCCCCCAGCTCCTCGGCGAGTTTGCTGCCCTCGTCCTCCAGGACGTCAGCGATCACGATCTTGGCGCCCTCGGCGGCCAGCGCCCGGGTGTGCGCCGCGCCCATGCCCCGCGCGCCGCCGCTGATCAGCGCGACTTTGCCTTCGACTCGTCCCATGGCTGGCGAGGTTACCTGGGCGGGCACTTTGCCCGTTACGCTGCCCTGATGGCTGTGACCCGCACCGAGCGAACCTTCGATGGAGTGCGGGCGGTACCGATCGTCTACGACACCTGGACCCCGGACGCACCGCCGAGTGCCGTGGTGGTGCTGTCCCACGGTTTCGGCGAGCATGCCCGTCGCTACGACCATGTCGCGGAGCGGTTCGCTGCGGCGGGGTTGGTGACTTACGCGCTGGACCACCGCGGACACGGGCGCTCGGGCGGCAAGCGAGTGCTGTGCCGCGACATCGCGGAATACACCGGTGACTTCCACACACTGGCGGGTATCGCCGCCCGCGAGCACCCTGGCCTACCGCGCGTGGTGCTCGGGCACAGCATGGGCGGGGCGATCGTGTTCAGCTACGGCGTCGACCGCCCCGACGACTACCAGCTGATGGTGCTGTCGGGACCCGCGGTGGCCATGACCGACACGGTGTCGCCGGGATTGGCGTTCGTCGCCAAAGCGGTCGGGGCTATCGCGCCGAGCCTGCCGGTGGAGAAACTCGACAGTGCCCTGGTCTCGCGCGACCCGGCGGTGGTGGTCGCCTACAACGAAGATCCACTGGTGCACCACGGTCGGGTGCCGGCCGGTGTGGCGCGCGCGTTGATCAAGGTCGGCGAGACCATGCCGACGCGGGCGCAGGCGCTCACCGTGCCGCTGCTGGTGGTGCACGGCGCCGACGACGGCCTGGTGCCCGCCGAAGGCAGCAGGCGGCTGGTGGAGTGCGTCGGCTCGAACGACGTGCGGTTGACGGTGTATCCGGGGCTTTACCACGAGGTATTCAACGAGCCGGAGCGTGCGCAGGTGCTTGACGACGTGGTGGGCTGGATCGACGCGCATCTGTGAGTTGCTGTCGGCGCGGTGTCGCCGCCGTCGGTTAGCGTGGCGGCCATGAGCACCGACGACAAGATGTTGGCGCGGATTGCCGCATTGTTGCGCCAGGCCGAGGGCACCGACAACGCCCACGAAGCCGATGCGTTCATGGCGGCGGCGCAGCGGTTGGCCACCGCGACCTCCATCGACCTGGCCGTGGCTCGCGCGCACTCAGCCACCCGGACAGCGGCCACCGCGCCGGTGCAGCGCACCATCACCATCGGTGAGCCGGGCGCCCGGGGGTTGCGCACCTATGTGCAGCTGTTCGTGGGGATCGCCGCAGCCAACGACGTGCGCTGCGACGTGGCGACCAACTCGACCTATGTCTACGCCTACGGCTTCGCCGAGGACATCGATGCCACCCACGCGCTCTACGCCAGCCTGGTCGTCCAGATGGTCCGGGCTTCGGACGTCTATATCGCCACCGGCGAGCACCGCCCCACCCCGACCATCACCGCTCGACTGAACTTCCACCTGGCATTCGGTGCTCGGGTGGGCCAGCGGCTGGCAGAGGCCCGCGACGAGACCCGACGCGACGCCGAGAAGGATCGGAGGCGGCCACCTGGCACCGCGATTGCGTTGCGCAACAAGGAGGTCGAGCTGCGCGACTTCTACCGCGGTACCTCCAAGGCACGGGGCACCTGGCGGGCCACCCGGGCGTCGGCGGGCTATTCGTCCGCGGCGCGACGGGCCGGGGACCGCGCTGGGCGCAAAGCCCGGCTGGGCGACAGTGCTGAGCTGTCGGTGGCGCGGTCCGCGCTGGAGCGGTGAGCGCTGGAACATTGAGTGAAGGCGCTGCAGAGCGCGACGGTCAGCGCGCCAAGGTCTACGCCGCGGAGGTCTTCGTCCGCACCTTATTCGACCGCGCCGCCGAGAGCGGCAGGCGCAGCGTGGAGTTCTTCGGCACCGAGCTGACGTTGCCGCCCGAGGCCCGTTTCGGCTCGGTAGCCGCCGTCGGGCGCTACGTCGATGACGTCATGGCGCTGTCGCCGGTGCGCGCGCGGTGGCCGGATGCTTCCGGGTTGGCCGTGCGCGCCCGCCGAGGAACCACCGCGGCGCACTACGAAAAGCTTGGTGCAGCAGGCGTTATCGCTGTACCGGATCAGCGCGGCGTGGACTGGGCGTTGCGAGAACTGGTGGTGCTGCATGAGATTGCGCACCATCTGTGTGACGTTCGGCCGCCGCACGGACCGGAATTCGTCGCGACATTCTGCGAACTGGCCGAACTGGTGATGGGCCCGGAGTTGGGCTATGTGCTGCGGGTGGTGTTCGCCAAAGAGGGTGTGCGGTGACGTGCGCTCCGGCGCGGTGTCGGTCATTATCTGACGATGGCGAGTAGCGCGGGCGCGCCGTGAGTCCTCCAAGCCTGCAGTATCTGGGGCTCGGTGCGCTTGTTGCCGCCGCGGGCGGTGACCCCTGGGCTGTTGATGACAGCGTGCAGGCCGGAAGTCCCACCCAGATCAACTTCCTGGCGCAGGCGTTCCATTCGGCGGCCGGCTCGTCCACCGCGGCCGAGGAGACCTTTCGCACCGCTCGACAGCACTTCGAGCAGTACAACCGCGAGAACGGTGAGCAGCCGATCAACAATGGCGCCGAAGTGCAACGGGTCAAAGAGGGCCTGCGCGCCACCAACCAACAACTGGGCCAGATCGCGGCTCATCTGGAGACCGTCGCCGGCGCCCTAGCCCAGGCTCGGCAGCGCTGCGATGAGCAGATCGAGGCGCTCAATGCGAATCTGCAGGGCTACGACGAGTATCTGGCTGACTACAACACCCACTACTTGGCGTATATGTTGCACGGCGACGACGTTGATGGCCTGATCGAAAAATGTTGGGACGGTGCGATAACCGACACACGGACGGTCCTGTCCAACGTCACGATCATCCGCGGCGGCTACGCCAAGGTGCTGCAGTCTGCGCTGACGAACCTGCGGGTCAAGGATGGCTACGAGCCCGATGTCGTGGTGCGCAGCTTCGACGCCGGTCGCGAAGTGCCGGCACCGGTGAACCCCGGCGATGTGGAGAGTTTCAAGGTCTTAGCCCAGGAGGTCCTGGCCAACGACGGTGTTCCGCCGGAGCAGATCGAAGCGCGCATCAACGCAGCAGTGCTGCAGGCCCAGCAGCCGCTACCGCGCTACGGGGCCCCCGAGTCGCAGCGGCAGGCGCCGCTGGGGTTCGGCGATGCGTTCGGGGACCGTTGGCGAGCCACCGAAGAGGCCGTCAAGAACCTGCTCGGGCAGGGCGGGCCAGGCGCCCCCGGTGTCCTGGAATCGTGGGGTGGCCTGGCCAAGGGGCTCGGTGACTCCTTCCTCAACCCGGTCGGTGCGGGTGTCGCCCAAGTCAAAGACGCCCTGAACGCGCCCAGTCCCGCCTACTTTCTGGGCGAGAAGGCCTTCGATGTCAGTGCCGCCGCCGTCACGCTTCCTTTTGGGGCGGAGGGGGCAATAGTCCGCGCAGGGCTGCCCGCCGAAGTTCTCACCGAGGGTGGCGCGCCCGCGGCCGTTCTGCGGGGATGGCATCCCACGGGCGGTCTGTCGTGGCAAGAATTTGAGGCCAGCTTCGGCAGGCCTGAAACCCGGGTCTGGCCTGAAAACAGCGGCTTCCCGCCGGGCTACATTCCGCAGCCCGCGCAGCTGCCCGAAGGCACCATCATCGACAGGTTTGGTACCGAATGGGGCCACTACCTGTCGCCAGATGGCACGCCATTTGCGGACCGGTCCTTAGCGCCGGAATCGGTCGGTTCGAACTACAATCGATATATTGTCACCGGAAAACCATTGCCTGAGGGCTGGAAAATAGTGCAAGGTCCAGTTGAGCCCTACTATGGACAGGCGCCATCGCCAAATGCGACGCAATATGTAATCACTGCGCCCGACGGCATCCGGCCATCCGTGTGGGAGCTCGTAAGACGAGGGGTTCTCGATGAGTATGGACCGCCTTTTGGACGATAAATCCAACGCGCTCCAGGTGGAGATCGATCAACTGTCGGAAGCTCTGGGCGTCCGTTCCATGCCTGTCGGGCTACGGACCAATGACGGACTCAATATCTTCGTCGACGCCGATGGCTCCTATCACTTCACCTTCTATGAGCGTGGAAAACTCGGCTTTGACCGGGTGGGCAGTCTTGATGACCTACTTTATTGGTACTGCGCAGATATCGTCTCGCGACAAGCATCTAGGGAAGTCGGTGACCGTGGAGAGCGGTTCAAGTATGAATACGAGGTGCTAAGCGAATTCAATGTCGACTGGGCGAAGAGAAATGTCCGTGAGACCGCGGCCCTCTTCCGCAATGGACAACCGGAGGACATTGCGCTACTTCCAGACATCGGCGAACCCTTGTGACGATCTTCGTTGGTTCGGTCGTAGCCTCAGCCGACTAGGTGGTGTAGACCAAGAACAGGCGCCGGTGACGCACAACAGTCGAGGTTGTGCGTCACCGGCGCCGTCTGTTGTTAGTTCTTGACGGGTACCAGTTCGTCGCCGCAGGTGCATCGGTAGCTCACGTCCGCGCCGGGGCAGTGGCACGCAGTCTCCACACGTACCCGGCATCCACAGCCGTCGTGGCCGCAGGTCAGCACGGTCCCATCCTCGTAGTTAGCCATCTGTCAGACCTTCCTTTGTGGTCCCGGCGGGCGCCGGGGTTCCCTGACTATATACCCCATAGGGGTATGGGGTAAAGAAAAATCAGAAGCCAGAACTACAGACGCGGGCTAGCCTCGGTGAAGTGACTGAAAAGCCCACGCCCCGTGATGTAGATGCCCTGCTGGACAACCTGTTCGCCGGAGAAGACCCGGCGCTGACGGCGGCGCTGGCCGCCAGCGATGAAGCCGGACTTCCGCCCATCGCGGTCTCGGTGCAACAGGGCACGTTCCTGAATCTGCTGGCGACCGCAGCCCGTGCCACCCGCATCCTGGAGATCGGCACGCTGGGCGGCTACAGCACCATCTGGCTGGCGCGCGCCGTCGGACCGACTGGTTCGGTGGTGACGCTGGAGTACGAGCCCAAGCATGCCGAGGTCGCTCGCGGAAATCTGGACCGCGCCGGCGTCGGTGATCGGGTGCAGATTCTGGTGGGTGCCGCGCTGGACACCCTGCCGACGCTGACCGGCGAGCCGTTCGACCTGGTGTTCATCGACGCCGACAAGGAGAACAACGTCGGCTACCTGAATTGGGCCGTGCGGCTATGCCATCCCGGCTCGGTGATCGTGGTGGACAACGTGATCCGCGAGGGCGCGATTCTGGAGCCGCGCTCCGACGACGCGACGGCGCGCGGCAGCCGGGACGTGTTGGAGCTGATGGGCACACACCCGCGGCTGCGGTCCGCCGCCCTACAGACCGTCGGGGCCAAGGGCTGGGACGGCTTCGCCCTAGCCATCGTCGGCTAGCGGTGGTCGGGCGCGGTTTCGCGGCGAACTTTTCGTTGCTGGCAAACAGTGGCCGGGCGTAATCTTTCATCAGATGGATGGGTGCTGCTAGCACCAAACCGCCTGTTGCATAACAGAAAGGTTACGAAATGAGTACAGTCCATTCATCAATCGAACACCACCCTGATCTGTTAGCTCTACGAGCACGGTACGAGCGCGCCGCCGAGTCGATGACGGCTCAGGGAACCTTCGGATTGACGCTGCTGACGGCCGTCTACGGGGCGGTATCCCCGTGGATTGTCGGATTCGAGACGGCCACCAGGTTGACCATCACCAATCTGGTCGTCGGGCTCTGCGTCGCCTTCCTGGCTTGCGGGATGGCGGCGGCGCTCGATCGCATGCACGGGCTCGCGTGGACCCTGCCAGTCTTCGGGGTGTGGTTCATCGCGTCGCCGTGGATCCTGATGCACGGAACGCCGAGCACCGAGATGATCTGGTCCAACGTGATCGCCGGTGCGCTGTTGACGATCCTCGGCCTCAATGCCGCGTACTTCGGTATGCGGGCGCGCAGTGAGTCAGCCCGGCACGCCTGACGAACTCACCGCGAATAGTCCCCCTCGCAGGCGGGTGGGCCCCAAGGCCGCTGACGGTTAGCCGCAGACGGCCCCGTTGGCGGCGGAGCCCACCAGCTTGCGGTACTTGGCCAGAACGCCGGTGGTGTAACGCGGCGGCGGCGGAGTGAAGCCCTGAGCGCGGGCGGCGAATTCATCCGAATCCGCGAGCACGTCCAGGGTCGCGTTGGCCACGTCGAGGCGGATCTTGTCGCCGTCGCGCAGGAACGCAACCGGTCCGCCGTCCACCGCCTCGGGGGCGATGTGGCCGACGCACAGGCCGGTGGTGCCCCCGGAGAACCGACCGTCGGTCAGCAGCAGGACGTCCTTACCGAGACCGGCGCCCTTGATGGCCCCGGTGATCGCCAGCATCTCCCGCATACCGGGCCCGCCCTTGGGGCCCTCGTAGCGGATCACCACGGCGTCGCCGGCGCTGATTGTGCCGTCTTCCAGCGCGTCCAGCGCCGCCCGCTCGCCGTCGAAAACCCGTGCGGTGCCTTCGAACACGTCGGTGTCGAAGCCCGCGGACTTAACCACCGCGCCGTCGGGCGCCAGCGAGCCGCGCAGAATGGTGATGCCGCCGGTCGGGTGGATCGGGTTGGTCAACGCGTGCAGCACCTTGCCGTCGACGACCGGGGGATTGAGCTCGGCGATGTTCTCCGCCATCGTCTTTCCGGTGACTGTCATGCAGTCGCCGTGCAGCAGACCGGCTTCCAGCAGGGTCTTCAACATGACCGGCACCCCGCCGATCTTGTCGATGTCGTACATGACGTGCGCCCCGAACGGCTTGACGTCGGCCAGGTGCGGCACCTTGGCGCCCACCCGAGAGAAGTCGGCCAGGGTCAGATCCACCTCGGCCTCGCGGGCGATCGCCAGCAGGTGCAGCACCGCGTTGGTCGACCCGCCGAACGCCATCACCACCGCGATCGCGTTCTCGAACGCCTCCTTGGTCAAGATGTCGCGCGCGGTGATGCCGCGACGCAGCAACTCCACCACGGCTTGGCCGCTGGCTCGGGCATACCCGTCACGGCGGCGGTCGATCGCCGGCGGGGAGGCGCTGCCGGGCAGCGACATGCCCAGCGCCTCGGCCGCGCTGGCCATGGTGTTGGCGGTGTACATGCCGCCGCAGGCGCCCTCGCCGGGACAGATCGAGCGCTCGATGATGTCGACGTCCTCTTGGGACATCAACCCGCGCGAACAGGCGCCGACCGCCTCGAACGCGTCGATGATCGTCACCTCGCGCTCGGTGCCGTCGGACAGTTTCGCGTAGCCCGGCATGGTCGAACCCGCGTAGAGGAAGACCGAGGCCAAATCGAGGCGGGCCGCTGCCATCAGCATCCCGGGCAGTGACTTGTCGCAACCGGCCAGCAACACCGAGCCGTCCAACCGCTCGGCGCACATCACGGTCTCCACGCTGTCGGCGATGACCTCGCGCGAGACCAGCGAGAAGTGCATGCCCTCATGGCCCATCGAGATGCCGTCGGAGACCGAGATGGTGCCGAATTCCAGCGGGTAGCCGCTCGCCTCCAGAACGCCCTCTTTGGCGGCCTTGGCCAACCGATCCAGCGACAGGTTGCAGGGCGTGATCTCGTTCCACGACGAGGCCACACCGATCTGGGGCTTGGCGAAGTCGTCGTCGCCCATGCCGACGGCGCGCAACATGCCGCGGGCGGCGGTCTTCTCCAGGCCGTCGGTGACGTCACGACTGCGCGGTTTGATGTCGACGGACGCCCCGGCGGCGTTGCTGCTCCCAGAATTCACCAGCTCAGTATGCCGGTAGGGCCGGACCGGGCAAAACGAATAAATACCCCAAGGGGGTATGCGCTAAAATGGGCGCATGAGATCGGTTCTTGCCGTCGTCGTCGCCGCCAGTGTCAGCATGGCCGCCGGCGGTTGTCACCACGCGCCCACCCCGGCGCCCGAAGCGTCGTCCAGTGCGGCAGGTATGGCCTCCGGAAGCCCCGCCGACGTGAGGTTTCTGGAAGACATGGTGATCCACCACCAGCAGTCCTTGGAGCTGGCGGCCCTGGTGTTCAGTCAGAGCGGCGACCCGGCGCTGGTGGCGTTCGCCGACCAAAGTTCAACCCAGCAGCGCACCGAACTGCAGGGATGCCAGGCGCAACTGTTGCAGTGGGAGGTCCCCGGCGGGCATAGCGGCCGGGAGCACGCCGCTGAGATTCCCGGCATGGTGGACACGGCCACCATCGACAAGCTGCGGGGCCTGCGCGGTCCGGCGTTCGACACGTTGTGGCTGCAGACGATGATTGCTCATCAGCGTGGCGCGATCGCGCTGGCGCAGAACGAGATTCAACATGGCGAGAGTCCCGAGGCGATCAGCATCGCGCAATCGCTCCTGCCGTTTCAGCAAGCCGAGATCAACCAGATGAACCAACTGTTGGGGGCGCCATGACCACCGAAGCTCCGGGATATTCCCCGCGCAAAGACAACTACGCCAAACGGATGCGCCGCATCGAGGGCCAGGTGCGCGGCATCGCCAAGATGATCGAAGAGGACAAGTACTGCATCGACGTCCTCACCCAGATCAGCGCGGTCAACAGTGCGTTGCGGTCCGTGGCGCTGAACCTGGTCGACGAACACCTCGTGCACTGCGTCAGCGGGGCTGTCGCGGTCGGCGGCGCGGAGGCCGACGCGAAACTCGCCGAAGCCTCGGCAGCGATTGCGCGGTTAGTTCGTTCCTGACCCTCGCGCCGTTACCATGTGAGCCAGCAGTTACCGGGAGCGCCATGCGCCACACACCACTCGACGCTGCCCCCAACACATGACTGTCGAAACCGGAAATGCCCGATTGAAGCCGTGGACGCCGCAGACCACGGCGCGGTTGGCGATTCTGTCCGCCGCGGCCTTCATCTACGCCACCGCCGAGATCCTGCCGGTCGGTGCGCTGCCTGCGATCTCGGCCGGTCTGAACGTCAGCGAGGCGCTGGTCGGGACGTTGCTGGCCTGGTACGCGGTGGTGGCAGCGGCCACGACGCTTCCGCTGGTGCGCTGGACCGCATTCTGGCCGCGCCGCCGGGTGCTGCTGCTCACGCTGGTCTGCCTGACCGCTTCCCAGGTGATCTCGGCGCTTGCGCCGAACTTCGCCGTGCTGGCTGGCGGCCGGGCACTGTGCGCCGTCACGCACGGCCTGATGTGGTCAGTGCTGGCGCCCATCGCCACCCGACTGGTGCCACCGAGCCATTCGGGCCGCGCGACGACAGCGATTTACGTCGGCACCAGCCTCGCGCTAGTGGTCGGCATCCCGCTGACCTCGGCGATGAGCCTGCTATGGGGATGGCGGCTGGCCGTAGTGGTGATCACGGTGGCGGCCGCGGCCGTCACCTTGGCAGCCCGGTTCGCGCTGCCGGCCCTGGTGCTCAGCACCGACCAACTGGCGCTGGTCGGCAACCATCACCACCGCAACGGGCGACTGGTGGCGGTGAGCACGCTGATGCTGATCGCTGTTACCGGGCACTTCATCTCCTACACCTTCATCGTGGTGATCATCGGTGACGTGGTCGGCGTGCCGGGGGCCCGCCTGGCCTGGTTGCTCGCTGCGTTCGGAGCCGCCGGGTTGATCGCGATGCCGCTGCTGGCCCGACCGGTCGACCACCGGCCCAAACTGGTCACCGGCGGCTGCATGGCCGCGATGTCGGCGGCCTTTGTGGTCCTGGCGGTGCTGTCCGTCGGCGGGCATCACACCACCGGTACGACGGCGGTGGGGGCGGCCGCGATCGTGCTGTGGGGTGCGATGGCGATGGCGGTGTCGCCGATGCTGCAGTCGGCCGCGATGCGCACCGCCCCCGACGACCCCGACGGTGCGTCGGGGCTGTACGTGACGGCGTTTCAGGTCGGCATCACCGGCGGCTCGCTGGCCGGCGGGCTGCTGTTCGAGCGGGCCGGGACCTCGGCCATGTTGGCGGCCTCGGCACTGTTGGTCGGCGTCGCCGCAGTCGGTATCGCGGCCAGCAAGCGCCTGTTCATCGTTCCCTGACGTTCCTGGAGCGGTAACGTTCGCCACGTCTGCGGCGATCAAAAGTACTGCTCAGCGGCGCCTAATCCGGTGCTCGGCGCCGCAATTCGCCTGCTTCGAGAGTTAGCTGGCAACCATCCTGTGAGACACTGGGATCAAGATCGTGACCGGAGGTAGGTAGATGTCGGGATGGAAGCTCGCGCAGTTCGGCGCGTGGCTCAGCGCCGCTGGCTTGGCCGCGAGTCTCACGCTCGGTTGCGGATCAGCCCTGGCTGATCCGCCGCAGCAGCCCGGCGACCCGGCCCCAGCGGACGCCGGCCCGGCCGATCCGGGCGCGCCGCCGCCTCCGCCGGAATTCCCGCAGTTCCCGCCGCCTCCGCCGGAGCTGCCGCCTCCGCCACCGCCCGGCGAGCCGCTGGCTTTCCCGCCGCCACCCGAGCTCGCGCCCGGTTTGCCCGCCGCGCCCGAGGGTGTCCCCCCGGGTCCGGACCCGCAGGCAGTTCCGGCCGGGTCGGCAGACCCAGCGGTACCGGGGCAGCCCGGTGCGGTGCCGGCCGCGGCCTCCGGACCGGTCGTGGGACAGAACCCGGAGCCGTTCACCGGCACGGCGCCGTTCCTGCCGCCGTCGTTCAACCCCGTCAACGGCTCGATGGTGGGTGTGGCCAAGCCGATCATCATCGACTTCCAGCGGCCGATCGCCGACAAGGCAATGGCCGAGCAGGCCATCCACATCTCGTCGAACCCGCCGGTGTCCGGCAAGTTCTACTGGATGACCCCCAGCCAGGTGCGGTGGCGTCCGCTGAACTTCTGGCCCGCCCACACCGTCGTCAACATCGACGCAGGTGGCACCAAGTCGAGCTTCCGCACCGGCGACTCCCTGGTGGCCACTGCCGATGACAAGACACACCAGATGACGATCACCCGAGACGGCAAGGTGGAGAAGACCTTCCCGATGTCGATGGGGATGAGCGCGGGTGGTCACGAGACCCCCAACGGTACCTACTACGTGCTGGAGAAGTTCCCCACGGTGGTGATGGACTCCTCCACCTACGGCGTTCCGGTGAACTCCAGTTGGGGATACAAGCTCACCGTGCAGGATGCGGTCCGGATCGACAACAGCGGCGGCTTCGTACACAGCGCACCGTGGTCAGTGGCCGATCAGGGCAAGCGCAACGTCAGCCACGGTTGCATCAACCTCAGCCCGGCCAACGCCAAGTGGTTCTACGACAACTTCGGCAGCGGAGATCCCGTCGTGGTGAAGAACTCCGTCGGTAGCTACACCAAAAACGACGGTTCCCAAGACTGGCAGATGTAGGGCGCACGCCCTCAACTGTTCGCGCTAGGGCACCCGGCGCTGCTCAGTTCCAGATCCGGACCCGGGATGCGGGCTCGAGGTAGAGCGCGTCGTCTGGTGTGACGCCGAAGGCGTCGTAGT
Organism: Mycolicibacter sp. MU0102; assembly: GCF_963378105.1. Classification (NCBI taxonomy): domain Bacteria; kingdom Bacillati; phylum Actinomycetota; class Actinomycetes; order Mycobacteriales; family Mycobacteriaceae; genus Mycobacterium; species Mycobacterium holstebronense. The sequence continues at coordinate 164,404 of NZ_OY726398.1, forward strand.
AGGCGTCCATGTTGCGGATCACCCCGTTGCAGCGGAACTCCGGCGGCGAGTGCGGGTCCACTGCCAGGCGCCGGATCGCCTCGGCATCACGGGATTTCGTGCGCCACACTTGTGCCCAGCCGAAGAAAACGCGCTGAGTGCCGCTCAAACCGTCGATCACCGGAGCCTCGGTGCCGGCCAGTGACAGCTGGTAGGCGAGCAAGGCAATGGAAAGCCCGCCCAGATCGCCGATGTTCTCCCCGACGGTGAACGCGCCGTTCACGTGGCGGTCACCATCCAGTTCACGCGGCACATAGTTTTCGTACTGGGCGATCAACGCGCGTGTGCGGGAACCGAATTCGGCGCGGTCGGCATCGGTCCACCAATCGATCAGGTTGCCGTCGCCGTCGTACTTGGCGCCCTGGTCGTCGAAACCGTGCCCGATCTCGTGGCCGATCACCGCACCGATACCGCCGTAGTTGGCCGCGTCGTCGGCGTCGGCGTCGAAGAACGGCGGTTGCAGGATCGCGGCGGGGAAGACGATCTCGTTCATCCCCGGGTTGTAGTAGGCGTTGACGGTCTGCGGTGTCATGAACCATTCGTCGCGGTCCACCGGCTGACCCAACTTGGCCAGTTCGCGGTCGTAGTTGACCGCATACCCGCGCAGGTAGTTGCCGTAGAGGTCGCCTCGGTCGGTGACCAGCGCGGAGTAGTCCCGCCACTTCGCGGGATAGCCGACCTTGGCGGTGAACTTGTCCAGCTTGGCGAGCGCCCGCTCTCGAGTTTCCGGGGTCATCCAGTCCAGGTTGGTGATGCTTGCCCGGTAGGCCTCGCGCAGATTCCCGACCAGCTCGTCGATGCGTGCCTTCGCGTCTGGCGGGAAATGCTTTGCCACGTAAAGCTTTCCGACGGCGTCGCCCATCAGGGACTCAACCACGGACACGCCGCGCTTCCAGCGGTCCCGGATCTGCTCGGTGCCCGACAACCGGCGGCCGTAGAACTCGAAGTCCTCGGTGATCAATTCCTCGGTCAGCAGCCCGGCGCGAGCGTGAATGACCCGCCACCGTGCCCAGTCCTGCCAGTCGGCGAAGTCCGCGCTCTCCCACAATGCGGCGAACGCCGTCAGGAAATCGGGTTGCCGCACGACCAGCTCGTCGGCAGCCGCCACGGAGACGCCGAGAGCACCCACCCAGCCGGCCCAGTCGAAGCCAGGCGCCTCGGCCGGCAGGCCGGCGAAGGTGCGCAGGTTGTAGGTCAGCTCGGCGTCGCGGCGCTTCACCACGTCCCAGTGCGCGCCCGCCAACCGGGTCTCCAGCGCCACAATGCGCGCCGCGGTCCCGGCGTGCTCGTCCGGTTCCCCGCCGTAGGCCAGGGCGAACATCGCTGCGATGTGACCTGGGTAGGCCGCCAGGATCTCGGCGTGCTGGTCCTCGCGGTAGTAGGACTCATCGGGCAGTCCGATGCCCGACTGGTTCAGGTGCAGCAGGTAGCGAGTCGAGTCCTTCGAGTCGGTGTCCACGTAGAGCCCGACACCGCCGCCGACCCCGGTGCGCTGGCCTGCGCCCACCGCCCGCGCCAGGGCCTCGCGGTCACCGGCATTGTCGATAGCGGCCAGTTCCTGGCGCAGCGGCTCCATGCCGCGCTCGCGGACGATCTGCTCGTCCAAGAAGCTGGCGTAGAGGTCGCCGATCCGGCGCTCGTCAGTGCCGGCCGCATCCGCACTCGCCGCGGCCGCCTCGTCGAGCAATTCGCGAACCTGGATCTCGGCGCGATCGAACAAGGCGCGGAAGGCTCCGTCGGTGGCGCGGTCCGGTGGCATCTCGTAGCCGTCGAGCCAGCGGCCGTTGACATGACCGAACAGATCGTCCTGTGGGCGGACACCACTATCTATATAGGTGAGATCAAGGCCGGAACGGGTGGCTGGTGAGGTCACCGTCCCATCCTTCCACGACGGATGCTGCAGCTCTCCTGTAGCGTCACCGCCATGCCTGACGAGCAGCAACCCGACGACGCCACCGAGGTGGACTACGAGATCACCGAGCCTGACGACGTCACTGTAGAGAGCACCGAGGACCCGGCTGCTACCGAGAAGGTCGCCGAAAAGGCGCCAGCCAAGGCCGGCAAAAAGAGCGCCCACAGCAAGCCGGCTGCGGCGGCCTCAGGCGGCGGCCTCTCCGGCTACGGGTGGGGCTCGGTGGTCCTGGGCGTGGTCGCGGTGGCGGCGTTGGCCTTCAGTCTGATCACCTGGTACGAGCACCATGAAGATGTCAACGAGCGCGGTTACCGCAGTCGGGTGCTGCAGACGGCCGCCAGCTGGACCAGCGTGCTGATCAACTTGAACGCCGAGAACGTCGAGAAGGGCATGGCGCGGCTGCGCGACAAGACCGTCGGCGAACTCAACAGTGAGTTCGACGCCGCGTTGGCGCCCTACCGTGACGTGGTGCAGCGAATCCAGTCGCGCAGCAGCGGCCGGATCGAAGCCGTCGCCATCGAGCTCGAGCACCACGATCTGGACGAGCCGGCCGCGACCGGCAGCGACAAGCCGTCGAATCCCGGCCGCACCGACCCGGTGATGGTGATCGCCACCTCGATCGCCGAGAACGTCGGCGGCAGGCCCCAGACCGTGCATTGGGCTCTGCACCTCGACGTCACCGATGTCGACGGCAACATGATGATCTCCCGATTGAGGTCGATTCGATGAGCAAGCTGGAACTGTTGAAAAAGCAACCCCTGTGGCGGGTGTTGGCGGTCGATATCGCCGCGCCGCTGGCCGCGGTCGGGGGCCTGCTGCTGGTGGGGCTGACGCTGGACTGGCCGGTCTGGTACGTGTCGCTCTGCTCGGTGCTGATCCTGCTGATCGTCGAGGGCATGGTGGTCAACTTCGTGCTGCTGCGCCGTGACGCGGTCACGGTCGGCACCGACAATGAGCGGCCCGGCCTGCGCTTCGGGGTCGTCGGCCTGGCAGCGACCGCGCTGGTTGCCGCGGCAGTGCTCGGATACCTGCGCTGGACCGTTCCGGACCGCGACCTGGAGGTCGACTCGGGTGAGGCGGTCAAGACCGCCGTCGCCATGGCCGAGGCTGCGGCCACGGTCTCGCCGGCCAACCCGGACGCCTCGATCGAGAAGGCTGCGACCTACATGGTTCCGGACCGGGTCAACGCCTTCCGGGAGAGCATCGGCCGGACCGCCACCGACATGGCCAACCGCAACATCGCGGTCGAGGCGCAGACGCTCAGCGCCGGTGTCGAGGCGCTCGGACCGTCGGCCGCGCGGGTCGCAGTTGTGATGCGCAGCGTGCAGACAGTCGCCAACCAGCAGGTCAAGCAGTCGGTTGTGCCGGTGCGGGTGACGCTGACCAAGCGCGGCGGTCAGTGGCTGGTCCTGGAGATGTCACCGATCCACGCTCGCTGACGCGAGGGCGCAGCGCCCGGCGTCAATCGGCGTCGGGCGCCCCGCGGGTCTGCAGCTTGACGAAGCGGTCGGACAATCGGCGCATCCGGATCATCAGCGAGGCCGGCGGGCTGACCGCGCCACTGAGGTAGTCGCCGAGCGTGTCGGCAGGAACCCCGACCCGCGAGGCGAACTCGTGCTGGCTCAATCCCGACCGCTCGATCAGCACCCGCATGTGGCGCCCGACCTCCGCGCGCTCGTTGGCCTCCAGGTGTGCCCGGGTGCGGGCCAGGACCTCCGACAGGGCTTTGGCGATACCGAAGGATTCGGTGCCCTCCAGCACCTCTTCGACCTGGCGCGCGGTGCGGCCGTAGGGATCGCGCTTGAGTGCCACCACGATGAGCTGCCAGGTGGCGATGTCGCCGGTCTGCAGCGCAGCGCGGATAGCCGACGTGGGCCAGAACTCGACCGGCCGATCGGTGTCGCCGGACGGCTGCCGGGGCAGCGGCCCACGGCGTCGGTCCGCGGCCAACGTCACCTCGCCTCCTCCAGCATCGCCACGGCAACTGCCAGGCAGCGCCCTTGGACGTGTTCCCAGTCTGTACTCGCCCCAAGCGCATCGTCGCCGGAGGTGTAGTCGCCGCGTGCGGTGGGCTCCGGATCGGCGAGTCGACATACCAGCTGGGTGGCCATCCAGTGTCCGTCGGCTGGTTGACCAGAGTAATACGCATCAATTTCGCTGAGTGCGCCAGCAACGGTTTTCGGGCCCAGCGCATCGGCAAGCTCAGCAAGCCCGGCGTAGTCCCGCGGACTGTTGCGCGCCAACACCAGGTAGCCCGCCAAGCGCAGCGTTTCGGCGCCGGTGGGGATCTGCAGCCGGTCACCGGTGGGCAGCTGGACGGCGGCGGCTTCCATCGGCCGGCACCGGGTCAACGCCGGGACATCGAGCCCGATCTCGGTGGCCGCCCATGACTCGGTTTCCAGCGCGTCGAGGGCGATGGCGAGCCGGCGGCGCCACACGGTGACCGGGTGAACCGGACGGATGGTGCGGGGCTGCGCCCGGACCGTTCCGGTACGCGATTGCCAGCTGCCCGTCAGCCGAGCCAGTGCATGGCTCACCACGGTGCCTCCGGAGGGAGCCGGCCCGGCAGTGACCGGCACCGCTTGGATCTTGCTGGTCGCCATCTCGGCAACCCCGCAGCCACGCAGTGCCAGCGGGTCGCTGACGCAAACCGCGTCGGGAACCAGCCCTTTGAGCCGGGCCGCCGACTTAACCACGACACGAAGGTCGGCGCTGGGTGTGATCAGGGCGGAGATGTCATCGGGTATCACCACGACGTCACCCAAATCCACTGTGGGTAGCGGCTTTTCGAAGTCAACCGACGGCAGGATCCGGGCCAGCCAGCGCGGCAGCCACCAGTTCCACTCCGCGAACATCGCCATCAGCGCGGGAACCAGCACCAACCGCACCACCGTTGCGTCGACTGCGATGGCCACCGCACAGGCCACCCCCAGCTCGGCGACCAGCGGCATCCCGGCAAATGCGAAGCCGATGAAGACCGCGATCATGATCAGGGCGGCGCTGGTGATGGTGCGCGCGCTGGTGCTGACCCCGTAGGCGACGGCGTCGTGAGTGTTTCCGGTCTGCAGGAACCGCTCTCTGATGCGGGTCAGCAAGAAGATCTCGTAGTCCATCGACAAGCCGAACGTCATCGCCAGCACGAGGGGCGGGATGAACGTGTCGATGGAACCGGTCGATGCGAAGCCGAACCGTTCCAGCCAACCCCACTGGAACACCGCGACCAGGCTTCCGTACGCAGCAGCCACCGACAGCACCGTCATCACGACGCCCTTGAGCGCCAGCAACACCGACTGAATCGAGACCAGCAACATCAGGAAGGCGATCAACGCCACGAACACGAACACCATCGGTTCGGCCGCTGCAACGCGGTCGTCAAAGTCCTTGATCAACGCGGTCGGTCCACCGACATCCACCTGCACTGCCGGCGAGCCGGCCGCCTCCGGCAGGTGTTCACGCATCCAGTCGACGGTTGTCCGCGCGGCCATGTCCTCGGGATCGACGGACAGTACCGCCGACAGCAGGCCGCTGCTGTTGTCGTTGCCGAAGACCGGCGGGGACACCGAAGCGATGTTGGGGGCCTGCGACATCTCCTGGCGGATGGCGGCAAACGTCTCGGCGTGGGCCGGCGCCGACGCATCCGCGCCCGGGATGGTCACCAACACCCGGACCGGTCCCAGCGCCCCCGGACCCAGGGCTTGGGCCGCTGCGGCCACCCCGCCCCGGATCTCGTGGGAAGAATCGAACTGGCGAAGCATGCTGTTGCCCAGCGACAGCGACAGCGCCGGCGCCGCGAGCGCCAGCAGGAATCCCGCAGCCACCAACGCCGAGGCCCAGGGGCGCCGCATCACCGAAGCCGTCCAGCTGGTCCAGAACCGGGACTGGATGGTCTGCGGGCTGCGCGCCCAATGCAGCAGCGCCGACCGCTTGGCTACTGCTCGGCCGAACAAGGCCAGCACCACCGGGGTCAGGCTGACCGACGCCAGCACCGCCACCGAGACAGCCAGGATCGCTCCGGTCGCCATCGACACCAGCACCGGCGTGTTGATCAGATAGATCCCGGTCAGGGAGGCCACCACGGTGAGACCCGACAGCACCACCGCCAGCCCCGACGTCGCCATCGCCGCGTCGACGGCTTCCTGCGGCTGGCGGCCGGCCCGCAGTTCCTCGCGGTAGCGCATCAGAATGAAGAGCGAGTAGTCGATCGCCAGGGCGATCCCGAACATCGACACCGTCGACGTGACGAACACCGACATCGTGGTGAACAGCGACAGCAGATAGACCAGCCCCATGGTGACGATCACGGTGCCGATCCCCAGCGCCAGCGGGATCGCGGCGGCCGCCAGTGAGCCGAACACCGCCAGCAACACGACCAACACGATCGGCAGGTTCCATCGCTCTGCTGCGCCGATGTCCTGCTTGGTCTTCGCCGACGCTGCGGCGCCGAGGGCGCCCTGCCCGATCACGTAGAGGTTCACCGAACCGTTTTCGACCCGGCCGGGATGTTCTCCTTCCACCCCCAGCTTGGTGCGCAGCTTTTTGGCGACGTCAACCGCGCCGGTGTTGTTGAAGTCCACTCGCAGGGACACCACGTACGGCCGGTCGGGCCGCGGCGGCGGCTGTGTCGTATCCGGCAGCACCGTCACGCTGGGAACTTCGCCGGCGGCCCGCTGGAGCAGTGCGACGGCATCTGTCATGTCCCGGTAGGTGGCGTCGGCGCGGGGTGCGGCCACCAAGGCCAGCGGTGAGGCGCCCTGCTCGGGAAAATGGTCCTCGAGCTGGTACTGCACGTGCAGCGATTGCGATCCCTGGACCTCGAAGCCGCCACCGGTGAGGTGGCCGGACTGGGTGGCGGCCAGGTAGAGCGAGGGGATCACAGCAAGTAACCACCCTGTGAAGACCACCCAGCGGAATCTGCGCAGGTTGCTGCTGAAGCGCATCATGAACTGCTGGATTTCGTCTCTCCCCGCTCTCGCCCGCACTGGTGCGTCGCGTGCAGCGAGCCTACCGCAGCAACCTGTTGCGCTGGCCGTTTCTGTCGCCTCTGAGCTGCTCCGATGCCGTCCGGGAACCACACTGTGACCAGGCTGACCTGTGCTCGGGTGGCAGCATCAGGTGGTTACTGTCAGGATGGGGAAAAGGCCGTCTTTCGATCTGCCGTTGCTGCCGGGGGGCATCGCGCGCACACCAGACCATCGTCGAATCGCTATCCGCAATGTGGCGGGACTCGTCGGGGGCCGATCGGAGATCTCGCCAGTCGTGAGGAGAATTCGTGAACATCACCCGCGCCACCGTGCGTCGCAGTCTGTCGGGCAAGGGCGTCCTAGCTGCCGTGCCTGTCATTCTGGGCGGGGCCGTCACGGCCGCGCTGCTGGCCACCCCGTCGGCGCCCTCGGCGACCGCCGGCAAAGATCCCTGCGTGGCGAGCGAGATCGCCCGGACCATGGGCAAGGTCGTTACCTCGACCGGTGACTATCTGGACTCGCACCCGGACACCAACCAGGTGATGACCGGTGCGCTGCAGCAGCAGCCCGGCCCGCAGACGCTGGCAAACCTGAAGGCGCACTTCGACGCCAACCCGAAGGTCGGGGACGACCTGGCCAAGATCACGGCGCCGGTCCAGGAGGTGACTGACCAGTGCAAGCTGGCGATCAGCCTGCCGCAGGTGCTCGGGCTATTGCAGGCCGTGCAGGCTCAGGGCGGCCTGCCGGGTGGCGGACTGCCTGGCGGCCTGCCCGTAGGCGGCCTGCCGGTGACCGGCCTGCCGGTGAGCGGACCTCCGGCCGGTGCGGTGACCCAACCGATCGCGGTTCGCTGAGGACCGGCGCGTACTCGTCGGTGTCGTGGTCGGCCGCGTTGTCGGTGCGGAAGACGAAGAAGAACACCAGCCAGCCGGCGGCTGATATCAGCACCCAGCTGATCATCCGGTAGATCAGCACTGCAGAGATCGCGTCGGGCAACGTCAGCCCGCTCGACACCAGGCCCGGCACCAACACGGCCTCCACCACCAACAGGCCACCGGGGATCAGCGGAATCGTCCCCGCCGCGCGGGCGGCGGCGTAGGCCACCGTCAAACCGGCCACCGACGCCCGCCCACCGGCGGCATAGGCGGCGCACGCCAGGCAGGCGACGTCGGCGACCCAGTTGAACAGTGACCAGCCGAACGCCGTCGACAGGTCGCGGCGGCCCAGACTCACCGACTCCAGTTGGCCCAGCAGCCGGCGCCAGGTCGCCAGCCCGGCGTCCAGGGGCCGGGCACGCATCGAGTTGAACCAGGACAGCACGCGAACGCCGATACCGTCGATCAGCTCCGGTCGTGAGGCGACCGCCTGCGCCAGCAGTAGCAGCGCGATGAAGCCGCCGAGGGTGAACAACAGCGAGAACGGGTTGCTACGGGCCCCGAGGAGGAACGCGCCGCCGAGGCCCAGCACGGCCAGCCCGACCGCCTGCAGTACCCCCGACATCACCAGTTGCCATGACGCCACCACCGGGGTCGCACCCCAACGGCGTTGCTGCCGGTACAAGAAGGTCGCCGACAGCACCGGGCCACCGGGCAGGGTGGTACTGAGCGAGTTAGCGGCGTAGAAGGCGGCCTCGGACTGCCGTTGCGATACGTGCACACCGGCCGAGCCCAGTAGCGTCCGCTGGATCTGCGCGAAGCTGTGCATCGATGCCGCCGCGGCCACCACCGCTCCGAGGAGCCAGCGGGCGTCGGCACGGCAGAGACTGCACCACGCGGCGGAAACCTGATCCCACACCAGCACGAGTTCGACCGTGAGCACGACCGCGACCAGACCCACCAGGACGGGGCGCACCCACCGGTATTTGCCACCGGGGCGCTGTGGAGACGAGGGTTCTCGCCCGCCGACGCCATGAACGACGACGTCGGGATCGACGCAGTCGCGCGAAACGGGGGCGTGGGGCACGAATTTAAAGGTTAGCCGCGGTACGTCGATATTCGGCTACCTGATGTGCACCCGCTGCGGCATCGTTACGCTACCGGAATGTCAGCCAGCGCAGACGAATCCGTACATCCAACGGTGCGCAAGGCGGCCGCGTGGGCCTGGCGCTTGCTGGTGCTGTTCGCCGCGGCACTGCTGGTGCTGTTGATCATCAGGCGCCTTGAAGTGATCGTCGTTCCGGTGGCGATCGCGATGATGATGTCGGCTCTGCTGCTGCCCGGTGTGGACTGGTTGGCCCGGCACGGGGTGCACCGGGGGCTTGCGGTGTTCCTGCTGCTGCTGAGCGGTCTGGCGGTGCTCGCCGCGCTGCTGAGCTTCGTCGTCGACCAGTTCATCGACGGGGTGCCCGAACTGGTCGAGCAGGTCACCCAGGTGATCAACTCGACTCAGCACTGGCTCGTCGAGGGGCCGCTACACCTGAGCAGTGAACAGATCGACAGCGCCGGCGATACCGTGGTCAATGGCTTGCGCAACAATCAGGCGAAGCTGACCAGCGGCGCCCTGTCCACGGCAGAGACCGTCACCAAGATCATCACCGGCGCCTTCGTGGTGCTGTTCACGCTGATCTTCTTCCTCTACGGCGGCCGCGACATCTGGCGGTTCACGGTGAAGTTCTTCCCGAGCCAGGTGCGCGAGCGGGTGCACGCAGCCGGCATCGCGGGATTCGAATCACTGATCGGGTATGTGCGGGCCACGTTCCTGGTGGCGCTGGTCGACGCCCTCGGTATCGGAATCGGCCTGGCCGTCATGGCCGTGCCGTTGGCGTTGCCGCTGGCCTCGTTGGTGTTCCTGGGCGCCTTCATCCCGCTGGTCGGTGCGGTGCTCACCGGGTTGCTGGCCGTACTGGTCGCCCTGATCGCCAAGGGCTGGATCTACGCTCTGGTCACCCTGGGACTGATCATCGCGGTCAACCAACTCGAAGCCCATGTACTGCAGCCGCTGGTCATGGGGCGTGCCGTCTCCATCCACCCGCTGGCAGTGGTGTTGGGCATCTCCACCGGCGGAATCCTGGCTGGCATCGTCGGTGCGCTGCTCGCGGTCCCGACCATCGCTTTCATCGATCGGGCGGTGCGGGTACTGGTCGGAACCTCAGATTCGGGCGCGCCGGCCGATCCGGATGCCCCGGACGACGCGACTGTCGAGACGCCGAAAACAGCAGCCGACGACGTCAGTACCGACCCTCCCGACGCAGCAGTTCAGCAGCGCTGAGACCGCCGGAGGCACCGCGCCGCTGGGGACTCTGCGGGTTGTCAGGCGCATCGTCGCCGGGCTGATCACCGACCGCGGTGAACTTCTCGGTAGCCGGGTTCTCGGGGTCGGTTGCGGAGCCCTGAGCCGGGATCGCCGTCGTGGGAGCGTTCTCGGTGCTGTCTCCGCCGCCGGGGGGTTTGGGCAGGGACCGGGTTCGCTCGTCGGACGCCTCCGGCTCAGTTTCACCCTGCCGGCCGCGCCGGGCCTGCGACGCGTCACGGCCGCCGCGTAGTTCGCCCAGCCATGACTCGATTTCGCGTTCCTCGCCCGGTCCCGCGGATTCCTTGCCGGGGGACGGCACCCGCTCGGTCGCCGGGTCGGCTGCCGAGAAGCGGGTCGTCGGCGGCTCGGCCGGGCCGGTGTTGATCCGATTGGTCCGGGCGTTGGACGGATTGCCGCTCACCGGCCGGGTCGGAAGCTGTTCGGCGGGACGCCGTGCCGGGGCAGCGCGGCCCGGGGCGGGATGCGTGGGGTCGTGCGTCGGGCGCGGGGCGGCAGCACCTGCCGGGGCCGCCGCGACGGTTGCCGTCGCGGGGCGGCGGGTCACCCGGCGCCGCTCGTCGGGCAGCCGGATTTCGCCCAGACCGATCCGGTTCTGCAGGCGCTTCATCCAGCGTGGCGCCCACCAGCAGTCGTCGCCGAGCAGCTTCATCACCGCCGGCACCAGGAACATCCGGATCACGGTGGCATCCAGCAACAGTGCCGCCATCAGGCCGAACGCCAGGTACTTCATCATCACCAAGTCGGAGAACACGAACGACGCGGCAACCACCGCGAGGATCAGTGCGGCCGCGGTGATCAGCCGGCCGGTTGTGGCCGTGCCGATCCGGATCGCCTCGGTGGTCGACATCCCGGATTCTCGTGCCTCCACCATCCGGGAGACCAGGAACACCTCGTAGTCGGTGGCCAGGCCCCAGCCCACCGCAACGACCAGGGCGATGACCACCACCATCAGGGGAGTCGGGGTGAAGTTCAGCAGCCCGGCGCCGTGCCCGTCGACGAACATCCAGGTCAAGATGCCCATCGTCGACCCGATGGTCAACGCGCTCATCACCGCCGCCTTCAACGGCAGTACCAGGGAACCGAACGCCAAGAACATCAGCAGCGTGGTGGTGATCAGCAAGAGCGCCAACATCAGCGGTCCCTTGTCGACCATCGCGTGGATGCTGTCCTGTTCGAGCGCGGGTGTCCCGCCGACCAGCACGTCCAGGCCCTTGGGGGTGCTCAGGGTGCGCAATGCCTTGATCTTCTGTGCGGCGTCGTTGCGGTTGACCAAGCCGTTCTCGATCACCCGGACGGAGGGGGACTTAGAGGCCCCGGGAAGGTAGGGGCGCTCCTTCCACATCTCGGCGGGATCGTCATCGGGAACGACGAACCCGCTGATCGCCATCGCGCGGTTGCGGATATCGGCAACCTGCTGGTCGGTGACCGGTTTGTCGGTATCGCTCGTGATCACCAGGGTCAGCTTCTCGGTACGGAAGCCGGGGAAGATCTCGTCGAAGTGCTCTTGGGCCACTCGAGCGGTGTTGTCGGGCGGCAGATACTTCTCGCTCATTCCGCCGAACGACAACTTGCCCAGCGGGATGATCAACAGGATCATCGCGATGACAATGGGGATCGCGAAGGCCAGCGGTCGCTGCATCACGTAGTTGACCAGCTTGCCCCAGAACCCGGCCTCGACCTCTTCGCGGGTTTTGGTTTTCTGGGTCTTCTCGGCGAACCAGCCGATGATGCGGTTGGAGAAGTCCCATTCCCGCAGGAACGGAATGCGGTACAGGGTGCGGACCCCGAGTGCGTCGACATTGGTGCCCAGCACACCCAGAATGGCGGGCAGCAGCGTGATCGACAAGATCGCGGCCAGGCCCACCGAGGCAAAGAACGCGTAGGTCAGCGAGTGCACGAAGCCCTGCGGCAAGACCAGCAGGCTCGCGCACGAGACGATGATCAGCACCGCAGAGAACACCACGGTGCGCCCGGCCGTCATCACCGAGCGCCGTACCGCCGCCTCGGTGTCATAGCCCTCGGCGATCTCTTCTCGGAATCGGCTCACCACGAACAGGCCGTAGTCGATCGCGATACCCAGGCCGATCAGCGAGACCACCGGTTGGGCGAAGAAGTGCACCGGCCCGAAATGGGTGGTGAGCTGCAGGATGCCCGTCGCCCCGGCGATGCTCAATCCACCGACGATGACCGGGAGACTGGCGGCGATCACCCCGCCGAACACGAAGAACAGCACCACCGCCACCAACGGCAGCGCCAGCACCTCCATACGCTGTTGGTCGCTGGCGATAGTTCCGGTCAGGGCGTTGGCGATCGGTTGCAGGCCGCCGAGTTCGACCTTGCCGCCGTCGAGCTTCTGCAGATCCGGCTCGACAGCCTGGTAATTCTTGAGGATGGTGTCGTCGTCGTCGCCCTTGAGCTGGATCGACGCGAACGCATGCTTCTTGCTTGAGTCCGCCATGTTGGCCAGGGCTTCGGGATTCGTGAAGTAGCCGACCCAGCTCATGATCTGATCGGGGTGGTCGCTCTTGACCTTGTTCAGCCCGTTCTTGACTGCGTCGAACCATTCCGGGTCATCGACCGTCTCGCCCTTGGGTGCGGTGAAGACTGCCACCACATGGCTGGTGCGGTCCCGGCCGTAGACCTCGTCGCCGACGATCGACGCCTGCACTGACTGACTGCCATCGTCGTAAAACCCGCTCTGGGTGACGTGATCGCCCAGGCTCATTCCGTAGACGCCGCCACCCAGGCAGAGCGCCACCATCACGCCGATTACGATGAACCGGTAGCGGTATACAGTTCGACCCCACCAGGCGAACACCTATACGCTCCTTACTAAGGTCTGTGGAGACATCTTTCGGACCCGCGCGTCCCTGAATTCAAGCTCTCCAGTTGTCACTCTCGCGAGGTCAGTAGCGAGCTCAGCGGCCGGAACGGCTGCAGCCACGCCCCCTGTTCCGGCAGCGAATCAAGGCTGATCCGCGGCAACCGCTCCCGGAACACACCAGGGATGTCCTCGAGGTCGACGAACTCCAAGGTATCCGAGGCTAGCGCCCAGCTCGCATGTTCGCGAAATCCGAGCACAGAGGCGGCGATGCCGAGACCACATAGTTCTTCCAGCGGTTCCCGGAAAGCCTGACCGTCGGCGGAGGCGACCGCCACCGCCACCAGTCCCTGCTCCTTCCGCAGCGCGATGTGTTCGAGCATGTCGGAGTCGACATCACTGTCCTCATCGATCTTCGGCTTGGCAAAGACCGCAAAACCCACGTTACGCAACGCTTCGACCCAGGGCCGGACGACGTCGGCGCTGCCGGGGGCGATATTGGTGAACACGGTCGCCTCGGGCTCCACCCTGACCTGCGGGTGCAACGCCGCTACCTCGGCAGTGCGGTTGAGCAGCCAGCGGCCCAATGCATCGAAGCGGGGCCGCTCCACGCCGGTTGGACGGCGGCCCAGGATCGCGCCCAGACCCATGTCCAGATTCGGGGCGTCCCACACCAGCAACACCCGTTGTGTCGGTGGTACCTCGACGGTCGGGTCGGTCCCAGTGGGCTCGGCGTCCACTCCGACTTTCAGGTCGGGGCTGGTCATCAGACCCGCTCCCAGACGAACTCGTTGATGACGCTGCCCGCAGTGCGGCCCTTCGCCTCGTACTTGGTCGTGGGGCGAGCGATCGAGATCGGCAGGGCGGCGTCCCCGACCGGGTTGGTTACCCGGCGCAGACCCGGTTCGCCGTCGCCGGACTCGGCGATCTGCACCGCGTAGTCGGCATGATCGGTGGCCGCGTGCAGGATCCCGCCAGGCTGCAGCCGATCGGCGATCAGCGCCATGGTGGCCGGCTGCAACAGCCTCCGCTTGTGGTGCCGGGCCTTGGGCCACGGATCGGGGAAGAAGACGCGCACCCCGATCAGCGATGACGGGGCGATCAGGTACTCCAGCACGTCGAGGCCGTCGCCGCGCAGCAACCGGATGTTGCTCAGCTGTTCGCGGTCGATCGCGCACAACAATTGCGCCAGCCCGCGCTCGTAGATTTCGACGGCGATGACGTCGAGGTCCGGCTCGGCCTGTGCCATCGCCACCGTGGAGGTACCGGCTCCGCAGCCGATCTCGAGCACCAGGGGAGCGTCGCGGCCGAACCAGCCCTGCGGGTCCAGAGGCTGGGGCCGGTCCGGACCGTCCGGCGGCACGACCTCGGCGCCCAGGTCGGGCCAGAGCCGCTCCCAGGTCTGGCGCTGACCGTCCGACAGTGCGGAGTGCCGGTAGCGGACGCTGAAGTTGCGGAAACGGCGTGGAGAGGGGGTGTCGACGCCAGGGACGTCTGGTGCTGACTCGACGTCGCGCTGAGCATGCATGCAGTCCATGGTGGCCCATGGACCGTCGTGTACCCACTTCGCGGTCCACATTGATACCCAACAGTTGCCTACCGGGGCCCATGGGCGGGCGGTTCTGATCCGGCGGTGACTCGCGCCGCGGCGGGGCAGCTGACACCATGGCCCCGGGGCCGAGCGCGCAGGGAGGCAGGGCCGTGACACAGGGGCACCAGCTCTTCGCCGACGAGCTGACAGCGCTGGCCATGCAGAACGCCGACCCGCGACTGGCGATGATCGCCGCGGCCATCACCGCGCCGTTGCAGGTCGCGGTACGTGGCCGGCGCGGTGTCGGTCGGCGCACCGTTGCCGCGGCGCTGGCCGCCGCCGGGGTCCGCGTCGCCGAGCAGCCCGCTGGCGCTCAAGTCGCCGACTTGTCCGTTCATGTCGTCGCCGAGGTGATCAAGCCCGAGGACACTGCCGCACTGCATGCCGCGCGTCGGCACCCGGTGCTGGTGGTGCTGAACAAGGCCGACCTATGCGGGCACGACGGTGTTGCCGAGGTCGCGGGCGCGACTCGGGGGCCGGTTGAGCCGATGTCGGCGTTGTTCGCGCTGGCCGCACTCGGCGGTGGGCTGGACGAGGCACTGTGGGAGGCCCTAGGCCGCGTCGCCGCGCGGCCCGCCGATCTGCGCTGCGCCGAGCTGTTCGTGAGCGGTCCGCACCCGGTGCCGCGCCAGACTCGCGAGCGGCTGTGCGCCACCGTCGACCTCTCCGGGGTCGCGGCACTGCTTGACCTGGCCGGCAGCGACGGCACCGTGGCGCAGGCCCGCGCACGGATGCGCCGGCTCAGCGGTGTCGATCGTGTCGTTGCCCAGCTGAAGATGATGGGCGCGGCCGTCCACCACCGGCGGATGTCGGAGGCGGTGATCCGGTTGGAGGCGATGGCGGTCGGGGACAGCCGCCTCGACGAGTTTCTGAACCGCGACGCGACGGCCGCCGCCCGGCTGAGCGCTGCGGCGACCGCGGTCGACGTACCGGAGGAACCGGTGCTGGCACGGGCCCGCCGCTGGCAGGCTCACCGCAGCGCGCCTGTCAATGCCGCCCAGCGGTCCTGTGCCGCCGACATCGCCCGGGGATCGCTGCGGGCCTGGGCGGCGACGCGGGACCGCCCATGACCGCCTCTGGTGCAGATTCGGCCGATCCAGACCCCACCATCGGGGTTGACGCCCTCGTCGCTGAGGTTGCTCCCGAAGTGCGTCCACCGACGGTGCGGCGCTGCGACGTGGTGGTGGTGACCGGCCCCTGGCTGGCGGGGGTCAGTGCGATGACCCAAGCCCTGACCGACCGGATGCCGCAATGGCTGGTGATGGAAGCCACCGAACTCGCACCGGGGGAGGTGCCGCTGGCGGTGGTGTTCGTGGTGTCGGCAGCCGCCGTACTGACCGAGTCGGACTGCGCGCTGCTCGATGCCGTGGCCGCCCACACCGATGTGGTGATCGGCGTGGTCTCCAAGGTCGACGTCCACCGGCAGTGGCGCGAGATGCAGGCAGCAGCTCGCGAAACCCTTATCGGCCACGCGCCGCGCTACCGCGACGTGACCTGGGTGGGGGCAGCCGCGGCACCCGAACGTGGCGACCCGCGGATCGACGACCTGATCGCGGAACTGACCCAACAGCTCGAGGAAGGCGACGCCCCGCGGCGTAACAGGCTGCGGTCTTGGGAGTTCCAGTTGCGTACCGACGCCGATCGCATCGACCGCGACGCCCGCGCGGAAGGGCGTCGCGCTCGAGTGACGCAACTGCAGGAGCAGCGTGACGAGGTGGTGCGGCAGCGGCGAATGTCGAAATCGGAGCGCGTGATCGCTCTGCGCAGCCGCATCGCCCAGGCCCGTGTGCAACTGTCCTACTTCGCCAGCAAGCGGTGCGCCTCGGTACGCAGCGAGCTTGCCGAAGACGCGGCGGGCATGACGCGGCGCCGGTGGGCCGAGTTCGAGTCCTATGTCCACGACCGGCTGACCGAAGTGGTGGCGGAGGTCGACCAGGGGATCACCGACCATTTGGCCGACGTCGCCCAGGAACTTGGGCTGGCCGCCCACGAACCGTCGGCCGTAACGGCGGTGACACTGCCGCAGGTCGACTCCGGCAAGCCGCCGTTGGAGTCCCGACGGTTGGAGACCCAGTTGATGGCGGTGCTGGGGATCGGCTTCGGGCTGGGCGTGGCCTTGACCTTGAGCCGGGTCTTCGCTCATCTCGCGCCCGGACTTGCCGCGATGGGTGCGGCCGGATGCGCCATCGCCGGAGTGGTGGCCACGGTGTGGGTAGTCCGGATTCGGGGGCTGTTGCGCGACCGGGTGGTGCTCGATCGGTGGGTGGGACAGGCCACCACCGCAGTGCGGTCCTCGGTGCAGGAGCTGGTGGCCCTGCGGGTGGTGGCCGCCGAGTCGGTGCTCACCGCCGAGCTCGCCGGGCACAACGAGACCGAGGCCGCGCGCGTCGCCGACCGGGTTGCCGCATTGGACCGGGAACTGCGTGAGCATGCGACCGCCACGGCCCGCGCTGCCGCGGTACGCGATCGCAGGCTGCCGGCGTTGCGGCGGGCGTTGGACAATGTGCGCGCTGAGCTGGGTGAATCAGGCCCCGTCGACGCCGCGGTCACGGGCGACAGATAGCTCGAGTTGCGATTGTTTCGATCCGTGTAGCTATTGACGGTAATCTCTTATTTAATGACGGTATAAGAGGTGACAGCGGCGCGCAGCTGCGGCAACGCCACCGAGTGACACAGGTTACACAGGAGAGCTCAATGACCTCAGCGACCATTCCCGGTCTGGACACCGCCCCGACGAAGCATGGCGAGTTGTTGGCCTGGGTTCGGGAGGTCGCGGAGCTCACCCAGCCCGACCGGGTGGAATGGTCCGACGGTTCCGAGGAGGAGTGGAACCGGCTGATGGCCCTGCTGGTGGAGTCCGGCGCGGCGGTCAAGCTCGACGACGAGAAGAAGCCCAACTCCTACCTGGCGCTCTCCGACCCGGCCGACGTCGCGCGGGTCGAGTCACGCACCTTCATCTGTAGCCGCACCGCCGAAGGTGCCGGCCCCACCAACAACTGGATGGACCCGGACGAGATGCGGGCCACCATGACGGAGCTGTACCGCGGTTGCATGCGCGGTCGCACCATGTACGTCATCCCCTTCTGCATGGGCCCGCTGGGCGCCGAGGACCCCAAGCTGGGCATCGAGATCACCGACTCGCCCTACGTGGTGGCGTCGATGAAGGTGATGACCCGGATGGGCACCGCCGCGCTGGAGAAGATCGGCACCGACGGCGCCTACGTCAAGGGCCTGCACTCGGTCGGCGCCCCGCTGGCCGAGGGTGAGCAGGACGTGCCGTGGCCGTGCAACTCCGAGAAGTACATCACCCACTTCCCGGAAACCCGCGAGATCTGGAGCTACGGCTCGGGTTACGGCGGTAACGCGCTGCTGGGCAAGAAGTGCTACGCGCTGCGGATCGCGTCGGCGATGGCCCACGACGAGGGCTGGCTGGCCGAGCACATGCTGATCCTCAAGCTGATCTCGCCGGAGAACAAGGCCTACTACGTGGCGGCCGCCTTCCCCTCAGCCTGCGGCAAGACCAACCTGGCGATGATCCAGCCGACCATCCCGGGCTGGCGGGCCGAGACCCTCGGTGACGACATCGCATGGATGCGGTTCGGCAAGGACGGCCGGCTTTACGCGGTGAACCCGGAGGCGGGCTTCTTCGGCGTGGCGCCGGGCACCAGCCGCAGCTCCAACCCGAACGCGATGATCACGCTGGAGCGTGGGAACACCGTCTACACCAACGTCGGCCACACCGACGACAACGACGTGTGGTGGGAGGGCATCGACGGGGAGACCCCGGCGCACCTCACCGACTGGAAGGGCAACGACTGGACGCCCGAGTCGGACACCCCTGCCGCGCACCCGAACTCGCGGTACTGCACCCCGATGTCGCAGTGCCCGATCCTGGCGCCGGAGTGGGACGACCCGCAGGGCGTGCCGATCTCGGCGATCCTGTTCGGCGCCCGTCGCAAGACCACGGTGCCGCTGGTGAGCCAGGCCCGCGACTGGCAGCACGGCGTCTTCATCGGCGCCACCATGGGCAGCGAGCAGACCGCCGCCGCCGAGGGCACCGTGGGCGCGGTGCGCCGCGATCCGATGGCGATGCTGCCGTTCATCGGCTACAACGCCGGGGACTACATGCAGCACTGGATCGACACCGGTAAGCACTCCGACGAGTCGAAGCTGCCGAAGGTGTTCTTCGTCAACTGGTTCCGTCGTGGCGAGGGCGGCCGGTTCCTGTGGCCCGGCTTCGGCGAGAACAGCCGGGTGCTCAAGTGGATCGTCGAGCGGGTCGAGGGTAATGCCGGCGGCCAGGAGACGCCGATCGGCACCGTGCCCACCGCTGCCGACCTGGACCTGGACGGGCTGGACGTGACCGCCGCCGACGTGGACCAGGCGCTGATCGTTGACGCCGACGAGTGGCGCGCGGAGCTGCCGCTGATCGAGGAGTGGTTCGAGTTCATCGGCGACAAGCTGCCCACCGGCCTGCGTGACGAGTTCGAAGCCCTCAAGCAGCGCTTGGGCTAGTAACCCGTTTCGAGTACTTCACGGAACCGCACTTAGGGGATTCCCTGAGTGCGGTTCTGTTTTCTCCGGGTGCGGGGGTGCGGCTCAAGTGACTGACGCCCCCACTTGACAGCCGTCAAGTTTGCCCCCAGTACAGTCAGCCCATGCAGATTCGCGAACACCTCGATGCCGAGAACCCGGCCGTCATCCTGCACCCCTCGGGCACTGTCGTCACCTTCGGTGAGTTGGAAGCCCGGGCGAACCGGTTGGCGCACTTCTTCCGGGCCGCGGGGCTGGTCGAGGGCGACGTCGTCGCGATCATCATGGAGAACAACGAGCACATCCACGCCGCGATGTGGGCGGCGCGGCGCAGCGGCCTGTACTACGTGCCGATCAACACCCACCTCACCGCTGCCGAAGCCGCGTACATCATCGACAACAGCAATGCCAAGGCGATCATCGGCTCGGCCGCGCTGCGCCAAACCTGCGCGGACCTGGCCGAATACTCCCCCGCAAGCGGGAGGGACCCCCAGCCGGCCGGCCTGCCCGAGCTGCTGCTGATCGCCGATGGCGACCTGGACGGCTGGCAGCGTTACCCGGAATGTGTTGCCGACCAACCGGATACACCTATCGACGACGAAATCGAGGGTGATCTGCTGCAGTACTCGTCGGGCACCACCGGGCGACCCAAAGGCATCAAACGTCCGCTGCCGCACCTGCCCCCGACCGAGGTGCCGGGACTGATGGCGATGCTGGTCTCGGTATGGATGGGCCCGGGTTCGGTCTATCTGAGCCCCGCCCCGCTGTATCACACCGCGCCGTCGGTGTGGTCGATGCAAGTGCAGGCAGCCGGGCTGACCACCGTCGTCATGGAGAAGTTCGACGCCGAGTCCGCACTCGACGCCATCCAGCGCTATCACGTCACACACGGGCAGTTCGTGCCCGCGCACTTCACCCGGATGCTGAAACTTCCTGCGGACGTGCGGGACTCATACGACGTCTCCAGCCTCAAGCGGGTCATGCACGCCGCCGCGCCGTGCCCGGTGGAGATCAAGCAGCAGATGATCGACTGGTGGGGGCCGATCGTCGATGAGTACTACGCCTCATCGGAGGCGCACGGCTCCACGCTGATCAGTGCCGACGAATGGCTCAAGCACCCCGGCTCGGTGGGCAAGGCGATGTTCGGTGCGGTGCACATTCTCGACGAGGACGGCAACGAGTTGCCGGCCGGGCAGTCCGGTGAGATCTACTTCGAGGGCGGCAACGCTTTCGAGTACCTCAACGATCCGGACAAGACCGCGAAATCGCGCCACGCGCAGGGCTGGACGACCGTCGGCGACGTCGGCTACCTCGACGACGAGGGCTACCTGTACCTCACCGACCGGCGCCACCACATGATCATCTCCGGCGGGGTGAACATCTACCCGCAGGAAGCGGAGAACCTGCTCATCACGCACCCGAAGGTGTTGGACGCCGCAGTGTTCGGGATCCCCGACGACGAGATGGGCCAGAGCGTGAAGGCGGCCGTGCAGACCGTCGACCCGGCCGACGCCACGCCCGCGTTCGCCGCGGAACTACTCGATTGGGTGCGGAATCGCTTGGCGCACTACAAATGTCCGCGGTCGATCGCGTTCGAGGAGCAGTTGCCCCGCACCGACACCGGCAAGCTCTACAAGAACGAACTGGTGGCCAAGTATTCGGCGTGATGCCGGCCCGTCGCGGCGAGGTTAGGACGCGTCGCCCGGCTGCCCGGGGGCGCCTTGACTGCCGGCCTGCCCGTGCACGGTGCCCGGTCCGGCGGCGCCGCCAGGGCCGCCTGCACCGGCGGTAGACCCGTCGCCCCCATTGCCGCCCGCGCCGCCGTTGCCGCCGTCACCGCCGAAGCCGACCCCGTGGCCGCCGTCGCCGCCATGGCCGCCGGCCCCGCCGGTCCCGGCGGCGCCAAGGGCGTCGCCGCCGTCGCCCGCCGTACCGCCGTTGCCTCCGTCGCTGCCGCTGCTGCCGACTATCACCGGGGTGGCACCGCCGCCGGTCCCGCCGTCACCGCCGCGGCCGCCCCGGCTGCCGGTTCCGGTGGCCGTGCCGCCGTCGCCGCCGTGACCGCCCTGCCCGCCGCCGGCCGCGTCGCCGCTGCCGCCGATTCTGCCGCCGTCACCTCCATTGCCCCCGGACCCGCCGGCAGTGCTGTTGCCGGTCGCCGACCCGCCGTGGCCCCCGATGCCGCCCGCGCCTCCGCCGCCGGCCAGCTGGCCGCCGTCGCCTCCCCGGCCGCCGCTTCCTCCGGACCCGGCCGTCCTGCCGTCGCCCACGGCGGCGCCACCGTTGCCACCATCACCGCCGGCGCCCCCGCTGCCGTACAGGTAGTTGCTGTCGCCGCCGTTACCACCGTTGCCGGCCGAACCGCCGTCTTCGGCGCCCTCGCCGCCGTGCCCGCCATTGCCGCCGTTGCCCCACACTTCGCCGCCATTGCCGCCGCTACCGCCGTCGGCGCCCAGCCCACCTGCGCCGCCGTCACCGCCGTTGCCGAACAGGCCGGCATTGCCGCCGTTACCAGCAGCGACACCCGCGAGGGTCGACGACCAACCGTTACCCCCGTCGCCGAACCACAGGCCGCCGGAACCACCGTCTGGGTGGTCCGCGGTCCCATCGGCACCGTTGCAGATCACTCCGCAGCCGCCGTCGGCCAGCGGTGCGAACAGTGGGTTTACCAGGTTGTCGAACAACTGGCCGGCCGGACTGTCGAGCCAGTCCTGCATGGACTCGTGCAGCCACTCGTAGAGACCGGCCGTACCGGAGGCGTCGGCGGCCAGCGCCAGCACGTCGCTGCCGCTGGGATCTGGGCTCGCCAAGCTCCAAACAGTGGGATCCAGCCAGGCCAGGCCCGCGGTCGATGCGCCCGTGTCTTGGTCCGTCAAGCCGAGAAGCGGGTTGAGCAGATCGGCGATCCAATCGAACTCGTCCGCGCGTGCGCCAGGGGCCGAACCGATCGGAGCCAGGCCGAACGCGGCCAGTGCTGCCAGCGCGGGAACGGTCCGTCGCGTGGCCTTACTGCGGTGAAGCGGCATTACTGAGCAACCTTTCGGGAGCGCGTCGCGCGAAGCGGGCGGAAGGCGCCCGTCCGGCTGGACCTTTTGCAGCAGTTCGGTCCGTAGCCGAGAAATGACTCATGGTCTCCCTAGGCTACTAAACCAACCCATTGGTATGACTTTATAGCACTTTACCGTATGTTCATGTGGACAACGGTCGGCTTGAAGGCTACCGTCAAGCACTGTAGGGGGACGGGCACAGATTCTCTTAAGCCCAAACAAAGTCTTAGTCAAGTTCAGAAGGGGCGGGCCAACGGTGGCACATATTCGGCGCGGTAGTCAGAACACTCAATCGGCAGCGCGGCGACGCGACCGTGCGATCGGGGCGGCAGCCTCGGTCGGGGCCTTCTTGGCGTTCGGAATGGCGCCCCTGGCGGCCGCTCCGTCTGCGCAGGCCGACGACTTCGGCCTCGACGCGTTCTGGGACATGTTCGGCGTCGGCGACAGCAACACCACGGGATTCGACCTGTTCGACGTCTCCGCGTGGGGTGTCCCGGGCGCTGCCGACGGTGGCCTGTACGACGCTGACTTTGCCCAGATGTGGCAGGACAGCTTCTACCTCCCGCTGCACGCCATGATGCAGGACTGGATCAACAGCGACTTCGGATCGAGCGTTAACGGTGTGGTCAACCAGCTCTTCGCGCCGTTCACCGATGGCTTCTGCGGGATGATCTGCAACGGCGCGGACGGCACCGAGACCAGCGTGGACGGCCGGGCCGGCGGGTTGTGGTTCGGCGACGGCGGTAACGGCTGGGCCTCGAACCTCGAGGGCATTGCCGGTGGTAACGGCGGGCACGCCGGCGGTATCGGAAACGGCGGTGACGGAGGCGTGGGCGGCCTGGGCGCCGACGGCGGAAACGGGGGCCACGGCGGCGAGATGTGGGGCAACGGCGGCGACGGTGGCGCCGGCGGTAACGGCACCGCCACGTTGGACGCGGGTAACGGCGGCAACGGTGGCTCGTCGGGTCAGGCCCAGGACCTCTTAGGCATGGGCGCCTGGGGCAACGGCGGCAACGGTGGGGCCGGCGGCGCCGGCTGGACCGGTACCAACGGCTCCGCGGGAAGCGGTTCCGGGGGCGCCGGGGGTGACGGTGTGGCCGGTGGCAACGCCGGCAACGGTGGCGCTGGCGGCGCCGGCTCCTCCTATGTCGGCATCGGAGGCAACGGCGGCGCGGGCGGTGTCGGTGGCGCCGGCGGCAGTGGCGGCAACGGCGCGGCCGGTGACGGTGGCACCTTCGCCAACAACGGTTCTGGAGACGGCGCCGGCGGCGGCAACGGTGGCAACGGTGCCGTCGGCGGCAAGGGCGGTGTCGGTGGTGCTGCCGGTAACGGCGGCTCCGCCAACGGCATGGTCGGTGTCAACGGCGACGGCGGCCTCGGTGGTAACGGCGGCCTCGGTGGCGACGGCGGTACCGGCGCTGCCGGCTTGGCGGTGAACGGCGTCGGCGCCAACGGTGCCGCCGGTGGTAACGGTGGCACGGGAGGTAACGGCGGTGCCGCGGCGGCCGGCGGCGCAGCCGGTGGAACCGGTGCCACCGTGGGCGCTGCCGGTGCCGACGGCGACGGCGGAAACGGTGGCAACGGCGGCGCCGCCTCGGCTGCGACCGACGGCCGCGACGGTGTCAACGGCTACCGCGATGGCGGCACCCCGCCAGACATCTCAGCTACCAGTGGCGGTAGCGGCGCTGCCGGCGGTAACGGTGGCGCCGGCGGAAACGGCGGCGGGACCGCCGGCAATGGCGGCAACGGCGGTGTCGGCGGTGCCGGCTCCGACGGTGGCGACGGCGGCCACGGCAGTGCCTCGATTCACGGGACGACCGATTCCGTGCACGGCCTCTACAACGCCCCCGGCAACGGTGGCTCCGGTGGCGCCGGCGGTAACGGTGGCGCGGCTGGTTCCGGTGCGGCCAACGGCAGCGACGGCCAGATCGGTGACGGCGGCGACGGCGGTAACGGTGGTAGCGGCGGCGACATCGCCGACGTCACCGGCCAGGCATCCGTGGAGGGCCCGGCCGGCTCCGGGACCCTGGGCCCGCAGGGCTCGGCCGGTACCGGTGGAGCCGGTGGCAACGGCGGCTCGGGTGCCACCGGCGGTACCGGCGGCAACGGCGGCAACGGCGGTAGCGACCCGAACGCGGGTGGCGCCCACGGCGGTGACGGTGGCGCCGGTGGCTCCGGCGGCGTCGGCCTGGCGAACGCCGACGGCTCCGGCGGCGTCGGTGGCGACGGCGGTACCGGTGGAAACGGCGGCAACGGCAGCAACATTCGTTGGGGTGACCCGGACTGGAACACCACCTCCAACGACTCGTCCTCTGGCCCGATTGACAATGTCCACGGTGGAGCCGGTGGTGACGGTGGTGCCGGCGGTGCCGGTGCCAACACCGGTGGTAACGGCGGCACCGGCGGTGACGGCGGCGACGTCATCACCCCGCACCTGGGCGACGACGGCCTCAACGGTGGCGCCGGCGACACCCCAGGAACCGGCAGCACCGGTGGTGCTGAAGGCGCCGGGGGCGCCGCGGGCGCCGGCCCCGCCGCGGGCGACGCGGGCCAGGACGGCACCCCGGGCGTCGTTGTCCCGTAGTAGGACAGCCCACAAAGAACACCCCGCACGAATCGTGCGGGGTGTTCTTTGTGGCGGATAGGCTGGCGTAGCGGCTAGATCCCGCCGCGGGAAACCAGTTGTGCTGCAATCACATTGCGTTGTATCTCGTTGGTTCCCTCGCCGACGATCATCAGCGGTGCATCCCGGAAGTAGCGTTCCACGTCGTACTCGGTCGAGTAGCCGTAGCCGCCATGGATCCGTACCGCGTTCAGCGCGATCTCCATCGCGGCTTCCGACGCGAACAACTTGGCCATGCCCGCCTCCATGTCGCAGCGCTGCCCACTGTCGTAGCGTTCCGCGGCATACCGGGTGAGCTGGCGGGCGGCCGTCAACTTGGTCGCCATGTCGGCCAGATAATTGCCCACGCTTTGGTGCTTCCAGATCGGCTGGCCGAAACTCTCGCGTTGTTGGGCGTAGGCGAGTGCATCCTCGAGCGCGGCGGTCGCCACCCCCAGGGCCCGCGCCGCGACCTGGATGCGACCGGTCTCCAGCCCCTTCATCATCTGGGCGAAGCCATTGCCGGGGGTGCCGCCGAGCACCGCCGCCGCCGGCACCTGGCAGCCGTCGAAGCTCAGCTCGCAGCTCTCCACCCCCTTGTAGCCCAGCTTCGGCAGGTCGCGTGAGATCGTCAGGCCGGCGCTGGGATTCTCCACCAGCAGCACCGAGATACCGCTGTGCCGCGGCGTGGCCTTCGGATCGGTCTTAGCCAGCAGCGCAATCAATCCCGAATAGCGGGCATTGGAGATCCAAGTCTTGGACCCGTTGATCACCAGCGTCTCCGGGTCGGCCGACGGCACCGCGGACGTCGTCATGCTCTGCAGGTCACTGCCGCCGCCCGGCTCGGTCAGGGCCATGGTGGCGCGCAGCGCCCCGGTGGCCATCGCCGGCAGATAGCGCTGCTTCTGCTCATCGGTACCGAACAGGGTCAGCAACTTGGCCACCACGGTGTGGCCGCCCATCGCCCCGGCCAGGCTCATCCAGCCGCGGGCCAGCTCCTGGGTGACCAGTACGTAGCACGGCATCGACACCGGGGTACCGCCGAACTCCTCGGGAACAGCCAGGCCGTAGATGCCGAGGTGCTTCATCTGTTCGATCCACGCCTCCGGGTAGGTGTTGGCGTGCTCGACGTCGCGGACCGTCGGCTTCACCTCCCGGTCGATGAACTGACGCACGGTTTCGACCAGAATCGACTCTTCGTGGTTCATCGGTTCACCGTATGTCAGGATTTTCCCGTGACCAGCGGCCCCTACTTCGATGAGCTCCAGGTCGGTCAGGTGTTCGACGAGGCTCCCGCGATGACCCTGACGGCCGGTGCGGCCGCGCTGCATCAGGCGATTCTCGGGGACCGGCTCCGGCTGCCGCTGGACGCCGAACTGTCCCAGGCCGTGACCGGGGCGACGACGCCGCTGGCCCATCCCGGGCTGGTCTGCGACGTCGCGATCGGTCAGTCCACGCTGGTCACCCGGCGCGTCAAAGCCAACCTGTTCTACCGCGGCCTAGCCTTCTTCCGGTATCCGCTGATCGGCGATACCGTTTTCACCCGCACTGAAGTCGTTGGACTGAAGCAGAATTCAGCCAAGCCCGGGCGCGAACCCACCGGTCTGGTGGCACTGCGGATCACCACCATCGACCAGGTGGACCGGCTGGTGCTCGACTTCTACCGTTGCGCGATGCTGCCGCTAAGTCCGGGTGCCTCAGATACTGGCCACAGCGATGACCTCTCTGCCATTGGTGCGGGCCTCGCGGTGCCGCCGGACGTGACCGCCGAGTGGGACGCCGCGGAGTTTCGTCAGCGGGTACCGGGACCGCACTTCGACCCCGGTCTTGCCGGTACGGTCCTGACCAGCACCGGCGACGTGGTCTCCTCCGCCCCGGAGCTGGCCCGATTAACCCTCAACATCGCTGCCACCCACCATGATTCGCGGGTTGCCGGGCAGCGGTTGGTCTACGGCGGGCACACCATCGGCTTGGCGCTGGCCCAGGCCTCGCGGCTGCTGCCGAACCTGGTCACGGTGCTGGGCTGGCAGTCCTGCGATCACACCGGGCCCGTCCACGAAGGTGACACCCTCTACAGCGAACTGCACGTCGAATCCGCCCGCGACAGCGTGCTGGAGCTGCGGTCGCTGGTCTACGCCGCCGGTGCCGCCGGTGAAGCGGACCGTCAGGTACTGGACTGGCGTTTCACCGCCCTGCAGTTCTGAGCGCAGCTCTGCTCGCCAATGAATTAGTGCGGCAGGTCGCGGAACGGGGCCTCTCGGTACGGGTCGGGCTCCTTGGGCAGGCCCAGCACCCGCTCGCCGATGATGTTGCGCTGAATCTGGTCCGTGCCACCACCGATCGAGGTGAAGTAGGCGTTGAGCGCCCGGAAGGTCACCGCGTCGCCGACCGGATTGTCCGGACCGGAGAGCATCGACTCGACGCCGACGATCTCGGTCTGGACCCGCGCAGTCTCGTGCAGGATGCGGGACATCGCGATCTTGCCCAGTGCCAGCAGGGTGGCCGACTCGGCGCGATCGGCGCTGGTTTTGGCCCGCTGATTATTCCAGCGGTTCACCGTGGTCAGCGCCTGTATGCGGGCGATCTCCTGGCGAATGTGCGAGTCGCCAAGACAACCGGCATCGCGGGCCAATTCGACCAGGCCGCTGGACTTCTCCTTGCGGCGTGCGGTGCGTGCGACGTCGCCCATCAGCCGACGCTCGTAGCCCAGCGCGACCTGCAACACCGACCATCCTTCGCCCGGTTCCCCGATCCGGTTGGCGTCGGGAACCCGGGCGTTGGTCAGAAACACCTCATTGAACTCTGATTCACCGGTGATCTGGTGGATCGGCCGGACTTCCACGCCGGGCTGGCGCATCGGGAGCATGAAAAAGGTGATTCCATTGTGCTTGGGCACGTCCGGATTGGTGCGCGCCACCAGCATGCCGTAGTCGGCGGTGGTCGCGAACGACGTCCAGACCTTCTGCCCGTTGATGATCCAGTCGTCACCGTCACGCTCGGCTCGGGTGCGCAGGCCGGCCAGATCCGATCCCGCGCCGGGTTCGCTGTAGAGCAGGCACGACTTGGTCTCGCCACGCAGCGCCGGCGGCAGCAGCCTGTGCTTCTGCTCGTGCGAGCCGCGGTCGTGGATGGTGCAGGCGAACAGGTCGGCCCGGTCATGGCCAGTCCCCGGAGCGCCGACTGCAGCGAATTCGGCTGCCACCACGCGGGATTGACGGTCGGTCAGGCCGCGGCCGTAGCAGTCCGGCTCCCAGCTCGGAGCGGTCCATCCGGCGGCGAGAATCGCCGCGGCGTAGGTGGCACGGTCGGTTCCGGGTGACCAGTTGGCGGCCAGCCAGTCGCGGACTTCACCGCGAAGTTCGTCGTTGGGGTCGGGCAGCGTCATCTCACGCTCCGATCTCTTGCAGGTAGCGTTCCCGGTGCCAGGAGGGGCTGCCGAACAGGTGGGCATCGCTGCGCGCCCGGCGCAGATACCGGTGCGCGGGATGTTCCCAGGTGAACCCGATTCCGCCGTGCACCTGAATGTTGGTGGCGCCAACAAAGACAAAGGCATCCGAGCAATACGCCTGGGCCAGTGCCAGATCCGCGGTCCAGTCGGCAGATCCGTCGGCGCCCGCCGCAGCCACATGGCGAGCGGCCGTCACCGCCGACTCGGCCTCCAACAACATGTCGGCGCACATGTGCTTGACGGCCTGGAAACTGCCGATAGCCCGGCCGAATTGGAAGCGGGTCTTGGCGTAGTCGCGCGCCATCTCCATGGCGAACCGGGCGGCACCCGCCTGCTCCCCGAGCAGTGCCACCGCGGAACGG
The DNA here is from genome assembly GCF_963378105.1 of Mycolicibacter sp. MU0102. Classification (NCBI taxonomy): domain Bacteria; kingdom Bacillati; phylum Actinomycetota; class Actinomycetes; order Mycobacteriales; family Mycobacteriaceae; genus Mycobacterium; species Mycobacterium holstebronense. The sequence continues at coordinate 192,972 of NZ_OY726398.1, forward strand.
TCCAGCGCGGAGTTCAATGCGGCGACGCCGGCTGCGGCCGAGCCGACCGCCGTCGCCGGAGCGTCTGCCAACCGGACCAGACACAATCGTCGGGAGGGATCGACGGTGGTCAGCGGCTCCACCGTCACGCCCGGCCCGGCCGGATCGACAGCGAAGATTCCGGGTCCGTCCTCGGAGTCAGCCAGCACGTAGAGCAGGTCGGCGGTGTCCGCGTCGAGGACGAACCGCTTCTCGCCGGAGACCAGTCCGTCGCGCGCCGTGGTGGCCGGTATCGCGGGTGGACGGGTCGAATCGCTCTCGGCGAAGGCAACCGCGACCCGGGTGCGCCCGGCGGCAATCGCCGGCAACACCGCCTCGTGTTGCGCCGGGTCATCCACTGCCATAAGAAGATTGACCGCAAGCACCGCCGTCGACAAGTACGGGCCGGAGAACAGGACCCGACCCAGCTCTTCGGCTACTACGCCTACCTCGACCAATCCGGCACCGGCGCCGCCATACTGCTCGGGCACCAACAGGCCCAGCAGACCCATCGCCGCCAACTCGGACCAGGCATCGTCGTCGGGCGAGCGTTTGGTCATCAACTCCGCGACCGCGCCGCGCAGGGCCCGCCGTTCTTCGGGGCTGGAGCCTGCCACCGTCAGGCCCTCCGGCCGAAGGCGTTCCGCAGGCTCGCGCACTGGGAGGCGAAGAAGGCCCGTGACACCGCGACTTTGGGCATCAACAGGTCGAACCCGTGGAATGCCCCCTCGACGGTCTCGACCTCGCAGGGCACACCGGCTTGACGCAGTCGCTGCGCGTAGGCCAGATCCTCGTCGTGAAACAGATCCAAGGTGCCCACTCCGATCCAGGCCGGCGCCAGCCCGCTCAGGTCCGCACGCCGTGCCGGCACTGCGACCTGCGGATCCGCGTCGCCCAGATACGCGGTCCAGCCGAACAGATTGCTCCGCGGATTCCACAATCGGTAGCTCCGATTGGCCGGCAGCGCCGCGCTGCGATCATCGAGCATCGGGTACACCAGCAGCTGCAGCACGGGGGAGACCTCCCCGCGGTCGGCGGCCAACTGCGCCAGCGCGGCAGCCAACCCGCCACCGGCACTGGCGCCGCCGATCGCGATCCGGGCCGGATCGACCCCGGGCAGCTCAGCGAGCCGGGTCAGCGCCGCCCAGCAGTCCTCCAACGCGGCGGGATAAGGGTTCTGCGGCGCCAGTCGGTAGTCCACCGACGCGACCGTGGCACCCAGTTCGGCGCTGAACCTGCGGCAGAGGCGGTCATCCTGGGCGGCCGTGCCGATGACGTAGCCGCCGCCGTGAATCCACAGCAATGCCGGTGCCGGATCGGCGGCGCGATTCGGCGGCCGAAAGATCCGGACGCCTGCGCCCGAGGGCAGGCCCAAGACCTCGACGTCGCCGGGGGTGCGCCGGCCCTGCACCCCGGTGAGTGCCTGCAGCACCGGCAGCGTCCGACGCCCGATCCCGCCACGCGGAAGGAACCGGGCAGTTCTGCGCAGATCTGGATGGAACCCGCTGCTTACCATCGGCTCAGTATTACCGGCGCCGGATCGGCGGCGTCGTCAACCCACCGGATTGCAACCGCCTCCGAACCCAAACGCGGTACCCTGCGCCAATGACGGGACGATCGCAGACCCCGGAGACCGGGCTCGACCTGGCCGGCCGGCTGCGTTGGCTGATGCGAGCTCGGCCGAGCGACTACCTGCTGGCGCTCAGCGTCGCCTCAGCGTCCTTGCCGGTGGTCGGCAAGCACCTGGAACCCCTGGGCGGGATGACCGCGATGGGGGTATGGGGCACGCGCCACATGCCGGAATTCTTCTCCAGCGCCACCAAGTCCTGGCTGGCGCCAGGGGCCGCCGCCGCCCGCAAGCAGGAGCGCGAGCAGACCCCTGTGGTCAGCGATGCCGCGCTGCGCGGGGTGGTCGCGGCAGCCGACCTCGACATCGACTGGCCCCAGCCGGAACAGGCGCCGCCGGTGGTGAAGGCGTTGCAGCACCGCCGGCACATCTATCGCTCCGGCGTGCAGTACGGCAGCGACCCCGCGCAGGTGCTCGATGTGTGGCGGTCCCGCGAGCTGCCCGACGGGCCTGCACCGGTGCTGATCTACGTCCCCGGTGGTGCCTGGGTGCACGGCAGCCGGCTCTTGCAGGGTTATGCGCTGCTGTCCCACCTGGCCGAGCAGGGCTGGGTGTGCCTGTCGATCGACTACCGGGTCGCCCCCCACAACCGGTGGCCGAGCCACATCGTGGACGTCAAGACCGCGATCGCCTGGGCGCACGCCAACGTCGATAAATTCGGCGGCGACCGCAATTTCGTTGCCGTGGCGGGCGCTTCGGCCGGCGGGCATCTAGCCGCCCTGGCCGGGCTGACCGGCAATGCGGTCCGCGACGCCGAATTCGCCGATCAACTGCCGGCCGGTGGGGACACCTCGGTGGACGCCGTGGTGGGGATCTACGGCCGCTACGACTGGGAGGACCGCTCCACCCCCGAACGGGTGGCGTTCGTCGACTTCTTGGAGCGGGTGGTGGTCGGTCGCTCGATGCGGCGCCATCGCGACATTTACCGGCAGGCTTCCCCGATCGCACGGGTGCATCTGGATGCGCCGCCCTTCCTGGTGGTGCACGGCAGCGCCGACACCGTCATCCCGGTCCAGCAGGCGCGTAGCTTCACCGACCGACTGCGGGCGGTGTCACGTTCCAAGGTCGGCTACCTGGAGCTGCCGGGTGCAGGGCACGGTTTCGACATGACCGACGGGGCCCGCACCGGTGCGGTGAGCACGGCAATCGGTTTGTTTCTCAACCAGATTCACCGCGACCGCACCACGGTCGGGAGCAAACAGATCATCTGAACCCGCCCGCCGCGGTATGGTCCCTGCATGGCGAGGGGTGTGGGGTGAAGCGGCTCACCGGGTGGGATGCGGTTCTGCTGTACAGCGAGACGGCGAACGTGCACATGCACACTCTCAAGATCGCGGTGATCGAGCTGGATTCCGATCGGCACGGGTTCGACGTCGAGGCTTTTCGGCGGGTGATCCACGGTCGGCTCTACAAGCTGGATCCGTTCCGGTACCAGCTGGTGGACATCCCCGGTAAGTTCCACCATCCGATGTGGCGGGAGAACTGCGAAGTCGACCTGGCGTATCACATCCGGCCGTGGTCGCTGCCCGCTCCGGGTGGGCGCCGCGAACTCGATGAGGCCATCGGCGAGATCGGCAGCACGGCACTGGACCGTAGCCGCCCGCTGTGGGAGATGTACTTCATCGACGGCCTGGCAAACAACCGGATCGCGGTGGTCGGCAAGATCCACCACGCCCTGGCCGACGGGATCGCATCGGCGAATCTGATGGCTCGCGGGATGGATCTGGTGGCCGGTGGGCCAAACGAGCGTGACTCCTACGAAACCGATCCCGCCCCCACCGGCGGGCAGCTGGTGCGCTCGGCGTTCCGCGATCATTTCCGGCAGATGGGCAAGATCCCGGCGACCATCGGCTATACCGCAGCCGGCATCGGTCGGGTCCGGCGCAGCAGCCGCAAACTCTCCGCCGACCTGACCCGGCCGTTCACCCCGCCGCCGAGCTTCATCAACCACGTGCTCACACCCGAACGCCGCTTCGCCACCGCAACGCTGGCGCTGGCCGATATCAAGGCGACCAGCAAACAGTTGGGGATCACCATCAACGACCTGGTGCTGGCCATCTCGGCCGGGGCGTTGCGCACGCTGCTGCTGCGCTACGACGGGAAGGCGGATCACCCGCTGTTGGCGTCGGTGCCCATGAGCTTCGACTTCTCCGCCGACCGGATCTCCGGCAATCGGTTCTCCGGAGTGCTGGTGGCCTTGCCGGTCGATGTGGCCGACGTTCGGGATCGGATCGCAAAGGCCCGGGAGGCGGCTGATCTGGCCAAGGAGGCCCACCACTTGGTCGGGCCGGAGCTGGTCAGCCGGTGGTCGGCGTACCTGCCGCCGGCGCCCGCGGAGTCATTGTTCCGGTGGCTGTCGGGTAAGGACGGCCAGAACAAGGTTCTCAACCTCAACATCTCCAATGTTCCCGGTCCGCGGGAGCGCGGCAGGGTCGGCGGTGCGCTGGTCACCGAGATCTACTCGGTGGGGCCGTTGACCGCCGGCAGTGGCCTGAACATCACGGTGTGGAGCTACGTGGACCAGCTCAATATCTCGGTGCTGACTGACGGTGTCACCGTTGAAGATCCGCATGAGGTGACCAATGCTCTGGTCAACGAGTTCGTCGACATCCGCCGTGCCGCTGGACTTTCCGAGCAGCTGACAACCGTCGAGACCGCGATGGCGCCGGCTTAGGTCTCAGTCGGACGCCGCCAGCTCCTGAAGTTCGCGTCGCAGTACCTTGCCGGTGTTGTTGCGCGGCAACGCCTTCAGGATGGTGATGTCGCGCGGAACCTTGTACCCGGCCAGATTCTCCCGGACGTGCTGTTTCAGTTCGTCGGGCGACGCCGAGGTTCCGGGCGTCAACACCACGAAGGCCACCAGCCGTTGCCCGTAGTCGGCGTCGTCGACACCGATCACCGCGGCCTCGGCGACGGCACCATGGGTGATCAACGCCTTCTCGGTCTCGATCGGGTAGACGTTCTCGCCCCCGGAGACGATCATCTCGTCATCCCGGCCGACCACGAAAAGCCTTCCGGTGTCGTCGAAGTGGCCCAAGTCGCCGGATGCCATGAAACCGTCGTGGAACATCTTCGAGTCGCCGCCGGTGTAGCCGTCGAACTGCGAGGAGTTGCGGACGAAGATCTGCCCGGTCACCCCGACCGGAACCTCGGCGAAATCCGCATCCAGGATCCGGATCTCGCTCCCCGGTGCCGGGCGGCCGGCGGTGTCGGGGGAGTAGCGCAGGTCCTGCGGTGTCGCCAGTGCGATCATGCCGGCTTCGGTCGCGTTGTAGTTGTTGTAGACCACATCGCCGAAGGTGTCCATGAACGCCGTCACCACGTCGGGATGCATCCGCGAACCAGACGCCGTCGCGAACCGCAGTGACTTGCAGGGGTATTGGGATCGAATCTCGTCCGGCAGCGCCATGATCCGGTCGAACATCACCGGTACGACGCACAGTCCGGCCGCGCGGTTGGACTCGATGAGTTCCAGGGTGGCTTCGGGGTCGAACTTCCGTCGGGTGGCGATCGTGCAGGCCATGGTGAGCGCCAACGCCAGCTGGGAGAACCCCCAGGCGTGGAACATCGGCGCGGCGATCACCACGGTTTCCTCGGTGTGCCAGGGGATTCGGTCGAAAATCGCTTGCAGGTCGGCGATCCCGCCTCCGCCGCGTCCGGAGCGCCGCGCCCCCTTGGGGGTGCCGGTGGTTCCGGAGGTGAGCATGACCAGCTTGCCGCTCCGCGCCGCTTTGGCCGGTCGACGTCCGGCGTTGGCGTCGATCAAGTCGTCTGCCGTCAGGCCGGGAACCTTACTGTCGGTCCAGCTCACCACCCGCGTGCAGCCCGAGTCGACCGGCACGGCCAGATCCACTGCGGCGGTGAACTCTTCGTCGTAGAAGATCAGGTCAACGCCTTCACGGGCGACGACTTCGGCCAACGCCGGTCCGGCGAAGCTGGTGTTGAGCAGCAGCACATCCGCGCCGATCCGGTTGGCGGCCGCCAGCGCCTCGATGAAGCCGCGATGGTTTCGACACATCAGCGCGATCGCCCGAGGCGTCCGTCCGGGAAGCCGTTGCAGACCGGCGGCCAGCGCGTTACAGCGCCGGTCGAGCTCGGCGTAGGTACACATACCGCGCTCGTCGATGATCGCCGCGCGATCGCCGCACCGCTGGGCCGCCATGGCGATCCCGGTAGTGGTGGTACCGCCTTCAGCGGCGGCCGCGGCGGCGATCCGCAGGTATTTGTCCGGGCGCATGGGTGCCAACAGCCCGGCCCGGCTGAAGGTCACCAGCATCGAGCCGACCCGGTTGAGCGAGTCGAATAGGCCCATCCCGTTCAGCCCAAGATCGGCAGACGGCGTTCGCTGGCCAGCTTGTCCAGCGCCTTTTGCATGACGGCACGCACGTGCGCGTCGACGACGTCGATGTCCGGGTCCTCGCCGAACTCCGCGATGATGTCGATCGGCTCGCACGTCTGCATGACGATCTTGGCGGGCAGCGGCAGGTTGACCGGCAGGACCGCCGACAGGCCGAACGGGAAGCCGAACGAGATCGGCAGAATCTTGACCCGCATCAGTTTGTCCAGCCGCAGGGCTTTGGCAAGCCCGGCCCCGCGGGAGAGATAAAGCTGGCTTTCCTGGCCGCCGATCCCGACCGTCGGCACGATCGGCACGCCGGCGTTGATCGCGGCGCGGATGTAGCCCTTGCGGCCGTCGAAGTCGATCTTGTTCACCTCCCGCGTGGGCCGGTAGGCGTCGTAGTCGCCGCCGGGAAAGACCACCACCACGCCGCCGGAGCGCAGCGCCTCGTCGGCGTTGGCGTGGTTGGCCGGGATGAAGCCGGTCTTGCGGAAGAAGTCGGCGGTGTAACCGGTGAAGATCAGGTCGTGGCTCAGCGTGTAGACCGGGCGCTCGTAGCCGAACTTCTCGTAGAAACCGGTGGCGAACACCGGGACGTCCATCGGAAACAGGCCGCCGGAATGGTTCGAGACCACCAGGGCGCCGCCGTTGGGGAATGACTCCAGGCCCCGCACCTCGGCCCGGTGGTAGCCCTTGATGAAGGGTCGCAACAGGCCCATGACCCGTTCGGTCAGCCCCGGGTCCCATTTCGTGATGGGCCGGGGAACGTCGTCCGACCAGTCATTGTCCGGCGTGTCCACCGCGGCCCCCTCAATTGGAACGTGTTCTAGTTTTGCCCATATTACCGGCTCAGACCCGCTGGTGGATACCATCAGCAAACTGTTCCGAGTGGCCCGAGGGGAGCTCCGCATCGACCTGCAGGCGTACTTCGATCGCATCGGCTATCGCGGTGGCACCGAGCCGACGCATGAGACGCTCACCGCCTTGGTGTCCGCGCACGTCCGTCGCATCCCGTTCGAGAATCTCGATCCCGTCATGGGTGTGCCGGTGATCGACCTCAGCTCGGCGGCACTGAGCGCCAAGCTGGTGGCGCGACGCCGCGGCGGCTACTGCTACGAGCACAACAATCTGATGCGCGACGTACTGTGCGCGCTCGGCTTCGGAGTCGAGCGGCTGGCCGGGCGGGTGGTGTGGATGAGCCCGGAGGGATTGGACGGGCCGCCGCATCCTCAGACCCACCAGGCCTTGGCGGTGAGGATTCCGGGATCAGAGCAGCCCTATCTCGTCGACGTGGGATTCGGCGGGCAGACGCCCACGGCTCCGATCCCCATGGTCCTCGACGAAGTTCAGCAGACGTCCCATGAGCCGTTTCGGCTGTGTCGGCGTGGGAGCGGTGCCGACGAGTTGGTGTTGGAGACGCTGATCGGCGAGCGCTGGCGGCCGTTGTACATCCTGGCGCTGCAGCCACGGCCGCTGATCGACATGCAGGTGGGCAGTTGGTACGTGTCCACCTACCCCGAGTCGAACTTCGTCGTGGGCCTCAGTGCGGCGCTGGTGACCGACGATGCCCGCTGGAACCTGCGCGGCCGCAACCTCGCCATCCACGCCGGCGGCGGCACCGAGCGGATTCGGTTCGACGACGCCGCACAGGTGTGTACGGCCCTGACCGATCGCTTCGGCATCGACCTGGCGGGGTTGGGCGACGTCGAGGCCAAAGTCGCATCGGTGCTGGACACCTGATGGTCAAGATCGCGTTGGCGGGCGCTGTGGCGGCCGCGGGGCTGGCCTTCGCCGGCGTCGCGTCGGCCGCACCGATGCCGGGTATTGAGTTGCTGGACGACAACAGCAGCTGCACAGCGGGCTTTCTCACCCAGGACGACGCCGGCGGCTACTACCTGCTGACCAGCGGTCACTGCGATTCGCACGACGGGTCGCAGTGGACCGACGTCTTCGAGACGCCGCTGGGCCGGATCACTGCGAGTGAGAACAACGGCGAGGACCGCGACGCCGCGATCATCAGGCTCGACCCGGCCGCCGGCCGGCCCAACGGCAGGATCGCGGGCCGTTACCCGGTGGCCAATGTGCTCACTGCCGATCAGATTCACGTCGGGATGGAGATCTGCAAGATCGGTGCCCAGACCGGTGAGACCTGCGGTCCGGTCAGCGCCATCGTCGGCAACCTTGTGGAGACCGATGTGTACAGCACCATCGGCGACAGCGGCAGTCCCGGCTATGTGGTCAACCCGGACGGCACCGTCAGCGCGGTCGGGATCCTGATGGGCGGACCGGTGGACGACGACTACTCCACCGACTTCGTCCTGCTGGATCCGTTCCTGCGTCAATGGGGATTGCACGTGGTCCGTTAGAACGTTGCGATTCCGGCGACCCGCGCATCGTCAAGGTGCATGCTGGAATCATGGGTCACTTCAAGAGCAATGTGCGCGACCTGGAATTCAATCTGTTCGAACTGCTGGGGCTGGAGCAATGCCTGGCTGACGGCGCGTTCGGAGACCTCGACGGCGAAACGGTGCGCCAGATGCTGGCCGAAGCCGCCCGGCTGGCCGAGGGGCCGGTAGCCGAGTCGTTTGCCGCCAGCGATCGCCATCCGCCGGTGTTCGACCCGGCCGCCCACCATGTGACGCTGCCAGAACCCTTCAAGGAATCGCTGCGGGCCTGGCAGGCCGGCGAGTGGTTCCGGATCGGGCTGTGCGAAGACGTCGGCGGTGTCCCGGCGCCGGCGATGGTGTCGTGGGCGATCGCCGAGCTGGTGCTGGGCGCCAATCCGGCCGTGTACATGTTCATGGCCGGCCCGGTCTTTGCCAACATCCTCTACGCGCTGGGAAATGAACAGCAGCGGCACTGGGCTGCCATGGCGATCGATCGGAACTGGGGCGCCACTATGGTGCTTACCGAACCGGACGCCGGTTCCGATGTCGGGGCGGGGCGAACAAAAGCCATCGAGCAGCCCGACGGCAGTTGGCACATCGACGGCGTCAAGCGGTTTATCACCAACGGCGACAGCGACGACCTGTTCGAGAACATCATGCATATGACCCTGGCCCGCCCCGAGGGCGCCGGGCCGGGAACCAAGGGGCTCAGCCTGTTTCTGGTGCCCAAATTCTTGCCGGATCCCGAGACCGGGGAGCCCGGCGAACGCAACGGGGTATTTGTCACCGGTTTGGAACACAAGATGGGACTGAAGGTTTCGACCACCTGCGAACTGACCTTCGGCCAACACGGCACTCCGGCGAAAGGGTGGCTGGTCGGCGACACCCGCAACGGCATCGCGCAGATGTTCCACGTCATTGAATATGCGCGAATGATGGTGGGAACCAAGGCGATCGCCACGCTGTCCACCGGCTATCTCAATGCCCTGGAGTACGCCAAGACACGCATTCAGGGGGCCGATCTGACCCAGATGACCGATAAGACCGCGCCGCGGGTGACCATCATCCACCACCCGGATGTGCGGCGCGCCCTGATGATGCAGAAGGTCTACGCCGAGGGCATGCGCGCGCTGTACCTCTACACCGCCGCCCACCAGAATCCGCAAGTCGCAATGCAGGTCTCGGGCGCCGACGCCGAGCTGGCCGAGCGAGTCAACGACTTGCTGCTTCCGATCGTCAAGGGCGTCGGATCGGAACGGGCCTACCAGTACCTGACTGAATCGCTGCAGACATTCGGCGGCTCGGGTTTCCTTCAGGACTACCCGATCGAGCAGTACATCCGCGACGCCAAGATCGATTCGCTGTATGAGGGCACCACCGCGATTCAGGCGCAGGACTTCTTCTTTCGCAAGATCGCCCGCGACCGCGGCGTGGCTTTGACGCACCTGGTCGGCCAGATCGAGGAGTTTCTCGACAGCGCCGACGGTCACCCGGACCTGGTCGACTCGCGCAAGCTGCTGGCCGCCGCGCTCGACGATGTGCGGGCGATGGTGGCCGCCATGACCGGATACATGTTCAGCTCACAGCAGGAGGCCAAAGAGCTCTATCGGGTGGGTTTGGGCTCGGTCCGGTTCCTGCTGGCCGTCGGCGATCTGGTGATCGGCTGGCTGCTGCTGCGTCAGGCCGAGGTGGCGCTGACGGCGCTGGACCAAGGAGCGTCGGGCGACGAGCAGCATTTCTATCGGGGAAAGGTGGCGGCGGCAAAGTTCTTCGGGGCCAACGTTTTACCCCGGCTCGGCGCGGATCGGCGCATCGTGGAAAGCGAGGACCTCGCGTTGATGGAACTCGCTGAGGACGCGTTCTAAAGCGCCTGCGCTGGGTCACGATGCCTCTGCTTGAGTCGGATGTTTATAGACCACACCGTCTTTCATGACGAAATCGACTTGGCCGGTCACCTCGATGTCGGTGAACGGGTTACCTGGCATGGCAACTAGATCGGCGATCTTGCCCTCGGCGATCACGCCGAGGTCGTCGAGTCGAAGCAGTTCGGCTGCCACGCTGGTCGCGGCTCGCAGGGCGCGCAGCGGGGTGATGCCGGTGGCGACCATCATCGGAAACTCGCGCCAGTTCTCGTCATGGGGGAACATGCCCGCGTCGGTGCCGAACGCGATCCGGACGTTGCTGGCCGCCAACCGTTCGGCGGTGTCCAGTAATGCGCCGCGATACTTTTCGAATTTGCGACGGGCATAGTCGGGGACCATGGCCCAGAACGGATCGTCGTCGGCCAGTCGGGTGCCGAACAGGATCGCGTACTGGGTCGGCACCAGAAACACGCCGGCATCCTCCAGCATGCGTAAGGCTGCTGCTGAGGCGAGGTTCCCGTGCTCGATGCTGCGCACTCCGGCGCGCACCGCCCGCCGGATGCCGTCGTCGCCGTAGCTGTGCGGGGTGACCGGGATGCCCAGATCGGTGGCAGTGGCGACCAGCGTGTCCATCTCGTCTTGGCTGTAGGTGGCGTGACCCGGGTCATCCGACGGAGACGAAAAGCCGCCGGTCGCCGCGAACTTGATCCAGTCGGCGCCGGCCCGAATTTCCTGGCGCACCCTGGTGCGGATCTCGTCGGGGCCGTCGGCTGCCGCGAGTTCCAGTGGCCGTGACGCGCCTTGATACTCGTCGGCCATCAGGCCGCTGAAATCGCCGTGGCCCCCGCGCGCAGAGATCAGGTGCGGTGCCACCAGCATCCGTGGCCCCTCGACAATGCCGGATGCCACCGCGTCCCGTAGGCCGATTGTTGGGTAGTCCAGGTCCGCACACCCGAGGTCGCGCACGGTGGTGAAACCGTTGTGCAGCAACGCCTGCAGCACCGGCAGTGCTTTCAACGCCTTGGCGGTGCTCGAGTCGGCGGCCAGGGCCGGCCTGACCGGTGGTATCACCGTGACGTGGGTGTGGCAGTCGATGAATCCGGGTGTCAGGGTGTGCCCGGTCAGATTCACCACCTGGGCATCCGCCGGGGGGTCGACCGCCTCAGCGACCTGCTGTATCCGCCCGTTGGCCACCAGTACCTGGCGCGGTGTCGCCGTGTCCGAGACTCCGTCCCACACGTCGGCGCCGGTGATCAAGGTCGTTGGGCTCATCGTGGTCGCCTCCTCGGGTCCCACTAACCCGTCTCGCTGGCCTGTTACGCCCGAGGCGGTGGACACCCACACCAGAAAGTATCGGCTGCCCGACCATGACTACGCCATCGATTGAGCGACGGAGACCCGGCATTCCCGGCTGTTCCTGCGGGTGATCGACCAGTTGCAGCCGAAGGCCCGCAGTCCCTTTGTCCCCCGCGGGCGGCTGGGCCGCTGGTTGGAGCTCCGCGCCGATTTCGCGCTCGTCCGCCGGCCGGCGTTGTTCACCACGCTGGTGCTCGGCGGCGAGGAAATCCCGGACCTGATGCAGAAGCGCGCCGCAGAGCATCCGGACACCGACCCGTTCCTGGCCGCCGTTAACCGCTACCACCGTCAAGAGGAAGCCCGGCACCTGTCCTTCGCTCGGCTGCGCATCCCCGAGATCTGGGCCGACACCACCTGGGGTGACCGCTTTGCGGTCCGTTATTTGGCGCCGCTGATTCTGCGGGAACTGTTCCACGAGCTGGTCCACCCCGGTGTATATGGCAGGGTGGGGTTGCCGAAATGGCGCACCTGGCGGGCGGTGCGCCGGCTGCCGCAGCGTCGTGAACTGCTGCACGAGGCCGTCCGGCCGGTGTTGAAAGCGCTGCTCGAAGGTGGCGCGCTGCGAGCGGGCGCCATCCCCAAGCCGTGGCGAACGCTGTGCCACGTCGACCGCGACGGACGACCCATCAGCTGACGCGTCGGTACGGTGTCCGAAGGCGGGTGGCCGGCGCCCTGTGCCATCTGGGTCGACCCGGAAAGGTGGACCGTGGACACCCACACCCGGAAGTACCGGCTACCCGATCGCGGCTACGCCATCGTTCGGTGGGCCCATGAGCTGGCCAAGGGTCGCGGCGCAGTCGTGGTTGAACCCGATATCGAGGGCATCCGCCGTCCCGGCGGTGCACTGACTTTCGTCGATGCAGCACCGTTCAAGACCCTGCCGGACGGGCCGCTGTCGGTGTTGCGCGAACTGCTCGACCTGGAAGCCCTGGAGCTACGCGCTTGGAGCAGGCGCGGGTTCGCCAGGTTTCGCAAGCGCGCCGCCGCCAAACAGGCCGAGCGGATCTGCCGAGAACAGGGCAGCGAAGCTGCCGTCGACTGGGTGCTGGCCAACGCCACCACCGATGAGGTGGATCTTGATGAGCTGCGGGACCGGCTCGGTGCGCGGCTGTACACCGCCGGCGGGCGCGACGAAGACTTCTACCGCGCCCAGGTAGGGCGCTGCATCGAGCACCGCCGACGGCGCCGGCTCGACGGCTGAGCCCCGACTCAGCTGCGGCGCTGCCGAACCTTGTAGGTGGACGGCCACGACACCCGGGTGTCGTCGCCTGACAGCGGTGTTCCCTTGGTGCCGACGGTGACGTTGTAGGCCTGTTCGCCGGGGCCTAGTTCACGGTTGGCGTGTTCGGTGGCCAGGTAGTACAGCTGGTCGATCTCCAGGTCGACGAAGGCGACAAAGCTGGTCTTGCGGACCGCATCGCCGAAGCCGGCGGTCATGCGATCCGACAGGATGCGCGATGCGATCGCCGCCGCGGCCAGGACCGCGAACGGAATGACCCAGGAGCACAGGTAGCTCAGCGGCGTGCCGGCGTCGGGCAACAGGATCGCGGCGATTACCGCCGAGACGAATGTTGCCGTCACAGCGCCCAGCCAGATCCACCTCACCCGATTCACGATGGGGCCGAACAGGTCGGATTGCGCCACTGCCGCCGGCAGATCCGCCTTCACGACGGCTTCCACCACGGATCTGCCCAGAACCATGCTGGCGAGCAGCGTCGCGAGCAGTCCGGCGAAACTCAACGCCAGCAGCCGGGGTTGCGCCCCGGTGAACGCCGGCGGCAGCACCGCCAGCACCGCGAACGTCGCAACGGCACCGATACTCACGGGCCGTGCCGACGCGTCGCGGCTGCTGACCGCGACGGTGAACGCGACAGTCAGCGCCACCGCCGCCGCGATCACCGGCGGCGCATTTCCCACCAGCACCCAATACACCGCCCAGGGTGCAAACCACACCAGCACGCCCACGCACGGCAGTATAGGGGCTTACCGTTGTGGCAACGGCAAGGTGAACTGATCTGGGGCGCTACCCGATCAGGCGTCCAGCGTGTAGCCCATCGGCATCAGCACGCTCTTCTGCTGGGTGAAGTGCTCGACGCCCTCTTTGCCGTTCTCCCGGCCGATACCGGAGTTCTTGAAGCCGCCGAACGGGCAGCACGGGTCAAAGGCGTACCAGTTGATTCCGTAGGTACCGGTGCGGATCTTGTTCGCGATCTCGATCCCGCGCGGGACATCGGAGGTCCACACGCTGCCGGCCAGCCCGTACACCGAGTCGTTGGCGATCGCGACCGCGTCGTCCTCGGTGCCGTAGGCGATGATCGACAGCACCGGCCCGAAGATCTCCTCCTGGGCGATGGTCATGGAGTTGTCCACGTCGGCGAACACCGTCGGCTCCACGAAGAAGCCGGAGTCCAGACCCGCGGGGCGGCCGCCGCCGCAGACCAGCCGGGCGCCCTCCTCGATGCCCTTGGCGATGTAGCCCTCGACCCGCTCGCGCTGCTTTTCGCTGATCAGCGAACCGATCTGGGCGCCCGGGTCATCCGGCAGGCCGACCGGAAGCGCGGTGACGAAGTTCTTGACCGCCTCCACGACTTCCTCGTAGCGCGAGCGCGGCGCCAGGATGCGGGTCTGGGCCACACAGGCCTGCCCGGTGTTCATGATCCCGGAGAACACCAGCATGGGGATCGCCGATGCCAGGTCGACGTCTTCGAGCACGATGGACGCCGACTTGCCGCCGAGCTCCAGCGTGCACGGCTTGAGCAGGTCCGCGGCGCGCTTGCCGATCTCCTTGCCGACGGCCGAGCTGCCGGTGAAGGAGAAGATGTCCACATCCGGGTTGGAGGTCAGTGCCTGACCGGTCTCAGCGCCGCCCGGCACCACCGACAGCACGCCTTCCGGCAGGCCCGCGTCGGCGAACGCCTGTGCCAGCAGGTTCGCGCTGAACGGCGTCTCGGCAGCAGGCTTGAGCACCACCGTGCAGCCGGCCAGCAGAGCCGGTCCCAGCTTGTTGACCGCCAGGAACAGCGGCACGTTCCACGCCACGATCGCGCCGACCACGCCGATCGGTTCGCGGCGCACGATGGTCTGGCCGTAGGCGCCGGTGCGGACCTCCTCCCAGCTGACCTCGTCGGCGGCGGGGCCGGCGAAGAAGTTCAGGGCGCCCAGCGAGCTCATCCAGTGCATCGTCTCGACGCTCAGCGGGGGCTGGCCGGTCTCGGCGCCCAGCAGCGCGGTGAACTGGTCCTTGCGCTCTTCCATCAGCTTGATCGCGGCGGCGATCACCGCGGCCCGCTCGGCCGGCGGGGTCGACGGCCACGGGCCGGAGTCAAACGCGGTGCGCGCGGCGGCCACCGCGGCGTCCACATCGCCCTTGGCTGCCAGCGGCACCTTGCCGACATACTCGCCGGTGGCCGGGCTGTGAACTTCGATCACCCGATCGGTGGACGGGGCGGTCCACTTGCCGCCGATGAAGAGGGTGTCGTATTCGGTGATGCTGGAGTCGGTCATGGGCGTCACCCTACCTAGCCGACCGGCGGATTAGAACACGTTGCAGTCAATCTGTTAGCCGGGCTGCAGGACCAGCACCAGATTGCTCACACCGAACTCGCGAATGCCCGGCACTTTCGCCATCGACCACGCCCATCGCGGGTGATAACGGGGGAAAGCCGCAACCAGGGCACCGGTGTGGCGGGCCCAGTCCAACCCCTCGGCGGCCGACACCGCGAACAATGACGAGCCGTAGTTGTTCTTCGGTGGGTGGCCGTGTCGGCGGGTGTAGCGCCGGGCGGCGCGCGGCCCGCCCAGATAGTGCGTCAGGCCCATCTCGTGGCCGCCGAACGGGCCCAGCCACACCGTGTAGGACAGCACCACCAGCCCGCCGGGCCGGGTGACCCGCAGCATCTCGTGGCCGAGCTGCCAGGGCCGTGGCACGTGCTCGGCGACGTTGGACGACAGGCAGATGTCCACGCTGGCGTCGGCGAACGGCAGGGCCATCCCCGAGGCCCGTACGAACGTGCCCGGCGACGAGGCGGAACCCGCGGCGTGCATCGCGTGCATTTCTCCGGGGTCGGGTTCCACGCCCACATAGCGCAGCCCGGCGTCGGCGAACGCGGTGGCGAAATAGCCCGGCCCGCCGCCGACGTCGAGCACGGTCTTGCCGGCCGGATCGTCGCCACGCGCCCCCCGCCACAGCTCGGTGACCATCGCGGCGGTGTCGTCGGCCAGCGCACCGTAGAACCGGGCCGGCGCGCTCTGCTCGTAGCGGAACTGGGACAGCAGGCGCACCGAACGGGCCAGCGTCGCGCGTCGCGCGAATAGGTCGGTGGCAGCCACCGAGCCAGCCTAGAACCCGGCCTTGAACCCGCCGAGGGTGAAGGTGGCCGCACGCCGGGGGTCGAACGTGCAGCTGGCTTCATGCTCGGCGAGGCTTGGAGCCGGCCGACTACCCTGGTCGGGGTGTCTGCCGTCCGCTCCGTCCTGCTGCTGTGTTGGCGTGACACCGGGCACCCGCAGGGCGGCGGCAGCGAGACCTACCTGCAGCGCATCGGCGCCGAGCTGGCCGCCGCCGGCGTCGCGGTCACCCTGCGCACCGCCCGCTACCCGGGCGCGCCCAAACACGAGGTCGTCGACGGCGTGCGGATCAGCCGGCGCGGCGGGCCCTACACCGTGTACCTGTGGGCGGGGGCGGCCATGGTGGCCGCTCGGTTCGGCCTCGGTCAGCTGCGGCGGGTGCGGCCCGACGCCGTGGTCGACACCCAGAACGGGTTGCCCTTCCTGGCCCGACTCGCTTACGGGCGCCGGGTGGCGGTACTGGTGCACCACTGCCACCGCGAGCAGTGGCCGGTGGCCGGGCCGGTGCTGAGCAGGATCGGCTGGATGGTGGAGTCGAGACTGTCGCCCTGGCTGAACCGCCGCAATCAATACCTGACCGTGTCACTGCCCTCGGTGCGCGACCTGATCGAGCTGGGAGTGGGCCCCGAGCGCATCGCGGTGGTGCGCAACGGCCTCGACGAGGCGCCGCCGGCGACGCTGACCCAGCATCGATCGCCGACGCCGCGGGTGGTGGTGCTGTCCCGCCTGGTGCCGCATAAGCAGATCGAGGACGCGCTGGACGCGGTTGCGGCGCTGCGTGCCGAAGTACCGGGCCTGCACCTCGATGTCATCGGCGGAGGCTGGTGGAGCGACCGACTGGTGGAGCACACCGCCGAGCTGGGGATCACCGACGCGGTCACCTTCCACGGGCACGTCGACGAGGTCACGAAACACGAACTCGTGCAACAGGCGTGGGTACACGTGTTGCCGTCCCGCAAAGAGGGCTGGGGCCTGGCCGTCATCGAGGCGGGCCAGCACGGGGTGCCCACCATCGGCTACCGGTCCTCCGGTGGGCTGTCCGATTCGATCGTCGACGGGGTCACCGGGATGTTGGTCGACGACCGCGACGAGCTCGTCGAGCAACTGCGGCGACTGCTGGCGGACGCGGTGCTGCGCGAGCAGCTCGGCGCCAAGGCGCAGGACCGCAGCGCCGAATTCTCCTGGCGGCAAAGCGCCGAAGGTTTGCATACGGTGCTGGCGGCCGTCCGAGAACGTCGCTACATCAGCGGCGTGGTCTGAGGCAGTAGCTCGCTAAGCAGTGCGTGGCCAGGGTTGGAGCTGCTCGATTTGAGCGGCGAGGCCTAGCAGGGTCCGCTCCGACCCGGGTTTGCCGACCAACTGCACGCCGACGGGCAGGCCGCGGCGGTCGAGTCCGGCGGGCACGTTCATCGCGGGCCAACCGATGATGTTCCACGGTGCGGCGAAGGGGGCGTAGCGAGCGTTGGTGACCAACGAGGTGAGCCAGCCCCGCTGCGCCCATCGCCGTGATCTGATCGGCGGTTGAGCCAGCGTCGGCGTGACCAGGACGTCGGTGTCGGCGAAGAAGTCCAACGCGCGCTGCCGCCACACTTCGCGTCCCCTGGGGTTCGCAAGACCCCGCTTCACGACGGCGTCTCCGATCCGCACGTGAATGCGGTTGCGGCGCTCCAATAAGGAGGCGTTCGTCGAGGCGTGTGCATCGGCAGCAGCTCCCGCCGTCCACAACGCCAGTGCGGTCGTGTTCATCAGCGTGGCCGGGTAACGCGGGGTCGCCGACCGAATGAGGTGGCCGCTGCGAAGAAGACCGGTAGTCCGAGAGACCGCCTCAGCCCAACCGCGTGCTACCGGCGTCGCGAGGCTGGGAGTCGAAGTCGACACAGCGATCCGCAGGGTGGGCGGATCGATCAGTGTCGCGGCGTCGGGATCGTCGGCCAGGACCGAGAACATCAGCGCGGCATCTGCGACCGTGGTCGTAAGCGGTCCGTTCTCCGACATCCCTCCCCAGGATGTGTGCGCTTCGCCGACCGGCACCACCCCGTGACCAGGCTTGAGGCCTACCAATCCGCAGCATGCAGCCGGGATCCGAATCGAGCCCATGCCGTCGTTGCCGTGGGCCATCGGTACCGCTCCCGATGCGACCGCAGCCGCGGATCCCCCGGACGAGCCGCCCGGCGTCCGCTCCGGATTCCAGGGATTGCGAGTGACGCCGAAGGCCGAATCGGTTGCGCCCCAGATGCAGAGCTCGGGAACGCGAGTCAGCCCGACGATCACCGCGCCGGCAGCCCGAAGGCGACGAACGACCTCGTGATCGGTTGTTCGAGGTGCCGCGCTGGTGGCCAGCGAGCCGTCCCGCATCGGTTCCCCGGCTACGGCGATGTTGTCCTTGATGGCAATCGGAACGCCCGCCAAAGGAAGCGAACCGCGATCGTCGCGGGCGTCGATCGCGTCCGCCTCGGCCAGCGCGGCGTCGTTGCGGATCACCTGCCACGCGTTGAAGGCCGGCTGGGTCTGTTCGATCCGGTGCAGCGCCTGCTGTGTGGCGGCTCGGGCCGTCAGTGATCCGCTCTGAACTGCGGCCGCAATCTCGGTCGCGGTGAAGTCCACGCCGAGACCCTATCGCCTGGCACGCCTCGGTCGGCGTCGATTCCCACCGGTTAGCGGCCTGCTTCATACTGGTAAGAGGTTGTGCAGACACGTGGAGGTGCACCGGTGACCGACGACCACCCCGCTCCTGTGCTGCTCTATGACGGTGTCTGCGGAATCTGCAATCGATCGGTGCAGAGCATCCTGCGGTTCGACCGGCGCGGCACCCTGCGATTTGCGGCATTGGAAAGTGACTTCGCGCGCGCGATCATCGAGCGTCATCCGGAGCTGCGGAACGTTGACTCGATGGTGTTCGTGGAGAACCCCGGCCGGCCCGATGAGCACATCGATGTTCGATCGGCGGCCGCCCTGCGGGTGCTGAGCTATCTGGGCGGGCCCTTCCGGCTACTGCTCGCGGCACACATCATCCCGGCAGGACTGCGTGACTGGCTCTACGACCGCTTCGCCGCCGTCCGTTATCGGTTGGGTGGTCGGCACGACACCTGTCCCATCCCCGGACCGGGCGTGCGGGCCCGCTTCCTGGACGCTTAGGTGTCCGTCCCGGCGTATGTAGTCGACACGTTCACGACGGTCAGGTTCCGGGGGAACCCCACCGGCGTGGTGCTGCTGGACGGTCCCGTCGACACCACGTGGATGCAGGAGGTGGCTGCCGAGTTCAACTGCCCGGCAACAGCATTCGTCGGACCGGTCAAGGCCGATGCTGGACCGCGAGCTCTGCGGTGGTTCAGCCCGGTGGCCGAATTGGCGTTGTGCGGCTCGGGAACCCTGGCCAGCGCCCATGTCCTGGGTGGGGGCCAGTCCTTCAGCGTGGGCGAGCGGTTGCTGTCCTGCACGACGGGTTCTGATGGTGCGATCAGCATGGAATTTCCGGCCGACCCGGTGTTTGCCGAATCGCCGACGGCCGATCTGGTGGCCGGCTTGCCCGGGATAAGCATTCGCTCGGTGTGGCGGGGAAGTATGGATGTGGTCGTGGAAGCCGGATCGGCGGCCGAGGTCCGTGCGCTGGAGCCGGACACGGCGTCGCTGGCGAAGGTCGAGGCCCGCGCCGTCGTGGTCACTGCAGCTGGTGACGGCGGCGCCGACATCGTGAGCCGGGTGTTCGCGCCCCGTTTCGGGCTCTCCGAGGATCCGGTGACCGGCTCGGCGCACTGCACTCTCGCCGCGCTGTGGGGCAAGCGCCTTGGGGGCGTCGAGTTCTCGGCTGAACAGGCCTCCGCGCGAGGCGGGCAATTGCGCGTCCGCCGTGACGGCGAACATGTCATCTTGACCGGTCACGCCGTGACCGTCTTGCGCGGTGAACTCCGCCGTTAACCGCGCAAGCGCCGTCGTATCAACGGCGCCGTCAGACCTCCCGCGCCCGCGACCAGCATTGCCAGCCATACCAGGTGGGCGGCCATCGCGGCCCGGCGTGGGCCGGGCGACGTCTTGGGTGCGCGGCCGCCGACCCGGTAGACGGTAAGGTCAGAATCTCGGTAGGCGACGGGAAGTCGGGTCAGAGTTTTTGCCGCAGAGCCTATTTCGCCGTCGACATCGGATTCTGTGACCACCCAGCCCACCCCTTTGACACCGAGCCCGGCGGGCTCAGCCCCGGACAACAGCGCCTCCTGCACCTCGCGGGCGTGGCTACCCTCCCCGGGCACCGTCTGTCCGCCGACGGTCAGGTCGCCGGTCGTGAGCACCTCGGCGCGCACCCACCGCGGCAGCGGATCGAGCACCGGGGCCGGCCCCGCCCAGGGGAAGTGGCGCATGGTGTCGGCCGGCAGCACGGCCACCGGGCGCGGATCGGCGTTGATCTTGGCCGCCACCGCCGCCCAACCGGGCGGGTAGTGCACCGGCGTGACCCGCCCGGCCACGCCCCAGGCCAGGTCCGGCAGGACGACGATCAGCGCGACGGAGCACACCAGCGCCGCCCGCGCCGGCGCCAGCCGGTCCCGCAGCCCCACGACCGCCCCGGCCCCGGCCAGTAGGTAGCCCGGGACCGCCAGTGCCACCCACTTCTGACCGTCGCGCAGCACCCCGAGCCCGGGTGCGATCTCCGTCGCCCAACGCAGCAGTGCGAGCCCCGGCCCGGTGGCCGCAAGGGT
Organism: Mycolicibacter sp. MU0102; assembly: GCF_963378105.1. Lineage (NCBI taxonomy): Bacteria > Bacillati > Actinomycetota > Actinomycetes > Mycobacteriales > Mycobacteriaceae > Mycobacterium > Mycobacterium holstebronense. The sequence continues at coordinate 213,596 of NZ_OY726398.1, forward strand.
GAACGTCAGCACCGTCGCGCCCGCCAGGATCAGCAGTGGCCGTACCGCGGGCAGCTCGCGCACCGAGGCCCATCCCAGTCCCAGCACCCCGATGAACACCGCCGTCGCCACTAGCGCAAAAGCGGTTCGTCGTGAACCGGGTACCGCCTCGGCGTTCCAGATCCCGCCGAGGCCGGCGAGGCTGCCTAGGGTGCCCAGGCCGGGCTCGGCGCGGGCCGCGAATGCCGCCACCCCGGCCGACTCGCCCTGTGCCGATCCCGGGCTCAGCACCACCGCCATCAGCCACGGCAGTGCGGCGGTCGCCGCGATCGCCAGTGCGCTGGCCGCGCACCACCAGCGCGGCGGCCCGGACCCGGGCGCGGCGACACACACCAGCGCCACCACCGCCGCCAGCAGCAGCCCGGTCGGGGTCAAGCCGGCCAGCGCCAGAAAGAACACCAGGCCGAACAGCCGCATGGGCCCGGTTGCGCCGGCGCGTAACCCCAGCATCGCCGCCGCCACCCATGGCAGGCAGCCGTACCCGACCAGCAGGCTCCAATGGCCCTGCAGCAGCCGCTCGGCCACATACGGGTTCCAGATCGCCACCGTGATCGCCACCAGCTGACCGGGCAGCCCGGCCTCCGGCAGCACGGTCGCCACCAGCCGTGCTGCACCACATCCAGCCAGCCACAGGCCCACGAACAGCAGCGCTTTGACGACGGTGCCGCCGTCGATCAGCCGCGACGCCAGCGCCACCGCGAAGTCTTGGGGCACCGCTCGCGGGGATGCTTCACCCAGTCCGAGGGCCGCGCCGGTCAGGTATGACCGCGGCGTCGAAACCGCGTCTCGCAACAGCAGATAACCCGGGCGCAGCAATGGCGCCAGGATGAGCAGGGTCAGCCCGAGTGCATAGCACGGCGCGATCGCGCGCCTGGCTCGCACCACCGCGGAATTACGGCTGGTCGGGAGCCGGATCAGGGGTGCCCCGGTCCGGGGGGCTCGACTCTGGTGGTGCCGCGGGGCGGTCCAGTTGGGGACGTTGCGCCGGGATCTTCTCGGTCTCGGCCTCGGCCCCAGACGGGCGGTCGGCGGTGGGCGCCTTGGGCGCGAAACCGCCGAAGAATCCGCCTTCGGAGCCGTGCCGGTCGCCACGGCCCAGCGCGGCCTCGGCCGGCAGGCTGAACCAGCCGACCAGGACGCCGCCGATCAGGCAGATCAGCCCCGCCGCGGTGAAGGTGATCGGCAGGACCCGGGACCACAGCGCCACCCGGTCGCGTTCGTTGCGAGCCGCGTTGACCTGCGCTTCGATGGTGTCCTCGGAGCTGGTGACCGTGTAGTCGGCCAGTGCAATCTCCGGCTTGAGTGCGTCTCGGGCGTAGTAGTGGTTGGCGTGCAGCTTCGACTTGACGATGGTGCCCGAGACGGGGTCGACCCACATGGTGCGCTGCGCGGCGTAGTACCGCGTCATCGTGACCTCTTCGTCGGGGTCGGCGCCTTCGATGTTCCAGAGCCGCGCCGGTGCGGTGATCTCACCGTCTTCGTCGTGGCCGTACAGCGACGGGTAGCGCACCGGCTCGGCCAGGGTGCCGTCGCCGTCGTAGCCGACGTTCTGGACGAACCGGTAGGTGGTCAGCCCATTGACGTCGTCTTCGCCTTCGTAGTTGGCCTCGTAAGCCTTCTGCGCGATCGGATCGAAGTATTGGTAGGACTGCTTCTTGGTGTCGAAGGGGAACCGGTAGGACAGTCCTTCGTGCGGCAGGGCGATGTTGGTGGGCGGGTTCTCGTCATCAAAGTTGCGCGGCCGCTGCACCGAGCCACCCGGGTGGGTGTCATCCGAAATCGCCTCGGCGGTCGTGCGGTTCAGCGTCACGGTGTCGACGATGGCCAACAGCAGCCCGGTGTCCTTCTGCCGGTCCGCGCGCCGCAGCGACGAGCCGACCTGCAGGGTCACTACGTCGGCATTGGCGGGCGACTCGACACCGATCTGTTGCTGGGACACCAGCGGCACGTCCTGATCGACGACGGCGTGTTCGCTGCCCAGGGACTCCGGGTCCAGCGCGGCGCCGCTGCCGGTACCGATCATCGTGATGTCGATGTCGAGCGGGATCTTGGCGATTCTGCCCGCGGTGTAGGTGGACAGCAGCAGTGCCGCGACCATCAGGGCGGCGCCGAGGCCCATGACTGCGCATGCCGCGATACGCATCATGATTGCTCGGTTCACGTCGCCGCATCCTCCTTTTGTCCCCGTACCCAAATTTGTTCGACCCTAACAGCAGCAGCTGCAACAGCTACTGTGTGTCCATCGATGCCTCGGTCCCAAAACAGATGAGTCAGCAGGTGGGTGGCGTACGGAGCTTCCTGCCCGCAGTCGAGGGTATGCGTGCCTGCGCGGCTATTGGGGTGGTTATCACGCACGTCGCGTTTCAGACGGGACACTCGTCGGGGATCAGCGGCCGGCTGTGGGGTCGTTTCGACATGGCCGTCGCGGTGTTCTTCGCGCTGAGCGGATTTTTGCTGTGGCGTGGCCATGCGGCGGCCGCGCGCGGACTGCGTCCGGCGCCGTCGACCGGGCATTACCTGCGGTCACGGGTGGTGCGGATCATGCCGGCCTACCTGGTGTCGGTGGTAGTGATCCTGGCGCTGCTGCCTGATGCCGGGGGCGCCAGTCTCGTGGTGTGGCTGGCCAATCTCACGATGACGCAGATCTATGTGCCGCTGACCCTGACCCCGGGCCTGACCCAGATGTGGAGCCTGGCCGTGGAGTTCAGCTTCTACATCGCGTTGCCGGTGCTGGCGCTGGCGGCGCGGCGGTTGCCGGTGCGCGCCCGAATACCGGCGATCGCGGGCGTGGCGCTGCTCAGCCTGGGGTGGGGGTTCCTGCCCATCCACACCCCCTACGGGGTGAATCCGTTGAACTGGGCGCCGGCCTACGGCTGCTGGTTCGGGGCGGGCATGCTGCTGGCGGAGTGGGCATACAGCCCGGTCGGGCGGGTGCACCGGCTGGCCCGCCGGCGACTGCCGATGGCGCTGCTGACCCTGGTGGCATTCCTGGTTGCGGCCTCACCGCTGGCTGGGCCGGAAGGGCTGACCTCGGCCACCGTCGGGCAGTTCATCGTGCGCACCGCGATGGGCGGAGTACTGGCGTGGGCCCTGTTGGCGCCGCTGGTGCTGGACCGGCCCGACACCCCGCACCGGTTCCTGGCCAGCGCGCCGATGGTGACGTTGGGCCGCTGGTCCTATGGGATCTTCATCTGGCACCTGGCGGCCCTCGACATGGTGTTCCCGGTGATCGGCCGATTCGCGTTCACCGGGGACATGGCGGTGGTGCTGGCGCTGACGCTGGTGTTCACCGTCGCCATCGCCGCGGTCAGCTATGCCCTGGTGGAGCAGCCATGCCGCGAGAAACTACGAGGCTGGGAGACCCGGCATCCGCCGGAGCGCTCCGATGGCGCTCAGGCGGCCTTGCCGGACGGGGTGTACTCGGCGGAGTCGCTGGTGAATTCGGGCGTGCCGTAGGCCTTCAGCCGCCGCTTGAGCAGCCGCAGCACGTAGGCGTTGGTCAGCCGGCGCAGGCCGGGGATGCGCACAGCGCGTTGCACCACCAACAGGCGGCCCGTCACGAACGGAGCCGTCAGGGCGATCCGCGCATAGTCGCCCGCACCGAGCGTGACACTCATCTTCTTGGCCACGTCACGTCGCCCGCCGCAGAACGTCTTGACGAAAAAGGCCTTGCTGTAGCTCTTTTCGACTGCATCGGCGATGCGCTCGCTCAAGGTGTTCTCTTGCCGCAGGTAGGCGGCCATGGTCGAGCGGACCAACTCCCCGCAGGTGGAGTCGTCGAAGTCGTCGCGCAGCAGTGCAGCGCGGGCGCTGAACACTCGGATGATCTCGTCGGGTGTGGTCGGGAGCATCTCCTCGGGAAGGCCGAGTAGCACGCAGCGGTAGCGGGTGAACTCGACCTGAGCGCGCTCGCTGGGGGTGAACTCCGTGCGTTTTTGGCGGCGGGCATCCATAGCCAGCACGAAGAGGTTGATCATCCCGGCCGGCATCTGGTCGATCTGCGGAATCGGCAGGCCGTAGATGCTGACGTCCCACTTTGGGGATCGCTTGAGCGCGTTGAAGCGGACCATCGAGTGCATCAGCCGCACCATGGCCGCCGCCTCGAAGCCCGGGCCGTGCCGGTCCAACGCGCCGGGCAGCGTGGTGACGGCGAAGAAACTGGTGGTCTCGTTGACCCGCCCGGCGGCACGCTTGCCCGACAGTGCGCCGGTCAGCGCCATCGGCAGCGCGGCATAGGTGTTGAGGAAGGTCGCGATGAACGCCCCGCGGACGACGAACGGCGCCAACAGTGCCATCGGGAGTCGGGAGTGCTCTGCGCCCTTGCGGACCAGGTCCATGTCCAGCCAGTCCGGGGTGGCCTCCATGTCGGCGATGAACGCGGCCAACTCGGGCGGCGCGTCGGGCACCGCGTCGACGCCGTGGCGACAGGCCTGCTTGAGCATGCCGATCAGAGAGCTGACGCTGTACTGGCCCATCAATGCGGCGTAGGAGTCCGACACCACGTCGCCCAGCCAGGTGGCCGTGGTGATCAGCTCGACGGCGGCGTCGTCGGCCAGCAACTTGGCCCGGGTGGCGGGGTTGCCCGGCAGCGAGGAGACGTCGTCGGGGGAGGCCGCCGTGCGGTAGGGCTGCACGTCGAAATCCAGGTTGCCGTAGAGCTCCGGCAGCAGCTCGGCCTGACGGCGGACCCGCTGATACAGCTCGGGGTAGTGCGTGGACATCGAAGACCTCCGATAAACGACAGTACTGCTGCACGATGGCACAGAATCATGTAATTGTGTCACGATAACAGGTGAGAAGACCCGCCGACAGAGCCGAGGGCCCACCTCGCCTCGGTCCAGCTCAAAGCGCAGCATGACAGGATGAACGCCATGGCCAGTCCGGCATCAGTCAAGGTCGGCGATCCCATGATTGGCACCGCGGGCGCCATCCTGGCGGCCGCTCGCGTGGAGTTCGCCCGGCATGCTTTTCGCCGGGCCAATATCGATGCGGTCGCCCAGCGCGCCGGGGTGAGCCGCCGCACGCTGTACCGGCACTTCCCCACCAAAGAAGCACTGTTCGAGCAGCTGGTGGAGACCGACACGCGAGCCCTGTTCGTCGAACTCGGCGACGCCGCCCGAGCGCAGGACGCCCGCGGCGCCATCGTGGAATGCTTCACCCTCGCCATGCGCCGTATCACCGAGAGTCCGCTGGCTACCGCGGTCATCGAAAGCGAGCCGGAACTGCTCATCGGAGTCAACACTCCCAGCGGTGAGAAGGCTCTGGTGCGTGCCAGCCATCTGGTCGCCGCGACGCTGCGCCTGTGTGGGGTCACCATGCCCGACGACGAGGTCCTCACCACCGCCGAAATCCTGGTGCGCCTGGTCGCTTCACTGCTCACCAACAGGGCAGGGGTCCTGGACATCAACGACACCGACGCCGTCCGCAAGTACGCTCAGACCTACCTCGCCCGCCTGGTCTGGTAGCGCGCCGGCGCCCGGGCGCGTTACGCCAGCTGCCCTGCCGGTGTGTAATCGTTTGCATCGCTAGTGAATTCGGGCTTGCCATAGGTCTTGAGTCGGCGTTTGACGAGCCGCACCAGGTAGTCGTCGGTGATCTGGCGCAGTGCCGGGATCCGGCTGGCCCGCCGCACCACGAGCAGGCGCCCGATGATGAAGGGTGCTGTCACGCCGATTCGCAGGTAGTCGGCCAGGCCGATCGACACCCCCTTGTCCTTGGCCACGGCACGGTCGCCGTTGCAGAAGGCTTTCGTGAAAGCGGCCTTGCTGTAACTCTTCTCGACGGCATCGGCCATGCGTTCCCATCGGGTGTCGACGGGCCGCAGATAGGCGGCCATGGTCGAGCGCACCATCTCGCCACAGGTGGCGTCGTCGAAGTCCTCACGCAGCAGCGCCCCGCGGGTGTGAATGAGATGGATGATCTCGGTAGGCGTGGTCGGCAGGAGTTCCTCGGGCAGACCGAGCAAAAACGCTCGGTAGCGCGTGAATTCGACGGCGGCGCGTTCGCTCGCGCTGAACTCGGTGCGCCCTTTCCGGGCGGCGGCCGTGGCCAGCAGGTAGAGGTTGATCATGCCGGCCGGCATCTGGTCGACCTGGGGGACCGGGACCCCGTAGGCGCCGACGTCCCACTTCTCGGAGCGCTTGAGTGCGTTGTAGCGCACCATCGAGTGCATCAGTCGCACCATGGCGGCCGCTTCGAAACCCGGGCCATAGCGATCCAACGCCCCGGGCAGCGTGGTGACGGCGAAGAAGCTCGTCGTCTCGTTGACCCGGCGCGCGGCGCGCCTGCCGGACAATGCCCCGGTCAGCGCCATCGGCAGGGCGGCGTAGGTGTTGACGAAGGTCGCGATGAAGGCGCCACGGGTGACGAACGGTGCCACCAATGCCGCCGGGATGCGGGCGTGCCGCGCGCCCTCACGCACCAGATCCATGTCCAGCCACGGGGGCGCGGCCTCCATGTCGGCGATGAACGCCACCAACTCTGACGGCGCGTCGGGCACCGCATCGATGCCCTCGCGGCAGGCCACCTGGAGCATGTTGATCAACGCGGGAACGCTGTACTCGGACATCAGCGCTGCGTAGGGATCGGCCACCACATCGCCCAGCAGGGTTGCCGTGCAGATCAGTTCGACGGCTTGCTCGTCGGCCAGATAGGGAGCTCGGTCGGCGACCCACTCCGGCAGCGCCGAGAGGTCGCCCGGATCGGTGGTGGTGCGGTAGGGCTGGGCGTCGAAGTCGATGCCGCCGTAGAGGCCCGGCTGAAGCTCGCGCTGACTGTGGACGCGGCGCGCAAGCTCGGGGTAGTGCGTGGGCATCCGGCCTCCAGTAACTAACATATTGTTAGTTAACCAACTAACAGATTGTTAGTTATGCTGTCAACTATGACTTTGGGGCAGTCGCGACGGCGGATGACGGCCGAGGCTCGGCGTAGCCAGATCCTTGACGTTACCCACACGATTGTGGATGCGGAGGGATTTCACGCCGCTACGCCCAACCGAATAGCCCGCGAGGCCGGGATCAACCGATCGCTGCTTTACCAGCAGTTCGGTGATCCCGCCGGCCTGTTCGTCGCGCTGATCGATCGCGAAGCCGCCCGCGCAGGCGCCCAATTCGCCGAGGTGATCTCCGAAACGGCGGGACCGGGTGGGGAACGCGATCTGGCCAGCAGATTCGACAGTGTGGTCAGGGCCGCCGACGCCCATCCCGCGACATGGCGACTGTTTCTGTTCCCCCCGCAGGGCGCGCCGCCGGAACTGCACGAACGCCTTGCACAGGCGCAAGAGGTCGTGCGTGCCTATCTGGCCGGTGAGCTGCTGCGTGTCTATCCCGAGCTACCGGATCCCGACTACACCGCCCGCGTGCTGCACGCAGCAGCCCGTGAACTCCTGCAGTTGCGCCTCAGCGATCCGGAAGCCGCCACCCACGAACGGCTACACGCGCTGGTCCGGTCATTGGCGCTGCGTGTTGCCGTTCCGGCCAGGTGAAGTCGGGGCGCGGCCTCAGTAGCCGCCGGAATGCTCGAAGATCTTGCGCGGGTTGTCGACCAGCATGGTGCGCAGCTGCTCCTCGGTGACGCCGCGCTGGCGTAGCGCCGGAATCACGTCATTGTGGATGTGCAGGTAGTGCCAGTTCGGTGCGGCCACCGAACTCAGGTCGCCGGGCAGCGCGTCGAAATAGCAGTTGGCGTCGTGGGAGAGCACCATCTTGTCGGCATGGCCGCGCTCGCACATCGCCGCGACGGTGTTCACGCGCTCCTCGAACGGCAAGATCAGGTCGATGCCGAAGCGGTCCATGCCCAGATACGATCCGGCCGCGATCAGTTCCTCCAGATAGCCCAGGTCGGTGCTGTCCCCGGAGTGTCCGATCACCACCCGGGACAGGTCGACGCCTTCTTCTTCGAAGATGCGCTGCTGCTCCAGGCCGCGGCGGGTGCCGGCGTGAGTGTGGGTGGAGATCGGCGCGCCGGTGCGCCGGTGGGCGTTGGCCACCGCGCGCAACACCCGCTCGACGCCGGGAGTCACGCCCGGTTCGTCGGTGGCGCACTTGAGGATTCCCGCCTTGATCCCGGTGTCGGCGATGCCGGACTCGATGTCGCGGACAAACATGTCGGCCATGATCTCGGGGCCGTCCAGCATGGTCCCGGGTCCGCGGTAGTGGTAAAAGAACGGCACGTCGTTGTAGGTGTAGATGCCGGTGGCCACCACGATGTTCAGGTCGGTGCCGGCGGCCACGCGGGCGATCCGCGGAATGTAGCGGCCCAGTCCGATCACGGTCAGATCGACGATGGTGTCGACTCCGGCGGCCTTCAACGCGCCCAGACGGGCGATCGCGTCGGCCACCCGGGCGTCCTCATCGCCCCAGGCGTCCGGATAGTTCTGGGCGATCTCGGTGGTCATGATGAACACGTGCTCGTGCATCAGCGTGACGCCGAGGTCGGCGGTGTCGATGGGCCCGCGCGCGGTGTGGCATTGCGACATGGCTCGATCGTATGGAGATTGGCGCGGCGGTCGGTTGCCTTCGCCCAGAATGCCTACTGGTGCTCCAGCAGATTGTCGCGGATCCGCGCGTAGGAGTGGGTGAACAGTTCCACCTCACGCGGACTGAGCGAATCGAACAGGCCGGCCCGCACCGCTTGCACGTGACCCGGCGCCGCCGCACTCAACTTGTCCATACCCGACTCGGTGAGCTCGGCGTACTGGCCGCGTTTGTCTTCCTCGCACTTGACCTGGTGCACCCAGCCGGCGTCGGTCAGCCGTTTGACCGCTCGGGTGACTCCACTGCGAGTCGTCACGGTGATGTCGGCCAACTCATTCATCCGCAGCCGGCGTTCCGGCGCCTCGGACAGTAGCGCCAGGATCTCGAAGTCGGACAGGGTCAGTCCCGCGTCCGCGGCCAATTGTCGGTCCAGGCTGCGTAGCAGCAGTCGGGTGCTGTCGAGGTAGCCCCGCCACATCTGCTGTTCCTCCTCGTTGAGCCACCGTGTCTCCATGAGACCTAAATATAGTTGACATGAGCACAATCGTCCAGGCGGCGTGGCGCGTTAAGCGGCCAGAAAATGCGGGAATGGACCGAGAACTAGTTGCGTTGGCAACTATCAGTTAGAGTAATGAGCAACCAACCAAGGAGGGCCTGCCGTGACGAGCACCGGTATGCAGTTCGGCATCTTCACCGTCGGCGATGTGACCGTCGACCCGACCACCGGCCGCGCGCCGACCGAAGCCGAGCGGATCCGGGCGACCGTGGCGATCGCCAAGAAGGCCGAGGAGGTCGGCCTGGACGTCTTCGCCACGGGTGAGCACCACAACCCGCCGTTCGTGCCGTCGTCGCCGACCACCCTGCTGGGTTACATCGCGGCGCAGACCGAGCGCATTGAGCTGACCACCGCCACCACCCTGATCACCACGAACGATCCGGTGAAGATCGCCGAGGACTACAGCGTGCTGCAGCACCTCGCCGACGGCCGGGTGGACCTGATGCTGGGGCGTGGGAACACCGGACCGGTGTACCCCTGGTTCGGCAAGGACATCCGCGCCGCCTTGCCGCTGACGGTGGAGAACTACCAGTTGCTACGCCGGCTGTGGCGCGAGGAGGTCGTCGATTTCAGCGGTGAATACCGTACCCCGCTGCACGGCTTCACTCTGGCGCCGCGTCCGTTGGACGGCGTTGCCCCGTTCGTTTGGCACGGGTCCATTCGCACTCCCGAAATCGCCGAGCTGGCTGCGCACTTCGGTGACGGCTTCTTCGCCAACCACATCTTCTGGCCGGCGTCGCACACCAAGCGGATGGTGCAGCTCTACCGGCAGCGCTTCGAGCACTACGGCCACGGTGGTGCCGACCAGGCGATCGTGGGCTTGGGCGGTCAGGTGTTCCTGCGGCCCAACAGTCAAGATGCGGTCAACGAGTTCCGGCCATACTTCGACAACGCCCCGGTCTACGGGCACGGCCCGAGCCTGGAGGAGTTCAGTGAGCAGACCCCGCTGACGGTCGGCTCGCCGCAGCAGGTGATCGACAAGACCCTCAGCTTCCGGGAATACGTCGGCGACTACCAACGCCAGCTGTTCCTGGTCGACCACGCGGGTCTGCCGTTGAAGACGGTGCTCGAACAGCTCGATCTGCTGGGCGAACACGTAATCCCGGTGCTGCGCAAGGAGTTCGCCATCGGACGCCCCGCGCATGTTCCCGGCGCGCCGACGCACGCGTCCCTGGTCGAAGCTGCGAGGCAATCCGAGATCCAGGAGGCGTCATGAAGTTGATCGTGATCAGCGGCGGCCTGCGTGAGCCGTCGTCCACCCGGCTGTTGGCCGACCGGCTCGGGGCGGCGGTTCGCGCCGAGCTCGGGCAGGTCGATATCGAGGTCGTCGAGTTGCGGCACCTGGCTCGGGCGATCACCGACGCCATGTTGACCGGGTTCGCCGCACCCGAGCTGGAGGCGGTGTTCGACGCGATCGCGGGCAGTGACGGGGTGATCGCGGTGACGCCGACGTTCAACGCGACGTTCAGCGGGTTGTTCAAGTCGTTCTTCGACGTGCTGCCCGAGCAGACGCTGGAGGGGACGCCGGTGCTGATCGCGGCGACCGGCGGTACCGAGCGCCACTCGTTGGTGCTGGACCACGCCCTGCGTCCGATGTTCGGCTATCTGCATGCGCTGGTATCGCCCACCGGGGTGTTCGCCGCCACCGCAGACTTCGGCGCGGACGGACTGGACGTGCGGATCGCGAAGGCAGCCAACGACTTCAGTCGGCTTTTACAACTCTGCGAACCCGGCCGTAGGGATACGGTCAGCGCAGAACTCGATGAGATGCAACGCCTGCTCGCGGGCGCCTAACAAAAAGGAGAGATGGCAATGACGAAGTTGGCGGTTATCTACTACTCGGCCACCGGGCACGGCACCAAGATGGCGCAGCGGGTGGCCCAGGCGGGCGAGGCGGCGGGCGCTGAGGTCCGCGTGCGCCACATCGAGGAGACACGCGACCCGGAGACCTTCGCCCATAACCCGGCGTGGAGCGCCAACTACGCGGCAACCAAGGACCTGCCCGCGGCCACCGGTGACGACATCGTCTGGGCGGACGCGGTCATCTTCGGGTCGCCGACCCGATTCGGTTCCCCCTCAGCGCAATTCCGGAACTTCCTGGACGGGCTGGGCGGGCTGTGGGCTAAGGGTGCGCTTGCCGACAAAGTCTATGCCGGCTTCACCTCGAGTCAGACCGCCCACGGTGGCCAGGAGGCCACGCTGTTGAACCTCTACGTGTCGCTGATGCATTTCGGCGGCATCCTGGTCCCGCCGGGTTACACCGACCCGATCAAGTTCGCCGACGGCAACCCCTACGGCGTCGGGCACATCACGGGACCGAATAACCAGAACGAGCTGGACGAGCCCACCCTGGCCGCGCTCGACCACCTGGCCACTCGGGTGGTGGGTGTGGCCGCCAAGCTCGCCGCGGGGTGATCCCCGGGGGTCAGGCCACCCAGACCGTCTTGAGGTTGCAGAACTCCCGGATGCCGTGACCCGAGAGTTCCCGGCCGTACCCGGATCGCTTGATCCCGCCGAACGGCAGTTCCGGGTAGGAGACTGTCATCCCGTTGATGAAGACCTGGCCGGCCTCGATCTCATCGGCAAACCGGCTGATCTCCGCCGCATCGCGGGTCCAGGCATTGGACCCCAGCCCGAACGGGCTGGCGTTGGCGATCTCGATGGCCTCGTCGATGTCGGCGGCGCGGTACACCGATGCCACCGGGCCGAACACCTCCTCGGTGAAGAGCGCCATGTCCCGGCTGATGTCGGTGATCACGGTGGGCGGATAGAACCAGCCCGGGCGGTTGAGGCGCTTGCCGCCGCACCGGATCACCGCGCCGGCCGCGACGGCGGTATCGACTTGCTGGGCGACCTCGTCACGGCCCGATTCGGTGGCCAGCGGTCCGACGTCGGTGTCCGGGTCGGTCGGGTCGCCGACCCGCAGCGCCGACATCTGGCTGACGAACTGGGTGACGAAGTCGTCGTAGATGTCGGTGTGGACGATGAATCGCTTTGCCGCGATGCATGATTGGCCGTTGTTCTGCACCCGCGCGGTGACTGCGGTGCGCACCGCCGACTCCAGGTCGGCGGAGGGCATAACAATGAACGGGTCGCTGCCGCCCAGTTCCAGCACGGTGTGTTTGACTTCGTCGCCGGCGATGGCGGCGACCGAACGCCCGGCGGGTTCGCTGCCGGTCAGGGTTGCCGCCGCTACCCGCGGGTCGCGCAGCACCCGCTCGACGGCGCCCGAGGAGATCAGCAGAGTCTGAAAGCAGCCCTCCGGGAAACCGGCGCGGCCCAGCAGGTCGGCGAGGTACAGCGCGGTCTGCGGCACATTCGAGGCGTGCTTGAGCAGGCCCACGTTTCCGGCCATCAGGGCTGGGGCGGCAAAGCGGACCGCCTGCCACAGCGGGAAGTTCCACGGCATCACTGCCAGTACCACCCCGAGCGGCTGATAGCGGGCGAACGCCTTGGACGCGTTGACCTTCGACGCGTCGGCGACCTCGTCGGCCAGCAACTCCGCACTGTGGTCGGCGTAGTAGCGGAAGCCCTTGACGCACTTGAGTGCTTCGGCCTTGGCCGAGGTCAAGGTCTTGCCCATCTCAAGGGTCATCATGGCGGCGACCTCGTCGGCTTCAGCCTCCAGCAGATCAGCGGCAGCGTGCATCCATCTGGCGCGCTGAGCGAAATCGGTGCGGCGGTAGTCGACGAAGCGTTTCGCCGCGCGGGTGATCGCGGCATCGACTTCCGCGTCGCTGGCGGCGGTGAACGTCTTGACCGTTTCGCCGGTGGCCGGGTTGGTCGTGGCTATCGGTGTTGCGGGCACGCGGGCCTCCTTCGGAGCGCTGCGGTGTGAGAGTGCATGTCCAGCCTGCCACCATCGAACCGCGTAGGCTCGCCACGAGCCAGCGTCAGTACATCGATACGGGAGTCGCCCGATGCGTTTCAACCCACCGCCCAACTGGCCGCCCCCGCCCCCGGGCTGGGCGCCGGATGCCAACTGGGCGCCGGATCCGACGTGGCCGCCCCCGCCCCCGGGTTGGGCGCTGTGGGTGGAGGATGACGCTGTCGGCGTGGCTCCCGGAGGCTATCCGACCTATGGTGCGCCGTGGCCGGTTCCGGCGCCCGAGCCCAGGTCACGCAAGGTGTTGTGGCTGTCGCTGGCCGCGGCTGCGGTGGTGGTCGCGGTGGTCGCCGGGCTGGTTCTGAGCCTGGGTGGTCGACTCACGGCCGAGGACAAGCCGTCCCGCAAACCTGACATCAAGGATCTGACTTCGGAGATGCTGGTGGAGCGGTCCTCGTTCCCGGACCCGTCCGGCGGAAAGTGGATCAGCGGGGTGAACAGCGCCGGTGACGCGCCCTCGGACATGCCGAATCTGACGATCGACCCGCCCGAGTGTGCCGACTTCTACTCCAGTCCCTCCTCGGCCACGCAGACCGCGACGGCGACGCTGGCCAAGCTGCAGCCCGGTGGCCTGCACACGATGCGCGTGCGACTGGCCCTGACGCCGGACCGTCCGAACCTCAAGCGGTTCGTGGAGAAGTGCCAGACGTTCAAGCAGACCTTCGAACAGGGTGGGCGCTCGGTGACCACCGACATCCAGATGAACCCGCTGGATGCGGACGGGGTACCGCCGTGGGCGGTCGCGACCGTGATCACCAGCGCGAGCAAGGCCGCCATCCGGTTGCCGATCTCGATCACCGCCTCCACCATCTCCGGCTATTACCGCGGGGTGCTCGTCGTGGCGACCAGCAACGACATCGGGTTGCGTGCAGAGAGCGACGGATCCGATGACGCCACGCACGCCGAGGACCTGGTGAAGTTGTTCAACACGCAGATCGAGAAGCTCGAAGCCGCGCAGTAGCTCCAGGTGCCACGTGGGCCCCACCGGCCCCGTGGCGGAACCATGTGGTGCTGTTCGAATCGGCTATCGCATGCGCTATCGCGTGTTGGGTGGCCGCGTGGTGCTAGCGCCGGCGATATCCGATTCGGACGGCAGCTGGGTCACTGGCGCTGGTCTGCTTCGCCCGACTCCGTCGGCTGGGCTTATTGCGGTGGCCCGCTGCCCTCGACTCCGTCGAGCTTGCGACCACCGCCTGCAACCACCGCCGTGGCCGCGAGGACCGCTACCGAGACCAGGGCCGCCAGCTGCACCCCCGCCGAATGGCCGGCATAGCCGTCCACCGACCGCCAGGGATGCCGGCACAGTATCGCGCCCGCCGTGATCAGACCGCCGGCACTCAACCCGAGCCGAGCCACATCAAATGCGCGCTGCCGATGGCGCAATGCGAACAGCAACGCGAGCGCGGCGCCGAACACCGCCGCCCCGGCGGTCCCGGCGATCAAGAAGCCGACCGTCAGCGCACCGGTCGCCGCCACCCGCCGGCTCGGCCCCCACGGCGCGACCGGCGGCCCGGGATCGCGGAGCCGCCGCACTGGCCACCAGGCCAGCAACGCCAGCAGCGGTAGCAGAGCCAGTCCGCCGGCCATCCCGAGCCGGTACATCCGATTGGGCCCAAACGTCAGCGTGATCGGGCCGTCGGTGCCCGCGGGCAGCACGAAGCCCTGCTGCCATCCATTGACCGCCACCGGAGCCAAGCGCGTGCCGTCCGACGTGCGCGCCACCCACCCGCCGTTGATGCTCTCCGGAACGACCAGCACCCGAGCGGCCGCCGCGGGGGGCACCGTCACCTCACGCCGGTCCGCGCTCCACGTGCCGAGCGCCGCGGGTGTCGTCGCGGCGGCGTCCGTGGCCGCCGACGGCCCGGACAGCGTCGCGCCGTCGACGACGAACGCCGGTCCCGGGCTGATCATCAATTCCTGCGCGCCGGGCGGCAATGCGATCGGACGCCGATCGCACGCCTGCGCCGCCACCGGCTTGTCGTCGAGCAGCGCGCCGACAGTGGTGGTGATCGAGGTGTGCACGAACCGGCCGGCGATCGCGATGATCGGCCCATGGTCGCAGTCGACGTGGACCGCACGCGACCGGTTGCGGGCGTGATCGGCGGGGGCAACGGGACGCCCGTCGGCGCCGAGCACACTGACCTCGGCTAGCCCCGGCGGCTTGAGCTGATCGAAGCCGATCGCGGTGCGGTCGATCACGTCCTCCCACGCCAGCAGGCTGATCGTGACCGTGTCGGTGACCCGCGGCAGCAAGCGCACCTGCTGATCATCGGATTCCCCCAGTTCCCGGACCTGAGGGCCGGAGCCCAGGTCGACGGCCACCAGCGTGGGATGCGCCGGCAGCGGAGATTGACTGGGAGTGAACCGCACCCCGGTCACCTTGACCGGCCGCGGCAAAGTGATGGTCAGGGTCGGCGGGGATCGGTGCGCGACCACTCGCTGCGACGCCGTCCACGCCGTGCCCGGGTCACCGTCGGCCGCGGCATACGCCGACCCCTGCACGTCGAGCACGTCGGCGTCGCCGCGGGCGCGTAAGGCGCCTGGCTCGGCGATCAGGTCGACCAGGTTCGGGCCCTGACGCGGTCGTACCCACACGGTCGGGGTCACCGACATGGGCCGCGGCACGTTCAGGGTGCGGCTGAAGGTGGCGGTCTCCTCGGGCTCCAGCATCATCGACGCCGCACAGCGCACCGCGCCGTCGGCTGTCGCGCAGCCGGTCCGGCCCGGCAAGCCCGCACCCAAATCCCACTGCGCCACTTGAGCGCCCGCGGGTGGCGCGGGAACCAGCGCGGTGTGGCGCAGGTCGACCGGATGCGCGAAACCCGAAGCGTCGTACTGGGTGATTGCCAAATCGGTGATGCCGAACTGCACGCCGGGAGAGCCGTCGTCGGTGCCCGACGCGGTGATCCGCACCCAGGGCGTTTCGCCGTAAGGCAGTGCGGCGATCAGGGGCTCGCCGGCGCGGTCGAACCGCAACGTCGTGGTGCCGTTGATCGTGGAGATCTGTATTCGCCGCACCTGCGCCCCGACGGCCGTCGCACTGGGTGTCAAGGTGATGGTGCCGTTGGTCAGCGGATGGTCGAAGTCCACCTGCAGCCATTGGCCGACCGCCGACTGCAGGGCGTTGGACACCCAGGCGGTTCCCGAGTCGCCGTCGATGGCGGCGGCCGGTGAGGTCGACGGTGCGACGTCGGGCAGCGTGGTGGCGTCCGAGGACGAGCTGGATGCGGTGAGCCGGCCGCCGAGCCAGCCGCCGAACACCGTGCTGGCGCCGGGTGTCGGATAGTCCGGTACCCGACTGTGGGTGTGCCGGGCGTCGCCGGCCGCCCGGATCGTCGACGAATGGTCATCGACCCGGCCGTAGTCGGTCTCGCGAGCCAGGGGGGTGTCGGTGACGGTGACCACCGGCGTGCCCAAGTCCGCGCGCCGGGCGTCGGCGGTCATCAGCACCGGGCCCAGCGCCGGCTCACCGCGCAACCGGCGGTGTTCGTCGAGTCGCAGCAACACCTCCGGGCCCCCGTCGACCCGCGGCATCGCGTTGAGGTCGGTCAGGTACGGCGCGCCCGGGTTTGCGGCGGCCGCGGGGTCGCCGACTCGGTAGATCTCGATCGCCGGATAGGCCGGTCGCAGGCCGCTGTCGGCGACGAATCCCGGGACGGTGCCTGACCCGACCGGTTCGCCGAACTGGGCCACCCGTTCTAATCCCGGTGAGCCGTCGACAGCGCGGTGCACCAGCAGCGGCCGGGCCGACCGGGAGTTGTCGGGATCCAGGTCGTTGCGCACCACCAGATAGGAGATGCCTTGTCGGATCAGGGTGTCGGCCAGCCCTGCCGACGGGCGCCCGGCGGCGAACAGGCGCTGCACCGAGTCGAGCGCCCGAATGGTCTGCGGCGGGGTCAGCGGGATCGAGTCGCGCACCCCCCACGGGCCGACGTCGAGGACCTGCAGCGGTTCGTCGTGGCTGGTGCCCCAGGTCTGCGTGGCAAACGGTGCTCCCGGCGCCACCAGCACCCGGCCGGGGGTGGGGCCGCCACTGTTGTGTTCGGCGAGCCAAGCCGCCGCGTCGCGCCAATACTGCGGCAGGGCGCTGAATGTTCCGGGCGGGGTGAGCCGGCCGGTCCAGGCCAGTGACGTCGAGACCATCAGCGCCG
Organism: Mycolicibacter sp. MU0102; assembly: GCF_963378105.1. NCBI lineage: Bacteria > Bacillati > Actinomycetota > Actinomycetes > Mycobacteriales > Mycobacteriaceae > Mycobacterium > Mycobacterium holstebronense. The sequence goes on from NZ_OY726398.1 coordinate 230,702, forward strand.
TCAGGACCACCAGACCGACCGCGGCCGACTTGTGGTGTTCGGGATGGACGAACGCGCGCCGCCACACCAGTGCCGGCGCGCTGCCCGGCAGCGGGATGCGGCCCAGCAGGTGGGTGAGCCCCAGAATCAGCGGGATACGGATCACCGACTCGAGTTTGTGCAGGTTGCGCAGCGGCGCCCCGGCTCCGTCCAGGAAGGCCTGCACCGAGTGGGCCAGCGGCGAGCCCAGCCCACCGGCATAGCCGATGGCCAGCAGCGTCACCCCGATCAGCAGCATGGTGACCAGCCGTCCGGCGCCGGGCAAGCGCCGAGACAGCAGGCCGGTCAGTCCGGCCAGACCCGCGGCCGCCACCAGGCAGGTACCCAGGATCATCACCGGGCGGGTGACCAGCGGCGCCCCGGCCGTGGCATTGGGCGCGACGAACGGTGTCCAGCTGTGGGTGCCGCGCAGCATCTCGGTCAGCGACGTCCAGCGGGTGGTGACGCCGGCCGATTCGATGAAGTCCAGGAACGGCGGGCTGACTCTGCCTAGCAGCAGCAGGGCCACCACCCACCAGGTCACCGCCAAGGCCAGCGCCAGTAGCCACCAGCCGGTGAATCGCCACCAGCGCCGGTTCGGGCGATGACACAGCCACCAGATGATCGCCGGCAAGCACCCCGCGAGCGTCGCTACCGCGTTCACGGCGCCCATCAACGCCACCGCGACCCCAGCCTGTCCGGCCAGCACCCGTGCGGGCCGCTCCGGGGTGTCCTGGCCGGGATCCCGTGGCGCCCCCAACGCCCGGATGACCGGAAGCAACACCCAGGGGGCCAGCATCATCGGCAGCGTCTCGGAAGAGATCGAACCCAAAGTGGTGAGCACTCGTGGCGACAGGGCGAATGCGGTGGCGCCGATCAACCGCGCCGTCGGGGTCCCGATCCGCAACGTCTCGGCGACCCGCAGCAGGCCCCAGAACCCCACCGTGAGCAGCACCGCCCACCACAGCCGTTGAACGATCCAGCCGGGCAGCCCCAGCAGATCACCGGCCAGGAAGAAGGTGCCGTGCGGGAACAAGTAGCCGTATGCCTGGTTCTGCACCTGGCCGAACGGCAGTTCGCTACTCCACAGGTTGGCGGCACGAGCCAGAAACCGCAGCGGAGCGATGGTCAGATCGAGCTTGGTGTCCGGAGAGATCCGTCCGGGATCCTGCAGCAGGCTGAAAGTCAGAGAGACGGCGCCGACCAGCCACAACCAGCGCCGGGACAACGGTGTTACAGCCTGCGGCTTTGCCGGCGGAAGGTCAGGCGTTGCCGGGGTCCGCAGGTCAGCCGCGGTTGCCGTATTCCACCCTGTTCAGCACCGAGGACTGCGGGTCGCCTCCGGCGATCTGCGGCTTGGTGTCTTGTTGCACCATCAGCGTGACCCCGAAGACGGCCGCCGCACCCAGCAATACCCCCACGACGATGCTTATGGCGGCCGGCACCACGAACCGAGGCATGGTCAGGCTCCTTCTGCACTCTCGTGACGTAGGTCAGGGGCGCCATCAAGATCAGCCCCCGCTTGGGCCCCGACCGCCAACGTAGCACGTGGGCCGTGCGTAGCCGGCGGTTCAGTGAGGCTCGACGTAGGAGAGGCGAAGCTGGGACCGCCGCATGAGCCCCACGGTTCAGTGAGGCTCGACGTAGGAGAGGCGAAGCTGGGACCGCCGCATGAGCCCCACGGTTCCGGCCGTGACAGCATGGTGCGATGCCTGGATCGCTGACTCGACAACTGCCCGGTCTGCTGCTGGCCGCCGCGGTGCTGCCGGCACTCGTGACGTCGTGCTCGCACCGTGACGAGACGCCCGCACCGTCGTCTGACACTTCCTCTTCGAAGGCGGCGGCTAGCGCGACGGCCTCCGCGCCGGTGGACCCGGTGTGTGCGCAGGTGTCGGCCCTGTCGGTCCGCGACAAGCTGGCGCAGCTGGTGATGGTGGGGGTCCGCGACGCGGCCGACGCCCGCGCGGTGGTCACCGATCACCATGTCGGCGGCATCTTCATCGGCAGCTGGACCGAGCTGTCCATGCTCACCGACGGCTCGCTGAAGGAGATCAAAGAAAGCCAGGCTTCCACCGGCCCGCTGCCGCTGGCGGTCAGCGTGGACGAGGAGGGCGGCCGGGTTTCGCGGTTGTCGTCGCTGATCGGGAAGTCGCCGTCGGCGAAGGAGCTGGCGCAGACCAACAGCGTCGCGCAGGTACGTGAGTTGGCCGCCGAACGGGGCCGCAAAATGGCTGACCTGGGCATCACCGTCGACTTCGCTCCGGTTGTCGACGTGGTGGACGCCGACACCGACGAAGACACCGTGATCGGTGACCGTTCGTTCGGTTCGGACCCGGCCAAGGTCACCGAGTACGCCGGCGCCTACGCGCAGGGTTTGCGGGACGCCGGGCTGCTGCCGGTGCTCAAGCACTTCCCCGGCCACGGCCATGGTTCCGGTGACTCGCACACCGCCGGCGTGGTCGTCACACCGCCCTTGGCGCAGTTGCAGGACAACGACTTGGTGCCCTACCGCACGCTGGTCACCGAGGCGCCGGTGGCGGTGATGATGGGCCACCTGGAGGTGCCCGGGCTGACCGAGGATCCAGCCAGCCTGAGCCCGGCGGCGGTCAAGCTGCTGCGCACCGGCACCGACTATCACGGCCCGGCGTTCGACGGCCCGGTGTTCAGCGACGACCTGTCGTCGATGGCGGCGATCACCGAGCACTACGGGGTCGCCGAGGCGGTGTTGCGCAGCCTTCAGGCCGGTGTCGACATCGCGCTGTGGGTCACCACCGATGAGGTGCCCGCGGTGTTGGACCGGCTGGAGCAGGCGGTGTCCGCCGGCGAGCTGAAGCAGGAAGCCGTCGACGCGTCGCTGGCGCGCGTCGCCGCGGTCAAGAAGCCCGGTACACACTGCCACGGGTGATTCCGGCGGCACGAGCACCACACAAGTTACTCTTCGGTAAGATCGGGCCGAGGGGGAGCGCGGAAGGACCTCGAGGCGATGGCAGCTGGTAGCAAGCGGTTACCGCGGGCCGTGCGCGAACAGCAGATGCTCGACGCCGCGGTGCAGATGTTCTCGGTCAACGGCTACCACGAGACCTCCATGGATTCGATCGCCGCGGCCGCGCAGATCTCCAAGCCGATGCTCTACCTGTACTACGGCTCCAAAGAAGAACTGTTCGGGGCATGTCTGGACCGCGAGCTGCGCCGCTTCGTCGAATCGGTGCGCACCGAAATCGACTTTCAGCAGCCCCCGAAAGACATGCTGCGCAATACGATTCGTGCTTTCTTGCGCTACATCGACGCCAACCGGGCGTCGTGGATCGTGATGTACACCCAAGCCACCAGTTCGCAGGCGTTCGCCCACACCGTGCGCGAGGGCCGCGAGCGAATCATCGAGCTGGTCGGCCGGCTGTTGCGGGCCGGCACGCGCAAGCCCGAACCCGGCGTCGACTTCGAGTTGATGGCGGTCGCGCTGGTGGGCGCCGGTGAGGCGATCGCGAGCCGGGTCAGCACCGGCGATACCGGCGTCGACGAAGCCGGCGAGCTGATGATCGACCTGTTCTGGCGGGGCCTCAAGGAAGCCCCCGGCGGCCGCGACGGCGCCGAAACCGCCGCGGCCGGGTAGTCGGGCGCGGCCTTTAGGCCGTGAAGAGATCCTGGATGGTCGCGGTGATGTCGCGGACCGCACCGTTGAGTGCGAGGAACTCGAAACCGGCTGCCAGCGTGCCCAATCCGACGACGCCGGCAATCGGCAGGCCGATGGCGTCGATGATGTCGCCCTGGGCGAGTTCCTGGGCGAACACCTCGAATGCGTACGCCGGAGCGGTGGTGAACAGGGCGTTGAGGATGTCGGCAGTCGGAAGCAGCGTCGCGTAGGCCGACGCCGCGATGCTGCTGAACGCGTTGGCGAGTTCGCTGAGGCTGGGCAGCGCGAACGACGTGACATCGCCCGCCGAGGCGCCCAGGAAATCGGCTGCGCTGGGAAAGGACAGATTCGACAGATCGTCGACGAAGTTGTTCCAACCCTCTTGTGCCCCATTGCCCAGCGCCGTCAGAACCTCACCCCAGTCGAGGTCGGTCGGGAACAACTCGAACGGTGCGGCCACATTGGCCGGGCCGGAAGACCAGCCTTCGGTGATGCTGCCGTAGCCGAGGTTCACCAGGACCCGCATGGCCGGCTCCAGTAGGTCGTAGATCGGCTGGCCGATGAGCGGGATCGACTGCAGCGGCATCAACAACGGCAGGATCTCGCTGGGAATCATGAAGTAGTGGGTGTTTCCGTCGTAACCCTCGCTCATCGGCAATTCGATAGCCCCCGCGAGCTGCTCGGCGGTCAGAGTCGGGTAGATCGTGTGCTCGTAGATGATGCCCAGGACAGCGTTGAGGTCGGCCAGGAAATTGATCGGGTACTTCGGGAAGTCGGCGTAGCCGTCGTATTCCAGCGTGTAGACGGAGGTGTCCCACGGGGTACCGTCCGGGATCGCGCCGTTGAACGTGATGCCCAGGCTCGGGATGGTCGGGTAGCTGCCATCGGTCAAGACATCGAAACGCTCGAACAGGCCGCCGTTGGGATTGTTGGGGGCGCCGAGCAGTACGAAGGACAGCTGGTCGGCGGTCGGCTGTTGGTCGGGTGGCAGCGCCAACAGATCGCGCATCACGACGGTGGAAATGGTGCTGCTCTGCGAGTAGCCCAGTACGACGAGGTTGTTCCCCTCCGCGATCTGCTTGTTGATCGTGTCGTGCAGGATGGTGACGCCCTGGGCGAGCGACGGATCCAGCTCCAGGCTCTTGACACCGCTGTTGGGGTAGAGGCCTTCCGGTGTGACCAGGCCGTTCACCGCATCCACCGGGTAGCGGGGCTGGCCGTCGAAGAACGGTGTGGTGGGGTCGATGTAGCGGGCAAAGAGCGCGTCCATGTAGCTCTGGGGCGGGATCGGCAGGCCGCTGCCGCCCATGATCCATGCCTGGGTGTCCAGCAATTTCACCTGGGCCGCAACGGTTTTCCACTCAGTGGTCGATACTGCGTGCAGGGCCGGGGACAGGCCCAGGGTGACGGCGGAGGTGATGGCCAGCGGTACGGCGAGCGCCTGCAGCGGCCGTCGGTTGTTCTCGAGACGAAACGCGAAGGTCATCGGTGTGTCCTTACAATGCCTTTGGCAAGGTCTTCAGGCCTGAGCAGCGGAAATGACGACCGAGCCGTAGTTGACTGTTCATCTGATCAGTCAGATTAGCTGTGGCGGACCTGTTAATACAATAGGGGAATCCCAATGAAAAATGGCACGCGGGCCGAGCAGCGCGCCGCGACGCGTCAGGCATTGGTGGGCGCCGCGGTCGAACTGCTGCGGACCGAGGGGGTCGTCGCGGTGACGACGCGCCGAGTCGCCGGCGCCGCGAACGTCTCGCAAAGCACGGTGATGTATCACTTCCCGACCCGCGATGATCTGGTGACAGCGGCGGTCGCTCAGCTCGCCTTCGAACTCGCCAATCAGGCCCGCATCCACTTCGAAGAGACGGCGGCGGCCGCCACGCTTGACCTGGAGGGCTACCTCGACCTGATCTGGCGCGAATTCACCACCCCGCACGCACTTTCGGTGGCTCACCTGTGGGCTGCGTGTTGGACGGATTCACAGGTCGCCGAGACGGTGAAGTCGTTGGAGCAGCACATCTACGGCCTGGCAGTGGCCTCCGCCGAAGCGCTACCCGGTGCTGCCCCGGGCTTCTCTGCGCCGGCCTATATGGACACGGTGATGGTGGTGGTCCGCGGCCTGGTGATGTCGATCCCGGTCTGGGGGATCGAGGTCGTCAGTACTCGCTGGGAAGCCAGCAAGGCGAACCTGTTGAGGGCGGCCGGCCTCGCGGTCGACAACGCCTAAGGGGTAACGGCGGTGCCGGCTACAGCGCCCGCACCGCCCCGGTCAAGTAGGGGTAGCCCTTGGCGACATTGCGCAGCGCCAGATCCCATCCGCCGTCAACCTTGTCGATGTAGAGGCCGGGGCTTGCCGGCAGCAGCATCGGCTTGCCGAACCGCACCGTGTAGTCCACCGCGTCCGGAAGCGCGCCTTCGATGTTGGCCAGAACCGTTGCCGCTGAGAACATCCCGTGTGCGATCGCGGTGGGGAAGCCGAAGAGCTTGGCGCCGATCGAGCTGGTGTGGATCGGGTTGTGATCGCCGCCGGCCGACGCGTAGCGGCGAATCTGGCCCGGGGTCACTCGCAGCACCGCGCTGGGCGGGCCCAGCTTGGGCTGCTTGGCCGGCGGCGGCTTCGGCTCGTCGGACAGGCTGGTGCGCTGCTGGTGCAAGAACGTCGTCACTTGATGCCAGGCCGGGTCGTTGCCCACGGTGATGTCGGTGACGATGTCGACCAACAGGCCCTTGCGGTGTTCCCGCAGGTTCTCTGCCCGTACCGTCACTCCGACGGTGTCGGTGACCGCAATCGGGCGGTAGCGGGTGATCCGGTTCTCGGTGTGCACCGAACCCATTGCGGCGAAGGGGAAGTCAAACCCGGTCGCCAGTTCCATCACGGTCGGGAACGTCAGCGCGAAGGGGTAGGTCAGCGGGACCTGATCCGCGAAACGCAGCCCGGTGACCGCCGCGTAGGCGGCGACGTGGTTGGGGTCGATAGCCAGCTCGTCGACGCGCAGCGTCCGGTTCGGCAGGGTTTGCGTGCGCGGAATGAACGGCAGCGCCCCGGCGACCGCACGCACCATGTTTCTCATGCCACTGGGTTGGGACATGCGTCTCACGCCCCCAGCATGGCTTGGCCGCAGACCCGGATGGTGTTGCCGGTGACCGCATTCGACGCCGGGCTGGCGAAGTAGCCGATCAACTCGGCGACGTCGACGGGCTGGCCGCCCTGGAACAGCGAGTTGAGCCGACGCCCGACCTCGCGGGTGGCCAGCGGGATCGCCGCCGTCATCTCGGTTTCGATGAACCCCGGGGCGACGGCATTGATCGTGACGCCCTTCTTGGCCAGCGTCGGAGCCAGCGCCTCGGTCAGGCCGATCATGCCGGCCTTGGTGGCCGCGTAGTTGGTCTGGCCGCGGTTGCCCGCGATCCCGGCCATCGACGACAGGCCGATCACCCGGCCGCCCTCTCCGATGCTGCCGTTGGCGACCAGCCCTTCGGTAAGACGCTGCGGCGCAAGCAGGTTGACTGCCAGAACCGCGTTCCACCGGGCGTCGTCCATGTTGGCCAGCAACTTGTCGCGAGTGATACCGGCGTTGTTGACCAGCACGTCGGCCTTGCCCCCATGGTGCTCGGCGAGGTGCGCGGCGATCTGGTCCACCGCGTCGTCGGCGGTGACGTCCAGGGCCAGCGCGGTCCCGCCCACCCGGGAGGCCGTCTTCTCCAGCGCCTCGGCGGCGGCCGGCACGTCGATCGCCACCACCTTGGCGCCGTCGCGGGCGAACACCTCTGCGATGGTGGCACCGATGCCGCGTGCCGCGCCGGTGATGATCGCGACCTTGCCCTCCAAGGGGCGGTCCCAGTCGGCGGGGGCGGTGGCGTCGTCGGCGCCTACGTAGAACACCTGGCCGTCGACGTAGGCCGAGCGGGCCGAGAGGATGAAGCGCAGCGTCGATTCCAAGCCGGTGGCCCCGGGCTTGGCGTCCGGCGACAGGTACACCAGCTGCACGGTGGCACCGCGCTGCAGTTCCTTGCCCAGCGAGCGGGTGAAGCCCTCCAGTGCGCGCTGGGCGATCTGCTCGTCGGCGCTGCCAGTGGCCTCGGGCGTGGTGCCGACGACGACCAACCGGCCGCAGCGGCCCACGTTGCGCAGCAGCGGAGTGAAGAACTCGTGCAGCTGGGTCAGCTCGGCGGGGGAGGTGATACCGGTGGCGTCGAAGACCAGCCCGCCGAACGAGTCGGCCCAACGGCCGCCCAGGTTGTCACCGACCAGCTCGTAGTCGTCGGCCAATGCGGCCCGCAGCGGCTCGGCCACCCGGCCCGCCCCGCCGATCAGCAGGGGTCCGGCCAGTGCCGGCTCGCCGACCCGGTAACGGCGCAGGGTCTCAGCCTGCGGAACGCCGAGCTGTTTGGACAGGAACGATCCGGGGGTCGAGCCCAGGATCTGGGACAACAGGTCCGAGGAGAGCTTGGGGGCCTTGGGGGGCATGGTGCTGCCTTCCATGTGGGGACGTGCCTGGTGCGGGCCACGGTGTCGACAACGAACTTACTCCAGAGTAAGAATACTGGGTAGTATCAGCCCGACGGTCCCCGGCAATGCGAGGGGACCCACCATCAGAGACGAGAGATCGTGGCATCTGCATCTGCTGCTAAACCTGCCGAGGCAACCGCCGGCACGCGACGCCGTGTCGCCGTCCTCGGGGGCAACCGCATTCCGTTCGCGCGCTCCGACGGTGCCTACGCGAACGCGTCCAATCAGGACATGTTCACCGCTGCGCTGGGCGGCCTCATCGATCGGTTCGGCCTGGCCGGCGAGAAGCTCGACGCGGTGATCGGCGGGGCGGTGCTCAAGCACAGCCGCGACTTCAACCTGATCCGCGAATCGGTGCTGGGCTCGGCGCTGTCGCCCTACACGCAGGCCTTCGACCTGCAGCAGGCCTGTGGCACCGGGCTGCAGGCGGCGATCTGCGCCGCCGACGGGATCGCCGCCGGTCGCTACGAGGTGGCCGCTGCCGGCGGGGTCGACACGACCTCGGACGCGCCCCTGGCGATCGGTAATGAACTGCGCCGCACGCTGCTTGCGCTGCGCCGGTCGAAGTCGAACCTGCAGCGCCTCAAGCTGGCCGGCAAGCTGCCCGCCGCGCTGGGCGTGGAAATCCCGGCCAACAAAGAGACCCGCACCGGCCTGTCGATGGGCGAGCACCAGGCCATCACCACCAAGCAGATGGGGATCAAGCGGGTCGACCAGGACGAACTGGCCGCAGCCAGCCACCGCAACATGGCCGCCGCCTATGACCGCGGCTTCTTCGACGACCTTGTCACGCCGTTTCAGGGGCTCTACCGCGACGACAACCTGCGGCCCCAGTCCAGCCCGGAGAAGCTGGCCACGCTCAAGCCGGTGTTCGGCGCGAAGGCCGGTGACGCCACCATGACCGCGGGCAACTCCACCCCGCTCACCGACGGTGCGTCGGTGGCACTGCTGGCCAGCGAGGAGTGGGCCGCCGCGCACAAGCTGACCCCGTTGGCGTACTTCGTCGATGCCGAGACTGCCGCGGTGGACTACGTCAACGGCGCCGACGGCCTGCTGATGGCTCCGACCTATGCGGTGCCGCGGCTGTTGGCTCGAAACGGACTGACCCTGCAGGACTTCGACTTCTACGAGATCCACGAGGCCTTCGCCGCCACGGTGTTGTGCCACCTGCAGGCCTGGGAGTCCGAGGAGTACTGCAAGGAGCGGCTGGGACTGGATTCGGCGCTGGGCGCCATCGACCGGTCCAAGCTCAACGTCAACGGGTCGTCGCTGGCCTCGGGGCACCCGTTCGCGGCCACCGGCGGCCGGATCGTGGCGCAGGCGGCCAAGCAGATCGCCGAAGCCAAGGCCGCCAAGAAGGGCGCAGCGAAGAACAAGCCGGTGCGTGCGCTGATCTCGATCTGCGCCGCCGGCGGCCAGGGCGTGGCCGCCATCCTCGAGGGGTAGCGCCGGGTCGGCGCCGATAGCGCAGCAGGCGCGACGATCGACGTTTGATACGCGTCGTCGCCGGGTAGTCGAGACATCGGTTCGCTTCGTGTGGCCGCGGGCCCCCGGTGGCAGCGCGAAGCAACCTGCCCGGTCCGCCGCTGAACTGAGGGGATTCAGCGGCGGACCGTTTGGGTCCGCCGGTTGCGAACCGCGCCGATCGCCTGATCCCACAGCAGCAGCGCGCTGGCCTTCAGCTGGGCCGGCTTCGCCAGCTCCCTGGCCATCAGCGCGGTGGCCGCCGCCTTGGTCTGCACCGATGCCTTCGAGGTGTGGCCGGAGTCGAATGGCGGCTGCGGGTCGTACTCCATCGACAACTGAATCGCCTTGGCGCGGCCCTCCCCGCCGATCTGGCCGGCCAGCCACAAACCCAGATCGATACCGGCCGATACCCCCGCACAGGTGACGATGTCCCCCTCGTGCACGATGCGCTCGTCGCCGACGGCGGTGGCGCCGAACGTCTTCAGCGCGGGCAGCGCCATCCAGTGCGAGGTGGCGCGCTTACCGGTGAGCAGTCCGGCGGCGCCTAGGACGACCGAACCCGAGCACACCGATGCCGTCCACGTCGCCGTCTGGTGGGCGGCCCGGACCCAGTCCAGTAGCTTCTGGTCGCGGGCATGCTCCATGGTCGTCATCCCGCCGGGGATCAGAATCACGTCGGGGGAGGGCGTCTCGTCGAACGAGTGGGTTGCCCCGACCACCAGTACACCGGAGTCGGCGGTGATCGGTCCGGGCTCATGCCACACGAAGCGCACCTGCGCATCCGGAAGCCAGCGCAACACCTCGTAGGGGCCGATGAAGTCCAGCGAGGTGAATCCGGGGTAGAGCACAATTGCGATCTGCATGGATATTTCCTTTCAGGCGAAGGTCTTGCGGTAGTGATCGGGTGAGATGCCGAGGCGGCGAATGAAGGTGCGCCGCAGGGTTTCCGCGGTGCCGAATCCACAGCGTCCGGCGATCGCGACGACGGTGTCGTCGGTCTCCTCGAGTTGTCGGCGTGCGGCCTCGGTGCGCACCCGCTCCACGTACGCGCCCGGTGCCATGCCCACCTCGTCGGTGAAGACCCGGGTGAAGTGCCGGGGGCTCATCGACGCCCGCGACGCCAGCTCGGTAATCCGGTGTAGGCCACCGGGTTCGGACTCGATCAGCTCCTGGACGTCACGGATCGGCGCGCGACGTGATCGCGGCAGCCAAGCGGGAACCGCGAACTGGGACTGGCCGCCGGGCCGCCGCAGATACAGCACCAGCCAGCGGGCCGCGGTCTGCGCCACCTCGGTTCCGTAATCCTCTTCCACCAACGCCAAGGCCAGATCGATACCGGCGGTAACCCCGGCCGCGGTCCACACCGTCGCCGAACTGCGCACGAAGATGGGCTCGGGGTCGACGATGACCGCCGGGAACTCGCGGGCCAGCGCGTCGGCGAATGCCCAATGTGTGGTGGCCCGGCGCCCGTCGAGTAGACCCGCCTGCGCGGCCAGAAAAGCACCGGTACACACGCTGACCACACGCCGGGTGTGGGACGCGGCGCGGCGAACCCATTCGACGGTTTCCGGATCGGCCTGCGCCGCGTGGACGCCGACGCCACCGGGCAGCACCAGGGTGTCGACGGGTTCGCTCGGTTCGGGCAGGGGACTCGGCGCAAGCGCCAGCCCGCTGCTGGTGGCGATCGATGCGCCGTCGACGCTCGCCACCGTCACCTGGTAGCCGGCGTCCTCGCGGCCCTGACCGAGCAGGACCAGCGTCGCGGTGGCGAAGACCTCCGCGGGCCCGAAAACATCCAGCGCCTGGATGCCGGGGTAGCCGAGGATGACGACGGTCCGTGTCATGGCATCAGTGTCGGACGCCGGACCCGGTGGCGTCTACGACATACATCCCACAAATCAGGACAACCCGCGTCGTCCCGGTCCAGCCCCAAAAATGCAGCAGGCCCCCAAGGGGTCTCCCCGGGGGCCTGCGCGGTCTGTGCTCAGCGTTTAGAACGCCGCTTCGTCGAGCTCCATGATGTCGTTGTCGATGTTCTCGATCACCGAGCGAGTGCTGGTCAGCAATGGCAGGAAGTTCTTGGTGAAGAACGACGCCACCGCGATCTTGCCCTCGTAGAAGGAGCGGTCGGCACCCTCGGCACCGCCGTCAAGCTTCTCCACGGCCACCGCGGCCTGGCGGGCCAGCAGCCAGCCGATCATCAGATCGCCGACGCTCATCAGGAAGCGCACCGAACCCAGGCCGACCTTGTAGATGCTGGAGATGTCCTCCTGCGCGGCCATCAGGTAACCGGTCAGCGTCGCGGCCATGCCCTGCACGTCGGCCAGCGCGGTGGCCAGCAGTTCCCGCTCGGCCTTCAGCCGCCCGTTGCCGGTCTCGTTCTTGATGAACGTCTCGATCTCGCCCGCGACATGGCCCAGTGCAGCGCCCTTGTCGCGGATGATCTTGCGGAAGAAGAAGTCCTGCGCCTGAATTGCCGTGGTGCCCTCGTAGAGCGAGTCGATCTTGGCGTCACGGATGTACTGCTCGATCGGGTAGTCCTGCAGGAAGCCCGAGCCACCCAGGGTCTGCAGACTCTCGGTGAGCTTGGCGTAGGCCTGCTCGGAGCCGACACCCTTGACGATCGGCAGCATCAGGTCGTTGATCTTGACCGCCAGGTCGGCGTCGACGCCGTGCAGTGCCTTGGCGACCGCCTCGTCCTGGAAGGTGGCGGTGAACATGTACAGCGCGCGCAGACCCTCGGCGTAGGCCTTCTGGGTCATCAGCGACCGGCGGACGTCCGGGTGGTGGGTAATGGTCACCCGCGGCGCGGCCTTGTCGGTCATCTGGGTCAGGTCGGCGCCCTGCACCCGCTCCTTGGCGTACTCGAGCGCGTTGAGGTAACCGGTGGACAGCGTCGCGATGGCCTTGGTACCGACCATCATCCGGGCCTGCTCGATCACGTCGAACATCTGCGCGATGCCGTTGTGCACCTCGCCGACCAGCCAGCCCTTGGCCGGTACGCCGTGCTGGCCGAAGGTCAGCTCACAGGTGGCCGAGACCTTCAGGCCCATCTTGTGCTCGACGTTGGTCACGAAGGCACCGTTGCGCTCGCCGAGCTCACCGGTTTCGAAGTCGAAGAGGAACTTCGGCACGAAGAACAGCGACAGACCCTTGGTGCCGGGCTTGGCGCCCTCCGGGCGGGCCAGCACCAGGTGGAAGATGTTCTCGAACAGGTCGTCGGAGTCAGCCGAGGTGATGAACCGCTTGACGCCGTCGATGTGCCACGAGCCGTCCTCTTGTTGGACGGCCTTGGTGCGGCCGGCGCCCACGTCGGAGCCGGCGTCCGGCTCGGTCAGCACCATGGTCGAACCCCAGCCACGCTCGGCGGCGAGGATGGCCCACTTCTTCTGCTCTTCGGTGGCGATGTTGTAGAAGATGTTGGCGAAGCCGGCGCCACCGCCGTACATCCACACCGCGGGGTTGGCACCCAGGATGTGCTCCTGCAGGGCCCACATCAGGACCTTGGGCATCGGTATGCCGCCGAGCTCCTCGATGACCCCGACCCGGTCCCAGCCGCCTTCCAGGTGGGCGCGCACCGACTTCTTGAAGGACTCGGGCAACGTCACCGAGTGGGTGGCCGGGTCGAACACCGGCGGGTTGCGGTCGCCGTCGACGAAGGACTCGGCGATCGGGCCCTCGGCCAGGCGGACCATCTCGCCGAGCATCTCTTGAGCGGTGTCGACGTCCAGGTCGGCGTAGTCGCCTTCGCCGAAGACCTGGTCCAGGCCCAGCACCTCGAACAGGTTGAACACCTGGTCACGGACATTGCTCTTGTAGTGGCTCACTACTTCCTCCTCATGGAATGCCACCTGTGGTTGGGTACTCAGGCTTAAGTTACCCACCAGTAACGTAACCTGAAATATACTCGCCAGTAGCCATAGTGCAAGCTGATGTGAGCTACGTCCTTCAATCGGGTAACCAACCGGTTGGTCTCTGGCGCAAAATGCGGTCGTTGGCGGCCGATCTGCCGAGGTGGCGGGCTGGCGAGTAGGGTTCTGGGCGACCAGACCAGACGAGGCGAATGAGTCCCCGGTGAATCCCCACGTGAGTTCCGCGAGCAACTTGACCCCGTCGTCGCTGCGGGAGGCCTTCGGGCATATCCCGTCCGGAGTCGTGGCGGTGGCAGCCGAGATCGATGGCGTTCGGGTCGGCCTGGCGGCCAGCACCTTCGTGCCGGTCTCGTTGGAGCCGCCGTTGGTGTCCTTCTGTGTGCAGAACACCTCGGAGACGTGGCCAAAGCTCAAGGACTCGCCCCGGCTGGGCATCAGCGTGCTCGGCGAGGCGCACGACGTCGCGGCGCGCACCCTCGCGGCCAAGACCGGTGATCGGTTCGCCGGGCTGGAGACGGTGACCAACGACGGCGCGGTGTTCATCAAGGGCACCGGCGTATGGCTAGGCAGCTCGATCGAGCAGCTGGTGCCCGCCGGAGACCACACCATCGTGGTGCTGCGGGTCTGTGAATTGACCGTCGATCCCGAGATCACACCGATCGTGTTCCACCGCAGCGGTTTTCGCCGCCTCGGTGGCTAAGATCGGCATCGCGGTGGGCGTTCCAGGGGTGCGATAACCCCCGCCGATGTGTTGCTATGGGCAGATGGCGCCCCTGCGTAGCGACCCCGTGCAGTTGAGGACCACCGCCGAGACGCTGGTGGCCGACGCCGCCGCCTTCGTCCGGCGTCGACGCGCCGAGGTGTTCGGCGCCGAAGGGGTCGAATCGTCCTCCGGCCTGGTCCAGACGAAAAGCAGCCCGACCGATCCGGTGACCGTGGTCGACACCGAGACCGAGAGCTTCATCCGAGATCGGCTGAGCCGGCTGCGGCCCGGTGATGCGGTGCTAGGCGAGGAAGGCGGAGGGTCTGGCGACGTCTCCGGTGCTGAACCGGGGGTCGTCACCTGGGTGGTCGACCCGATCGACGGCACGGTGAACTTCATGTACGACGTGCCGGCCTACGCGGTTTCGGTGGCAGCACAGATCGGCGGGGTCTCGGTGGCCGGCGCGGTCGCCGACGTCGTTGGTGGCCGGATCTATTCTGCCGGTGCCGGATTGGGCGCACGGGTCGCCGATAGCCACGGCACGGCCGGGCTGCGCTGCGCCGACGTGAGCGAGCTGTCGCTGGCGCTGTTGGGTACCGGGTTCGGCTATTCGCCGCGGCGCCGGGCCGCCCAGGCGGCGTTGCTTGCCCGGCTGCTGCCAGAAGTGCGCGATGTACGCCGGATCGGATCGGCCGCGCTGGATCTGTGCATGGTTGCTGCCGGGCGGCTGGACGCGTACTACGAGCATGGGATCAAGCCGTGGGACTACGCGGCCGGAGCGCTGATCGCGGTCGAGGCTGGGGCGCGGGTGGTGCTGCCCGGACCGGAGATCGACAGCGGCGAGGTGTGCGTCGCCGCCGCACCCGGAGTCGCCGATGCGTTGATCGCAATGCTGCAGCGTGAAGGTGGTTTGGCCGCTATTCCGCAGTAGCGGGTCATGCGAAGAGACTTGTGAGCGAGTTCACTTCGCGGCCCGTTTATTGCCTATCACTTGTTGACCACCATTCGGGCGCGTCGGTAGAACGGGACGTGCAGAAGCGCTTGAGCTTCCGTGGCCGCAGCGGCGCGGCAATCGCCAGATAGACGAAAATTGGCTATTAGCAGCTGGTTTCCCAGCTGATCGACACGTAACTGATGATGGCAACGTAACGGAGTGTGGGTCGAAGAGATGACGATTTCATTCGAGTTGGAATCCGCCGCAGATACTTCCATGTCGATTCCCCAGGTGGCCCTCAATGACGAGGTGGCCATGCCCGTGCTGGGTCTGGGAGTCGCCAAATTGTCCGACGAACAGACGCAGGCATCGGTGCTGGCAGCCCTGCAAAGCGGCTGCCGGCTCATCGACACCGCCGCGTCCTACGGCAACGAAGCCGTCGTGGGACGGGCGATCGAGGCATCCGGTGTGCCGCGTTCGGAGTTGTTCGTCAGCACCAAGTTGGGCACATCCAATCAGGGCTACTCGGCTGCCAAACAGGCCTGCGAACGCAGCCTGGAGCAGCTCGGTCTGGACTACATCGACATGTACCTCATCCATTGGCCCGCACCGCAACTGGGCAGATACGTGGAGAGCTTCCAAGCAATGATCGAGGCCCGCGACGCCGGCCTGGTGCAGTCGGTCGGGGTATGCAACTTCACCGAGGAACACCTGACCGAGGTGATAGACGAGACCGGCGTGACCCCGGCGATCAACCAGATCGAACTACATCCGCGGCTCAACCAGGCCGAACTCCGTGACGCCAACGCCAACCGGGAAATCGTCACCCAGTCCTACAGTCCGCTGGGCGTGGGACGCCTGCTCGATGACCCCGCCGTGACGGCACTGGCGAGCGCCCATGGGCGAACGCCGGCGCAGATCTTGATCCGGTGGAACCTGCAGTGCGGCAACGCCGTGATCTCACGTTCCGGGAATCCAGAGCGGGTTGCGGCGAACCTGGACGTGTTCGAGTTCGAGCTGTCCGAGGCCGACATGGCTACCCTGGACAGCCTGCACGACGGCACCCGGGTGTTACACGACCCGATGACGTTCTTGGGGACTTAGCGTCAGTCGGGCTTGCGGCGGAAGATCTTTCGACCGAGCCAGACGACGGGGTCATAGCGGTTCCCGACCACCCGTTCCTTCATCGGGATGATTGCGTTGTCGGTGATCGTGATGTGCTCGGGGCAGACCTCGGTGCAGCACTTGGTGATGTTGCACAGTCCGAGACCGGCGTCGTCTTGGGCGAAGTCACGCCGGTCGGCGGCGTCCAGCGGGTGCATGTCCAACTCCGCGAGCCGGATGAACATCCGCGGGCCGGAGAACCGTGGCTTGTTCTCCTCGTGGTCCCGGATGACGTGGCAGACGTTCTGGCACAGGAAGCATTCGATGCACTTGCGGAACTCCTGGGAGCGCTCCACGTCGACCTGCTGCATCCGATACTCGCCGGGCTTGAGATCCGCGGGCGGCTTGAAAGCCGGCATCTCGCGGGCCTTCTCGTAGTTGAACGAGACATCGGTGACCAGGTCGCGAACCACCGGGAAGGTCCGCACCGGGGTCACGGTGATCGTTTCGGCCGGGTCGAACATCGACATCCGCGTCATACACATCAGTCGCGGGAACCCGTTGATCTCCGCCGAACACGATCCGCACTTGCCGGCCTTGCAGTTCCAGCGCACCGCCAGATCCGGGGTCTGGGTGGCCTGCAGGCGATGGATGACGTCGAGCACCACCTCGCCCTCGTTGACCTCGACCTCGAAATCTTCAAGTCCACCGCCGTCAACGTCACCACGCCAGACTCGCAGGTGGGCGTTGTGTGTCATTACGCTCTCCGTCCCGGATGTTGCGCCAGCTCTTGGTCGGTGTAGTACTTCTCCAGTTCGGAGATCTCGAACAGCTCCAGCAGGTCCTCGCGCATCCCGGTCTGGGGCTCCGGGGTGATCGTGATGTCGGGAACCGCGCTACTGTCCGCGACTCGGCAGACCAGCAGGGTCTTGCGCCAGTTGGAGTCCATCCCGGGGTGATCGTCGCGGGTGTGCCCGCCGCGGCTCTCGGTGCGTTGCAGCGCTGCTTTGGCCACGCACTCGCTGACCAGCAGCATGTTGCGCAGGTCGACGGCCAGATGCCAGCCCGGGTTGTAGTGCCGTCCGCCTTCGACGGTGACCGCTGCGAACCGAGCCTTGAATTCCTCAAGGCGGACCAGGGCCTGCTCCAGCTCGCCGGCATTGCGGATGATGCCGACCAGGTCGTTCATCGACTGTTGCAGCTCGGAGTGCAGGGTGTAGGGGTTCTCCGGTGTGCCGCCGCCGGCTGGACCGTGGAAAGGCGCCAATGCCAGCTCGGCTGCGGCCTCCAGCGCTGCCGGTGTCACCGCCGGTCGAGTGTTCAGACCCTGCACGTACTGCGCCGCGCCCAAACCGGCGCGACGGCCGAACACCAGCAGGTCCGACAGGGAGTTGCCGCCCAGCCGGTTGGAACCGTGCATCCCGCCGGAGCATTCGCCGGCGGCGAATAGTCCGGGCACCGCCGCCGCGCCGGTGTCCGGGTCGACTTCGATACCGCCCATCACGTAGTGGCAGGTGGGGCCGACTTCCATTGCGTCCTTGGTGATGTCGACCTCGGCGAGCTGCATGAACTGGTGGTACATCGACGGCAGCCGGCGCTTGATCTCCTCGGGAGTCAGCCGAGAGGCGATGTCAAGGAACACCCCGCCGTGCGGCGACCCGCGTCCGGCCTTGACCTCGGAGTTGATGGCGCGGGCCACCTCGTCACGGGGCAGCAGGTCCGGGGTGCGGCGGGCCGAGTCGTTGTCCTTGAGCCACTGATCGGCCTCTTGCTCGGTCTCGGCGTACTGACCCTTGAACACCGGCGGGATGTACTCGAACATGAACCGGGTTCCGTCGGAGTTCTTGAGCACCCCACCGTCGCCGCGGACGCCCTCGGTGACCAGAATCCCCTTCACGCTGGGCGGCCAGACCATCCCGGTCGGGTGGAACTGGACGAACTCCATGTTGATCAGCGTGGCGCCGGCTCGCAGCGCCAGCGCGTGGCCGTCGCCGGTGTACTCCCAGGAGTTCGACGTCACCTTGAACGATTTGCCGATGCCGCCGGTGGCCAGCACCACTGCCGGCGCCTCGAACAGCACGAAGTTGCCGCCTTCACGCCAGTAGCCGAATGCGCCCGAAATAGCACCGGTCTCTTCGTCTTTGAGCAGTTCGGTGATCGTGCACTCGTGGAAGATCTTGATCCGGGCCTCGTAGTCGCCGAACTCCGCGAAGTCGTCCTGCTGCAGAGAGACCACTTTCTGCTGCATGGTGCGGATCAACTCCAGGCCGGTGCGGTCACCGACGTGGGCCAACCGCGGATAGGTGTGGCCGCCGAAGTTGCGCTGGTTGATCTTTCCGTCGGGGGTGCGGTCGAACAGCGCACCGTAGGTCTCCAGTTCCCAGACCCGCTCGGGTGCTTCCCGGGCATGCAACTCGGCCATCCGCCAGTTGTTGAGGAACTTCCCGCCGCGCATGGTGTCGCGGAAGTGCACCTGCCAGTTGTCCTTGGAGTTGACGTTGCCCATCGACGCCGCGCAACCGCCCTCGGCCATCACGGTGTGTGCCTTGCCGAACAGCGACTTACACACCACCGCAACGCTCAGGCCCTGCTCGCGGGCTTCGATGACCGCGCGCAGGCCAGCGCCCCCGGCACCGATCACGACCACGTCGTAGGAGTGCCGTTCGACTTCAACCATGAATTCTCGCTAACCCTTCGTGTGATCGCGGCACTTAGCCGACGAACCGGAAATCGGTGATGACGCCGCTGGACACCAGGGCGATGTAGAGGTCGGTAAACGCCAGCGTGCCCAGGGTGATCCAGGCGAACTGCTGGTGACGGCCGTTGAACCAGCTGATCTTCGTCCAGAACCAGTAGCGGACCGGGTGTTTGGAGAAGTGGTTGAGGCGACCGCCGAACACGTGCCGGCACGAGTGGCAGCCGCCGGTATAGGCCCAGAGCATCGCCACGTTGGTGAACAACACGATGTTGCCCACGCCGAACCCGAATCCGCCAGGCCCGTCATCGGAGTGCAGCGCGGCGATCGCGTCATAGGTATTGAGCGCGGCCAGCGCGAACGCGGCATAGAAGAAGTAGCGGTGGCTGTTCTGCAGGATCAGCGGGAAGCGGGTCTCGCCGGTGTAGTGGGCGCGGGGTTCGGGAACCGCGCAGGCCGTCGGCGACTGCCAGAAGGCTCGGTAATAGGCCTTCCGGTAGTAGTAGCAGGTGAGCCGGAAACACAGCAGGAAGGGCAATACCAATGCCCCCAAGGGAATCCACCGAGGAAATTCCGGTAGCCAGACGCCCAGGTGGCTTGAGCCGGGCACGCATGACGCGCTGATGCACGGCGAGTAGAACGGCGTCAGGTAGTGGTACTTGTCAACCCAGTAGGCGCTGCCCCAGAACGACCGGATGGTCGCGTAGATGATGAACGCGTCCAGTCCGAGGTTCACCCGCAGCGGCGACAGCCACCAGCGGTCGTTACGCAGCGTGCGATTCGCGATCCGCGCGCGAGTCGCCGAGAAGACGCCGGGACGGTTCACGGCGGGTGCGCTCATCTGGTGGGGTTCCCTTCGGCTCAGTTCGTCGGAGGGCGCCCCTTGGCCGCAAGCAGCACCCGGTGTGGGTCAGTACCTGCCTTGGCCGCCGACGCCTTCGTCGTCGACGTCGCGCCAGAATTCGCTGTCGTATTCGGTGTCCGGGATGGTGATCTTCTCGTGCGCCCGCTCGGCCGCCCAGCGTTCCAAGTCCAGCTCTCCGGCATCGGATTCGAGGAGTTGAACATCGGTGAGGATGCGCTCGGCGTCCAGTTCGATGCGGCGCATTCCAGGGATGTCGCCGAAGCGCGTCTTCAGCCCCAGCACGCAACGCCGCAGGTCACCAATCAGGGTGTGCAGTTCGGCGAGTTCGGTAGTGCTCGACACCAGACCTCCTCGGGTGGTACGGATCACAGTACGTTCACCCGATGCTAATCACATGTGGAACCGAACGTGAGACAGATCACGTTGCGCGCAGGACGTGTTGGACGCCGAAAACCCCCACACACGGGCGTGTGCAGGGGTTTTCGGGTCGGACGGTGCTTCGGCGGCTTACTTGGTGATGGCGATGGACTGCGGCTGGGTGCCCGCGTACACGCCGGCTACCCGGACCGTCAGTACGCCGGCGTCATACGTCGCCGTCACGGCTTCGCCGGTGACATGGGCCGGAACCGCGAACGAGCGGCGGAACGCGCCGTAGCGCACCTCGCGCAGCGTGCGGTTGGTGCCGGCGTCGGTCTCGGCGTGCTCGTCGCGGCGTTCGCCGCGCACCACCAGGTGGCCGCCGTCGAGTTCGACCGTCACGTCCTTGTCGACGTCGATGCCCGGCAGTTCCAGCCGGACCACCGCGTCGTCGCCGTCCTTGATGATCTCGGCGGCCGGGCGGAACCCGGTCGCGGCGGGCGCCCGCCAGTCACTGGCCGTGGCCGGACCGAAGAAGTCGCGGACCCAACGGTCGGTGTCGAAGGGGGGCTTGCGCTGCCACAGAGTCAGGGTGCTCATGGGTGTCTCCTTGTGGTGATTGCTTGCGTGCCGGTCGGGTACCGGTCCGTCACCGGATAGAACTTGAGTCGATTACGCTAAAGTTCCGTGTTCGCCGTGGGTGAACGAGCACTTCAGAATGGGCGGTCGTGAGGGGCCTCACAGCCGCGTGAGCAGACCGTCACACGCTTGTAACGTATGGCGATATTCCGGCAATATCGGCTTCATAGCCTCGTTTTCATGACCACGATCGAAACCCCGCGCGCTGTGAAAGACCTTGTCGTGGTCGGACACGGCATGGTGGGGCACCGCTTCGTGGAGGCCCTAAGAAGCCGGTCCGGCGGCGGAAACTGGCGGGTCACGGTGCTCGCCGAGGAGTCCGATCCCGCCTACGACCGCGTCGGGTTGACCTCCTACACCGACGGGTGGGACCGGTCCCGGCTGGCGCTGCCGGGCAACGATTACGCCGACGACGAGCAGGTGCGGCTGATGCTGAGCACCCGGGTCGAGAAGGTCGACCTGGCCGACAAATCGGTGCTGGCCGTCGATGGGCAGCGGTACGGCTACGACACCCTGGTGCTGGCGACCGGATCGCGCGCCTTCGTCCCCCCGGTGCCCGGCCACGACCTGCCCGGCTGTCACGTCTACCGGACCCTGGACGATCTGGACGGGATCCGGGCCGACATCCAGTGCATGCTCGAAGCCGGTAACACCCGAGCCGGAGTGGTGATCGGCGGCGGGCTGCTGGGACTCGAGGCCGCCAACGCGCTGCGCGCGTCGGGGATCGAACCGCACATCGTCGAGATGGCGCCGCGGCTGATGCCCCAACAGCTCGACGACGCCGGCGGTGTCCTGCTGAGCCGGATGATCTCGGAGCTGGGCATCGCGGTGCACGTCGGCGTGGGCACCGAGTCCATCGAGCAGCAGACTCACCAGTACGGTTCGCCCACTCTGCGGGTGAACCTCTCCGACGGCGCCGCGATCGAGGCCGGACTGGTGATCTTCGCCGCGGGGGTGCGCCCGCGTGACGAACTGGCCCGTGAGGCCGGCCTGGCGATCGCCGACCGTGGCGGTGTCTTGACCGATCTGTGCTGTCGGACGAGCGATTCCGACGTGTACGCGATCGGCGAGGTGGCCGCCATCGAGGGTGTCTGCTACGGATTGGTCGGGCCCGGATACACCAGCGCCGAGGTGGTTGCCGACCGCCTGCTCGAGGGTGTGGCCGAATTCGGCGAGGCGGATATGTCCACCAAGCTCAAGCTGCTCGGTGTCGACGTGGCCAGCTTCGGCGACGCGATGGGGGCGACCGAGAACTCACTGTCGGTCGTGATCAATGATCCGGTGAAGCGGACCTACGCCAAACTGGTGCTTTCTGACGACGCCAAGACCCTGCTCGGCGGGATCCTGGTCGGCGACGCCTCTTCTTACGGTGTGCTGCGCCCGATGGTCGGCGCCGAGCTGCCTGGCGATCCCCTGGACCTGATCGCCCCGGCAGGCTCCGGCGACAGCAAGAGCGCACTGGGGATCAGTGCGTTGCCTGGGGCGGCGCAGATCTGTTCCTGCAACAACGTCAGCAAGGACCAGCTGTGCGACGCGATCGCCGGCGGCTGCCACGACGTGCAGAGCCTGAAGGACTGCACCAAGGCGGGTACCTCGTGTGGGTCCTGCATTCCGTTGCTCAAGGAGTTGCTGGTCGCCGAGG
This sequence comes from Mycolicibacter sp. MU0102, assembly GCF_963378105.1. Lineage (NCBI taxonomy): Bacteria > Bacillati > Actinomycetota > Actinomycetes > Mycobacteriales > Mycobacteriaceae > Mycobacterium > Mycobacterium holstebronense. The sequence continues at coordinate 253,139 of NZ_OY726398.1, forward strand.
GTGTCGAGCAGTCCAAGGCGCTGTGCGAACACTTCGCCCAGTCACGCGCGGAGCTGTTCGAGATCGTCCAGGTCACCGGAATCCGTACCTTCTCCGAACTGCTGGAGCGCTTCGGCACCGGCCACGGCTGTGACATCTGCAAGCCCACCGTCGCCTCCATCCTGGCGTCCACCGGCTCCGACCACATCCTGTCCGGCGAGCAGGCGGCTCTGCAGGACACCAACGACCACTTCCTGGCCAACATTCAGCGCAACGGCAGTTACTCAGTGGTTCCGCGGGTGCCAGGCGGCGAGATCAAGCCCGAGCACCTGATCCTGATCGGCCAGATCGCCCAGGAATTCGGCCTCTACACCAAGATCACCGGCGGTCAGCGCATCGATATGTTCGGTGCACGCGTGGATCAGCTGCCCGCGATCTGGCGCAAGCTGGTGGACGCCGGCATGGAATCCGGTCAGGCATACGGCAAGTCGTTGCGGACGGTGAAGAGCTGCGTGGGCAGCGACTGGTGCCGATACGGGCAGCAGGACTCCGTCAAGATGGCCATCGATTTGGAGCTGCGCTACCGAGGGCTGCGCGCGCCGCACAAGATCAAGATGGGCGTCTCGGGCTGCGCGCGCGAGTGTGCCGAGGCGCGCGCCAAAGACGTCGGTGTGATCGCAACCGAGATCGGTTGGAATCTCTACGTCGGCGGCAACGGCGGTATGTCTCCCAAGCACGCCCAGCTGCTCGCCAGTGACCTCGACACCGAGACCGTGTTCCGCTACGTCGACCGGTTCCTGATGTTCTACATCCGCACTGCCGATCGGTTACAGCGCACCGCGCCGTGGATCGACGCGATGGAAGGCGGACTCGACCATGTCCGCGAGGTCGTCTGCGACGACTCCCTCGGGCTGGCAGAGGAATTCGAGGCGGAGATGGCCCGCCACGTCGACAACTACACCGACGAGTGGAAGGGCGTCCTCGACGACCCGGAGAAGTTGTCGCGCTTCGTCTCGTTCGTCAACGCCCCCGACGCCGAAGACCCCACCGTCGCGTTCACCGTGCGCGACGGCCGCAAGATCCCGTTACCCGTCCCGGTCGTGCGCTCATCTAAGGAGGAATCATGAGCACCAGCAACATCGCCACTTGGACCACCGCCTGCCGCTACGACAGTCTGATTCCAGGACTCGGCGTCGGCGTCTTGCTCGCGAACGGTAAGCAGGCGGCCCTGTTCCGGCTTGACGACGGCTCGGTCCGCGCGGTCTGCAACATCGACCCGTTCTTCCGTGCAGCGGTGATGTCTCGCGGAATCGTCGGTGACCGCGGGGGCCGGCTTTCGGTCATCTCCCCGCTCAAGAAGCAGGCGTTCGCCTTCGACGACGGCAGCTGCCTGGATGACCCGAGCGTGTCGGTGCGGGTGTACCCCACTCGGATCAGCGAGGACGGCTATGTACAGGTCGGGGAGCCCGTCGCGGAAAGGGCCGTCGCCTAGTCGGGCCTAGCCCGCTTCCTGATCTACCTGGTCCACGGCCAGGCGGTACCCCCGCTTGACAACCGTGGCGACAATATTCTTGTCGCCCAGTGTGGTTCGCAGTCGCAGTACGGCGGTTTCCACCGCGTGAGTGCTGGCGCCGTTGCCGGGCAACGCTTCGAGCAGCGTCTGGCGCGATACGACTCGGCCGGGCTGGTGGGCCAGCGCCCGCAGCGTGGCCATGCTCGAGGGCGACATCGGCTTGGCCACCCCGTCGATTATCACGCAACTGCCGCGCAGTTCGATTCGATGGCCGGCGGCCTGAACGGTGTGGGTGCGCAGCCGCGGCAGCTCGTCGATGATGTGGCGAGCCAACGCCCCCAAGCGCATTCGTCGCGGCGACGAGGTAGGAACGTTCAGCAGCGCCAACGGCCGCGCAGTCAACGGTCCGACGCACATCGCGTGTACGTCGGACCGCAGAGCCAGAAGCAGCGCGTCGGAGATACCGAGATCGGCCGCGCGAGCGAGTGTCGCCATCACGGCGGCAGCCGAGGTGAAGCTGACCGCGTCGAACTGTCGCTGGGCGATCTGCGAGGTGAGCTGGTCGAATTCCCCGCCGGGGTGGGCCGGCCGCCACCGGTAGACGGGGATGGAAAGCACTTCGGCTCCCGCTCTGCGAAATTGATCGAGCAGCTCGGGGGCGGGATCCCAGTCGCCGGTGGTGCCGTGTAGCTGTACTGCCATACGAGCGCCGGCAATATCGGACTTCAGGTAATCGACCATCGCCTCTGACGACTCGGATTCGGGCGACCACTCCTCGGACAGGCCCACGGTGCGCAACGCGCCGACTGCCTTCGGTCCCCGGGCCACGATGCGGGCGGTGGTCAGGGCTGCGATCAGCCGGTCGGCGATGCCCCACCCTTCGGCCGCAGCGATCCAGCCGCGAAAGCCCATGGCGGTCGTCACAACCAGGACATCTGGTGGTGTCTCGATCAATGATTCGGTACGCCCGCGCAGAACGACGTCGTCGGTCAAGTCGATCATGGCGATAGCTGGGGCTGCGCAGACCGAGGCGCCGTGGCGCCGCAGCAGGGTGCAGAGCTCGTCAGCGCGGCGCGCTGACGTCACCGCGACCCGATAACCGCTCAGCGAAGTGGACACCTTACGCCGGAGCCAACGCGGCTTGGGCCGGCTGCGGGGCGACGAACGGCCGACGCACGTACCGCAGCCAGGTCAGCGCCGCGGCACCGACATAGCCCACCAGGAAGATCCAGAACGCTGTGGTCGCCGAGCCGCTGGTGATATACGACTGGCGCAGCGCCAGGTTGATTCCTACGCCGCCCAACGCGCCGATGGCGCCGGCAAACCCGATCAGCGCGCCCGACATGGCCCGCGCCCAGTGCCGACGGTCGCTCTCGTGCATACCCATTCGGTGACTGCGGACCTCGAAGACCGACGGAATCATCTTGTACACCGAGCCATTGCCGATTCCGGAGACGATGAACAGCGCTACGAAGCCGATGACGTAACCCACCATGACTGCACCCGTTGTGGGACCGGTGCGGTTGCTATCCAGGGTGCTCACGGCGACGAGCAACGCGGAGGCTGCGAACAAGCCTCCGAAGGCGGCCAGCGTGACGCGGCTGCCGCCGAGCCGATCGGCGAGGCGCCCACCGAAGATCCGTGACAACGACCCCAACAGCGGGCCCAAGAACGCTATTTGGGCAGCGTGCAACGAGGCCTGCGCGGCACTCTGGCCGCCGCCCACAAAGCTGATCTGCAACACCTGGCCGAAGGCGAACGAGAACCCGATGAAAGAACCGAACGTGCCGATGTAGAGCAGTGCGACGATCCACGTGTCGAGTTCGGGAAGGATCGCACGCATGGCCGTCAGGTCTGCCCTTTGACCGTCGAGATTGTCCATGAAAAGTGCTGCGCCTATTGCGGCCACCGCGAGGACCACCAGATAGATGGCGCACACCCAATACGGCTGGCGGTTACCCACGGTGGCCAGCACCGCCAACCCGACCAGCTGGACCAGCGGAACGCCCAGGTTGCCGCCCCCGGCATTGACCGCCAGCGCCCAGCCCTTGAGTCGATGTGGGTAGAAGGCATTCACGTTGGTCATCGAGGCGGCAAAGTTGCCCCCGCCTAGGCCGGTCATGGCCGCGCACACCAGGTAAGGCCACAGTGGCAGTCCCGGATTGGCCAGCAGGCCCATCATCCCGATGGTCGGGATCAACAGCACCAGCGCGGAGAAGATCGTCCAGTTGCGCCCGCCGAAGGCCGCGGTGGCCAGCGAATACGGTATGCGCAGCAGGCCGCCGGCGAGGGTGGCGGTGGCTGCCAGCAGGAACTTGTCGCCGGCGCTGAAGCCGTACACCGACTCGGGCATGAACAACACCATTACCGACCAGATCGACCAGATCGAAAAGCCGGCGTGCTCAGCAACTGTCGACCAGATCAGATTGCGCCGCGCAATCTTGTCGTTGCCGGCGTTCCAGGCGACGGTGTCTTCGGGATCCCACTGGGTAATCAGGTGTGAACGGGCCATGTGGTCACGGTAGAAATCTTTCGTTACCGCAATGCTGCACGAGATGACTCAGCCGTGAACTTCTCCTCACGGCGCTAAAGGTCGCGTGTGAGGCGCACAGCGGCTCCGGCGAGAGTCAGGAGGCAGCGCGGGGCACCGATCAACACGGCGGGGCCAGAAAGGAATTCACAGTTCCCGCGTCGGCCCAAAGTTTGCGCTGACGCAGAGGAGTTGTCGAAAGGGGGTTTATCGCACCGGAATCCGCGTGTGGGCAGTGATGAACCGGTCGGCGACGACTCGGGCGATCCCACGATGGGTGCCCAGTGGATCGGTCACTAGATCCGCGCCGGCCTCGCGCAGGCGGCGCTGGAAAAGGCCGTCGGCCAACAAGTACGACGCGATCACGACGCGTGACGCGCCTTGGCTGCGCAGGTCGGCGACAGCCTCGGGAACGCTGGGCTCACCGATAGCGGCGAAAGCCACTGTGACGGGCGATCCGATCATTCCGGACACCATCTGCGCTGCGTTCTTGAGGTCGTTCTGCGCGACCGGGTCTGAGGATCCGGCTGCAGCGAGAACCACCGAGTCTCCGGGGCGCCAGCCTGATTCGGTAAGCCGAGCGGCGACCACCGCGGCGACACGAGCGTCGGGTCCCAGCGCCGGAGTGATCGTGACGTCGGGATGACCGCTGGTGGCAACCTGGGTGGGAACGTCGACGCCGACGTGGTAGCCGCGGGCCAGGAAGGCGGGGACGAGAATGGCCGGGCAGCCGTCCTCGGCCTCCGCGGCCAGGATCTCGGCCGGGCTGGGTCCCAGTACGTCGACGAATGCCACTCTGACCGGTTGTGCCAGCAGGGCGCTGACCCGTTCGGCGAGTTCGCCGATCATAACGACCCCGTCGGGCTGGCGGGTTCCGTGCGCGACCAGGATGGGGATCATGCCGCGCCCTGCTCACTGTCGACGGCGAGTCGGTACCCCCGCTTGACCACGGTAGCGACGATCTGGCTGTCGCCCAGCGCTGTTCGCAGTCGGAGCACGGCAGACTCCACAGCGTGCGTGCTGTTGCCCCGTCCCGGAAGTGCGCGCAGCAGGGTGTCCCGGGCCACGACGTTGCCCGGACGGTGCGCTAGGACGCGCAGGGCGGCCAGGCCGGCTGGAGAGACTGGCTTGACCATCCCATCCACGAGGACCCGGCTCTCCTCGATCTCGATACGGTGACCGGCGGCGTAGACAGCGGTACTCATGTATAAGATTTAGCCTCAGCGAATTTCATCTGTGTTACCGAGCGATTTCGGAACCGTTGCCCTATGTGACTCGTGTTCGGTGTCACGCCGAGATCTTTTCGGTGTCGACCGGTACCCGGGTGCTTCGAGCGCCTCGCGGCCGACGGACGTACATCACCCAGGTCAAACCCGCAACGGCGCAGTATGACACCAGAAACACCCAGAACGCCGGCGTCTCTGACCCGGAGCTGGCGTAGGCCTGGCGCAGGATGAGGTTGATGGCGACCCCGCCGAGTGCGCCGACTGCGGTGGCGAACCCGATCAAGGCGCCGGAATGTGAACGTGCCCAATGCCGGCGCGCGGCTTCGTCGGCGTCCAGCGAGCGACTGCGGGCCTCGAAGATCGACGGGATCATCTTCAACACCGATCCGTTACCCATCCCGGCAAGGATGAACAGCACCATGAATGCGGCGATGTAGATCGCGATCGTCGATGTGGTTGCGCGGGTGGTGTGGTCGTCGATGGTGCTGGTCGCAACCAGTGCGGCGGACGCCAGGATCATGCCGAGGAACACCACCAGGGTGACGCGGCCCCCGCCGCGGCGGTCGGCCACCCGGCCGCCGTAGATGCGGGCCAAGGCCCCCAACAGTGGGCCCAGGAACGCGATTCGTGCGGCGTAGAGCGCCGCCTCGGCGGGGCTGTGGCCGGCCTTTTCGAAGGTGACGTGCAGCACTTGGGCGAACGCGAACGCGAAGCCGATGAACGAGCCGAACGCTGCGCAGTACAGCGCTGAGACGATCCAGCTGTCTGGGACCGACAGGATCGACCGGATGCTGCCCACCTCTTCCATGCCGTGGTCGAGGTTGTCCATCCACAGCGCTGCGCAGGTGCCCACCACGGCAAGCAGCACCAGGTACACCGAGCAGACCAATTCGGGCTTGGTGTTGCCGACGGTGGCCAGGACCAGGAGGCCGACGAGCTGGATGGCTGCCACTCCGAGGTTGCCGATGCCGCCGCACAGTCCGAGGGCGACGCCCTTGAGGCGCTGGGGGTAGAAGGCGTCGACGTTGGCCAGCGAGGCCGCGTAGTTGCCGCCGCCCAGGCCGGTCAGCGCAGCGCACACCAGGTACATCCACAGTGGCTGACCCGGGTTGACGAGCAGCAGCAGCGTCCCGACGGTCGGGATCAGCAAGATCAGCGAGGAGGCCACTGCCCAGTCGCGGCCGCCGAATTTCGCGGTGGCCCGAACGTAGGGCACGCGGACGCATCCACCGACCAGGGTGGCGACCGCGGCCAGCAATAGTTTGTCGCCGGCCTTGATGCCGTAGACCGACTCGGGCATGAACAGCACCACCACCGACCACAGCGACCAGATGGAGAACGCGACGTGGGTACTGGCGGTGGACCAGATCAGGTTGCGGCGTGCGATGGCGGCATTGCCGGCCTCCCACGCTGCGCAGTCCTCAGGATCGAAATTGGTGATGTGGCCGTTCGTCATGCGATCTCCTCGGGCTCTGGGCCACCGCCACGCACAGAATCTCGCATCACGATGGACGGTGTGCGAACCTACCGACCCGATCTGGCAAGTGGCAGAGCAGAACCTGAAAATGCAATGGGCTCACGGACTATGAGTGGCCCACGTCACGTATTGGCCGCGCGCACAGGATATTTCGCCTGGTTGACCGGCCAACTGGAGAAGCGTTGCGTTCGGTTGGAACCTTCTGTCAGCTGACTGGAAGCCACATGTTGACGGCCTTCGCGATCTGCATATACAGCGGTATCCCGATGGTTACGTTGTAGGAGAACGTCAGGCCCAGCGATGCGGCCAGTGGAACCGTCGGACTGGCCTCGGGGATCGCCATTCTTTGCACCGCCGGTACGGCGATGTAGGAAGCCGCGCCGCACAGCACTGCGAACAGTACGTAGCTGCCGGCTTCGAAATGGGTGCCGGTGATTTGCGAATAGGTGTGGATGAGGAAGATTCCGGCCACCGCAAAGAGGTTGGGCGCCAACAGTCCAAAGGCGATCAAACCGCGTCCCGCCGACCGCAGGTCCTTGAGCTTGCGTGAGGCGGTCATCCCCATTTCGAGCAGGAAGAGGCACAGCATCCCCTGGAACGCGGTGACGAAGACGTGGTCACCGTCTTCGATGACCGAGGCCCCCTGCAGGCGGCCGACGAAGCCGATGAGGATCCCGCCGAAAAGCAGGTAGAGCCCCGGGTTGAGCAGCACCTCGCGCATCAGTGCTCCGCTGGGCGGTGCCGTTGATGTAGTCACCGTGGTCGCGCTCGGCGCGGCGTGCTCCTGCCGTTCCAGCGCGAGGTCGATCTCGTCTTGGATGCCGTGATCGTGACCCGTCTTGGCGTGCGCTCCGTTCACCTGGGCGGTGGCGGCGACTAGTTGCCGGCGGGCCCCCCTCTTGTTGTAACCGGGCTCGCCGGGCATGTTGCCGCGGGCGTCCATTCCGCGTGCCCGCAACCGTGACACTAGAACCAGGGCCACGATGCAGCCCGGTATCTCCATGACGGCCAGCATCACCGGCATGTAGGCGTCGAACGCGATGTCCAGCGTGGCCAGCACGCCAAGGCAGGTGGCGAAAGTGCCGGCGGAGTCCGACCCGTAATATCCGGCGACGGTGGCCTGGTCCACGCGTCTCATCTTGGTCATCCGGGTCAACAGCCAGTAGGCGACGAATCCGATGATCAAGTTGGCTGCGAAGCCCAGCACCATGAAGCCCAGGACGCCACCGATGCTCGACGAGTCGATGGTCGCGAGCTCTTCGCCGCCCCGCCAGCCGATGGCCAGCAGCAAATACAGCGTCAAGCCTTGATACAGGACGTAGGGGAACTCGAACTGGATCTTCAGCAGGGGGATGAGGAAGCCCATGTAGAAGAAAAGCAGCAGTGGCTTGAACAAGTTGTGGGTGAAGTTGTGCCAGAACTCGTACAGCATGAGAGTGCGTCTTTCGAGAGGGGGACCGTCAGGGCCGGGGCAAGCCGTGACGGTCACACCATAAGGCCACGCGCGTTAGGCGTCGCCCCGAAGTCGGGCCCCTGCGACTATTGGCAGCAGAGTGGCAGGGAGCCACAAAATCGGGCCTGACGCACGAAGCGTCTCCGGCCAAGCTGCAGGGCGCCGACGCGGCCGACGTGCGGAGTACAGCCTGGTCAGGGCCCTGGAAACTTCGCGGTCAAGAGTGAGCAGCTCCGATGCGCGCTGTCCCGAGCCGGTTTGCCGGTGAGGTCCATGCAATATTAAGTTAACAATCAGTCTGGGCGATGCTTCAATCGCACGGCTGATTCTTATGAACACTCCAGCGATCGCGTGTGGTTTTGCCTGTGAACCGTTCGGTCACCGCGCATACACCGTGCGTCAACCATCCGTTAACCATCCGGCTACCACACGTGACCGTCTCGCCAGTCGCAGGTCAGCTCAGCGGTGATGTCCAGGTCGGTACCCACCGGCATGACGAACACGGTTCCATCCGCCTCGGGGGTGCGCACCGGACCGGTCGGCGCTAGGACGGCCGTGGGCCCACGCCACAGCAACCATCCGCGCGCGGTGTAGAGCCGGCGGCTGAAACTTGGAGAACTGAGCGCGCCGAGCTCGAACGCGCCGCGGATCACCTGTTCGCATGCCTCAAGTACCGCGGTGCCCAGGCCCCGCTCCCGGTAGTCGGCCTGGACGGTGACGGCCTCTATATAGCCGCACCGCAGAGATCTGCCGCGATAGAGCAGTTGGCGCCGGATCACCGAGCCGTGGGCGATCAGGACGCCGTGGTGCCAGATCAATGCGTGCATGCCGCCGAGCGCGTGCTGCCAATCGGCGTCGGAAAGTGTGCCCCCGGAGGCTTCGGTGACCAGCCGATGGGCGCCGCGGCGGGTCTCATCGTCCAGATCGCTGGTGTGGATCAGGCGGGCGGTATGAACCTGGCCGGGCACCCGACGGGCCTACCAGGCCGAGCGCGAGGCGGGGTGCTGGCGGGGCCGAGACCAGTGCATCCGTACGGTCTGCCCGGGCTGAACCTGGGCCAACGTGTCGATGTCCTCGTCGACCACCACCCCGACCACCGGGTAGGCGCCGGTCACCGGATGGTCGGGACCCAGGATTATCGGAAAGCCGTTCGGCAGGATCTGGATTGCGCCCCGGTCGGCGCCCTCGGCGGGCAATTGCCGCTCCGGCCAGCGGTATTCCAGCGGCATCCCCACCAAGCGCATGCCGACGCGGTCGCTGCGGTTACTCACCAGCCAATTGGTGCGCACCATGATGTCGGGGTCGACGAACCAGTCGTCGCGTGGACCCGGTGTCACCCGCAACTCGACCACGTCGTCGGGGATGGTCGCCACCGGTGCCTGGTCGATCTCGGGGAAGTGGCCGGTCCGTTCGCCGATCTGCAGCACATCGCCGTCACGCAACGGGGCGGGGCCGATCTCACCCATCACGTCGTAACTGCGGGAACCCAGCACCGGGGTGACATCGATGCCGCCCCGCACGGCTAAATAGCTGCGCAGGCCAGAGCGCGGCCTGCCCAAGGAGACCACCTGGCCGTCGCGGACATGTTGAATGCTGTTGGTGCCGAAGCTGACTCCGTTGACATTCGGGTCGGTGTCGGCGCCGGTGACCGCGATGTCGACGTCTCCGCCGTGGACTCGCACGGACAATCCGCCGAATGCCACCTCGATGGTGGCGCGATCGTCGGGGTTGGCCAGCAGCCGGTTGGCCAGCTTGTGCGAGCGGCGGTCGGCCGCTCCGGACGGGCTGACTCCGAGGTGCCCCATCCCGGCCCGGCCCAGATCTTCGACCAGGGCCAGCGGGCCGGTGTGCAGAACTTCCAGGGTGGTTGTCATGGCGGTCACGCAGCCCGGAATCGCACGGACAGGCCCGGCGTCAACAGCGCCGGGGCGGGACGCTCGAGGTCCCATAACAGGGCGTCGGTGTGGCCGATCACCTGCCAACCGCCCGGCCACTGGCGCGGATAGATGCCGCTGAACTGGCCGGCCAGCGCCACCGAGCCGGCCGGAACCGGACGCAACTCGGCGCGGCGGGGCACCTGCAGCCTGGGGTCGCCGCCGAGCAGGTAGGCGAAGCCCGGAGTGGATCCGCCGAACCCCACCAACCAGGGCGTTGCGGTGTGGGCATTGATGACCTGGGCGACGCTCAGGCCGGTGAGTTCAGCCACCTCGGTCAGGTCTGGCCCGTCGTAGATAACGTCGACCACCACATCTGCGAGTCCATCGGGGGCACGGGTCTGGACTGCGTCCGGGTCGACGTCCAGGGTCGTCAGGCGGCGCCGGACGCCGGCCCGGTACCTGGGGGCGGCCAGTTTCACCAATACCGTGTGGGACGCCGGGACGATGTCGACAACGCCGGGCAGCGCGGCGGAATGCAGCGCCGCGGTCCATGCCAGCACGTCGATGGTGGAGTCGAACTGCAGCAGCAAGGCGCTGTCGCCGTAGTCGACGATCACGTCGGTCTTGGTGAAATCCTGGAAATCCAATGCCACGCTCATGCCACGACCGTAGCCCTGAATGACGCCAAAAAGTGACGTAGAACACAATTCTGCGGGGTATGCCAGAGGGGTCTTACTGAACGCGCAGAGTTGGCCCTAACCAGTGATCTTGGCGATCAGCGCGGGTAGCTGTCCGGCCACCAGTGGGTAGCTCAGCGGGGAGGCGAAGGCGATCGCGCCGGCCTGATCCTTGGTTGTGAAGATGCTGCGTGACTCGAACGCGGCGATGTCCGGATCGGCCAGCAGCGCCGTGCGCTCGTCGTCGCTCTCGGTGGTCCAGATCAGCACATCCGCGCCGCCGAGTGCCGATCTGATCCGCTCGTGCTCGATCACCGTGGGCGCCTCGGCGACGGTCAACCCCATCTGCGTCAGAAACGCGGTCCGCCAGCCGGTGGCGGCGCTGACATTGCCCTGGTCCAGTCGGCCGGCCAGCAGCAGCACCTTCTTGCCCTTGAAGCCGGGGCGTGCAGCGGCGACGTCGGTGAACGCGCTGTCGACCCCGTCGATCAGCGACTGCATCTGCTGGCCGCGATGCACCGCCTTGCCGATGGCGGCGGCCTGAACCTTCCAGGGCTCGAAGAAGGCGTCACCCCCCGACTGCGGCAGGGTCGGCGCGATCGCCGACAACTTCTGATAGGTGTCGGCGTCCACCCCGGCGTTTGTCGCGATGATCAGATCCGGCTTGAGGTCGGCGATCTGTGCGACCGCGATCCCGTTGTCCAAGTCCAGCACCACCGGTTTGGCATCCCCGAGCTGTCGCTGCGCCCAGGGCCACACCGCGAACGGCTGATCGCCGAACCAATTGGTCACCGCGATCGGGACGACACCGAGCGCCAGCAGGTCGTCCTGGCCGGTGTAGCCGGCGCAGACCACCCGGCTGGGCGGCTCCGGGACAGTGGTCTCACCGAAGATATGGGCGATGGTGACCGGCCCGGGTGCGCCGTCGTCGGGGTGCTCCTCCGACGAGCAGGATGCCAGCAGCACGGTGGCACCGGCCGCGCCGCAGAGGCCGAAGAAACCGCGTCGGCTCCACTGGTCTCGCATCGCGTGAGATTAACCCGCGATCAGGCGGGCTCGCCATACCCGCCGCCACCGGGAGTCTCGATCACCAGCACGTCGCCGGGTAGAAGGTCGGTGGAATCGCAACCGGCCAACTCGGTCACCGAGCCGTCCGCACGTTCCACCCGGTTGCGTCCCAAGCCGCCGGTTTGGCCCCCGGCCATACCGTAGGGCGCAACGCGCCGGTGCCCGGTCAGCACACTGACGGTCATCGGCTCGAGGAATTCGATCTTGCGTACGCCGCCATCACCGCCGTGCCAGCGCCCGACCCCGCCGCTGCCGTGGCGGATCGCATACTCGCGCAACAACACCGGGAACCGCATCTCCAGCACCTCGGGGTCGGTGAGCCGCGAGTTGGTCATGTGGGTCTGCACCACCGATGCGCCGTCGAAACCTTCGCCCGCCCCCGACCCGCAGCCGAGCGTCTCGTAGTACTGGTGGCCGGCGTTGCCGAACGTGACATTGTTCATCGTCCCGGAGCCCTCGGCCTGCACCCGCAGTGCGGCCAGCAGGGCACCGGTGATCGCCTGGGAGGTCTCGACGTTACCGGCGACCACCGCGGCCGGGTAGACCGGCGACAACAGGGTGTCGTCCGGGATCGTGATCCGTAGCGGGCGCAGGCACCCGTCGTTGATCGGGATGTCGTCGGCTACCAGTGTGCGGAACACGTAGAGCACTGCGGCGGTGGCCACCGATGACGGGGCGTTGAAGTTTGTCGCCAACTGCGCCGACGTTCCGGCGAAGTCGATGGTGGCACCGCGTGCGGCGCGGTCGACGGTAACCCGCACCGCGATCGTCGCGCCGGAGTCCATCTCGTAGCGGTACTCGCCGTCGTCGAGGGAATCGATGACCCGGCGCACCGCCTCCTCGGCGTTGTCCTGGACGTGGCGCATGTAAGCCTGCACGACATCCAGACCGAAATGGGAGATCATCGAGCGGATCTCGTCGATGCCCTTCTGGTTGGCGGCGACCTGCGCACGCAGATCCGCGAGGTTGGTGTCGGGACTGCGTGAGGCGTAGGTCGCCGCGGTGAGAAGTTCGCGGGTCGGTGTCTCGCGAAAGTGGCCGTCGTCGACCAGTAGCCAGTTGTCGAAGAGCACACCTTCCTCGACCACGGACCGGCTGTCCGCGGGCATGGAACCGGGTGTGGTGCCGCCGATCTCGGCGTGGTGACCGCGCGAGGCCACAAAGAACAACACCGGTTCGTTTGGGCTCGCGGCTTCGGCGTACACCGGAGTGACGACGGTGATGTCGGGCAGGTGGGTACCGCCGTGATACGGGTCGTTGACCGCATAGACCTGGCCGGGCCGCATCGTGCCGGCCCGGCGGGAGATGACCTCCTTGACGGTGGCGCCCATCGATCCCAGGTGCACCGGGATATGGGGCGCATTGGCCACCAGATTGCCGTCGGCGTCGAACAATGCGCAGGAGAAGTCCAGCCGCTCACGGATATTCACCGACTGGGCGGTCGCCTCCAGTCGGGTTCCCATCTGCTCGGCGATGGCCATGAACAGGTTGTTGAAGATCTCCAGCAACACCGGATCGGCCGCGGTCCCAGCGGCAACCGGCGCGGTCGAGTCCAGCCGTTGCAGTACCAGTTGACCGTCGGCGGTGAGCTGGGCCTGCCAACCATCGTCGACGACGGTGGTGGCGTTGTCCTCGGCGATGACCGCCGGCCCGACCACCACGTCGGTGATCGCGTCCCGCTGGTGCAGCGGTGCGTCATGCCAGGCACCACCGGCGTAGAGGCGCACGACTTCAGCGGGTTGACGGGATGCGTCGGCATCGCTTCGCCCGAACAGCTCGGGTTGCTCGGTGAGCCCGGTCGCCTCGACCGAAACCGCCTCGGCGATCAGCGCACGCTCCATCAGGAACGAGTACATGCTGCGGTGGATCTCTTCGAACGCCGCCGTCATCGCAGCGATGCCGCCGAGCTCGACCGGGATCGAAGTGTCGGTGCCCTGGTAGCGCAGGTGCGCCCGGCGTATCGCGTGGGTCTGGCCGGCCGGAATGTGCTGGGCGGCGAGCTCGCCGCGAGCCTGCCGCTCCAGGTCGTCGGCGACCGCCTCCAATCCGGCGAGGGCGGCCGAATCGAGCTCGGTCTCGACGGCGCGCTCGCGGATCACGGTGGTGTCGGCCAATCCGATTCCCAGTGCGGAGAGCACACCCGCCATCGGCGGCACCAACACCGTACGGATGCCGAGCTCGTCGGCGACCGCGCACGCGTGCTGTCCGCCGGCACCACCGAAGGTGGTCAAGGCGTAGCGGGTGATGTCGTGTCCCCGGGCCACCGAGATCTTCTTGACCGCGTTGGCCATGTTGGCCACGGCGATGCGCAGGAATCCTTCGGCGACCTGTTCGGGACTGCGGTCATCGCCGGTGGCGGAACGGATTTCGTCGGCCAGCACGGCGAACGAGCGCCCGACCGTCGCTGCGTCCAGTGGTTCGTCGCCGGCCGGTCCGAACACCGCGGGGAAATGGGCTGGTTGGATGCGCCCCAGCATGACGTTGGCGTCGGTGACGGTCAACGGTCCTCCGCGCCGGTAGCAGGCCGGCCCCGGGTCGGCGCCTGCGGACTCTGGGCCCACCCGATAGCGGCTGCCGTCGAAGTGCAGGATCGAGCCGCCGCCGGCCGCGACGGTGTGGATGTGCAGCATCGGTGCGCGCAGCCGTACGCCGGCGACCTCGGTGGTGAACACCCGCTCGTATCCGAGGTTGGCGGTGTAATGCGATACATCGGTGGAGGTTCCGCCCATGTCGAAACCGATCACCGATTCGAAGCCGGCCAACGCCGACATCCGAACCATGCCGACGATTCCGCCGGCCGGACCGGACAGGATCGCGTCCTTGCCGCGGAAGTGATCTGCTGCCGCCAACCCGCCATTGGACTGCATGAACATCAGCCGCACGCCGGTGAGCTGGTCGGCCACTTGGGCCACATAGCGGCGCAGTACCGGTGACAGATAGGCATCGACTACCGCGGTGTCGCCCCGCGGGATCAGTTTCGGCAGCGGACTGACCTCACACGACAATGAGACCTGGGCGAAGCCGATCTCGCGGGCCAGATCGCCGATCAGCCTTTCATGCACGGGATTTCGATAGCTGTGCAGGCATACCACTGCGCACGCGCGGATGCCGTCGGCGTGGGCGGCCCGCAGCTGTGCGGCCAAGGCTTCCAGGTCCGGCGCCTGCAGCACGGTTCCGTCGGCGGCGACGCGTTCAGCGACCTCGACGGTGCGCTCGTAGAGTTGCTCGGGCAGCACGATCTGCCGGTCGAAGATGTGTGGCCGATTCTGATAGGCGATGCGCAGCGCGTCGCCGAATCCTCGGGTGATGACCAACAGGGTCCGCTCACCGGCGCGCTCCAGCAGGGCGTTGGTGGCTACCGTCGTGCCCATCCGCACCGACTCGATCAGCCCGGCCGGAATCGGTGCACCGCCCTCGATCTGCAGCAGGGCTCGGATTCCGGCCACCGCCGCATCGCGGTACTGCTCAGGATTCTCCGAGAGGAGCTTGTGGGTGAGCAGGCGCCCATCGGGGTGGCGCGCCACGATGTCGGTGAACGTGCCGCCCCGGTCGATCCAGAACTGCCAGGTACCCGCCACGGGTCACATTCTGCCGTCGGCCGCCGGTGGTGGGGAAGCCAGTCCGGGACTGCGCGGCTTGGTGAGCAGGGAGACCGCGAAATCGGCGTAGGTGCGTGCGGTCTCCTCGGGGGTGGCAGGACCGTCGGCGTTGAACCACTGCGGCAGCGACGTGCACATGGTCGTGATGGCGCGTCCTGCGATGCGGCGGTCGAGGACATCGGCGATGTCGACGTCAGACTCGCGGGCGGCGCGGTCGATGGCGGCGTCGAGTCTGTGCTGCAGTTGATTTCGTGAGTCGGCGATACGTTGCCGGTTCGCCACCGTCAGGCTGCGCATCTCGCTGGCTCCGATGAAGGCCAGCTTCTGGCGGTGCGTGTGGAACAAGGCAAGGGCTTCAACGACCAGTCGCACCTCCTGCAGACCGGTTGTGGCGTCGGCGCGGGCCGCGGCGACCCGCCAGTGCAGTTCGCTCATGGTCAAGTCGAGTATCGCCACCAGCAGGGTCTGCTTGTCGGGGTAGTGGTGGTAGATCCCGGGCACGCTCATGCCCGCGCGCGCAGACACATCCCGCATGGAACTGCCGTGGTAGCCGGTGTCGACGAACGCATCGATAGCCGCGGCCAAGACGCTGTCCAGGGCCAGCGGCGGAAACCGTCGCCAATCGCGCTGCCCGGAATCGGCCACATCGCTGCGCGGGTGCGTTGGGCGGGCCGGCGCTGCCGAGACGGTGCCCGCCAGGATCTGGGCCGGTGTGACGCCCAGCGCCCCGGCACACGCCTGGAGGCGTGACACCGAGATCCCGGTCTTGCCGTTCTCGATGGCGCTGATCGTGGCAGGGCTGACCTGCAGGCACTGCGCAAGGTCGCGGACGGTCAGACCTCGGGCCTGACGGGCGGCGCGGATCGCCGTGCCGCACTCCGGCGATCCCGCCACGGCCACCTCCGATTTGTTCAGGAATACTGAACTATATCGCAGGGGGTGACGTCGATCGATGGCCGATTTTGACGGGAAATGGGCTCTTGTGTCACAGTCCGTAGTGTTCGGGCCGAGTGATCGGTCGGTCATTGCGAGAGTGGTGATGGGGTGTCATGGCGATCGAGTTGAGCTACTCGGCGGAAGTGTCGGCGCTCGTCGAAAAGACGCGGGCGTTCATCGAGGACGTGGTGCTGCCGGTGGAGGACCGCTTCGGCGGGGACATTGCCGCCGCGGGCGGCGACGCCGCGGTGAAAGAACTGCAAGCCGCTGCTCGCGATGCGGGGGTATTCGCACCGCACGCTCCCGTCGAATACGGCGGGCTGGGCTTGAACATGTCCGACCGGGCGCCGGTCTTCGAGGCCGCCGGCTATTCACTGTTCGGCCCGGCCGCGGTGAACATCGCCGCCCCCGATGAAGGCAACGTGCACCTGCTGGCGGAGGTGGCCAGTCCCGAACAGAAGGCGCGTTACCTCGCGCCCCTGGCGGCCGGCGACGTGCGATCCGCGTTCGCGATGACCGAGCCCGGGCCGGGCGCGGGTTCGGACCCGTCGGCGCTGACGACCAAGGCCGAACGCCGTTCGGGCGACTGGTACATCACCGGCCGCAAGTGGTACATCACCGGCGCCGACGGCGCGGGATTCTTCATCGTCATGGCCCGCACCTCCGGGGAGCCCGGCCAGCGCGGCGGCGCCACCATGTTCCTGGTCCCCGCCGATACCGCGGGCCTGACCGTCGGCCGACACATCCCGACCCTGGACCGGTCCATGGTGGGCGGCCACTGTGAAGTGTTCTTCGACGACGTTCGGGTTCCTGAGGAAGCGGTGCTCGGGGAGGTGGACCGTGGCTTCGAGTACGCCCAGGTGCGTCTCGGGCCTGCGCGCATGACGCACGTCATGCGATGGCTCGGCGCCGCGCGTCGCGGCCATGACACCGCGCTGTCGCACATCGTGGAGCGTCAGGCATTCGGCTCGACGCTTGGTGATCTCGGCATGATCCAGAACATGGTGGCCGACAACGAAATCGACATCGCGGCCACCCGAGCGCTGCTGGTGCGCGCATGTTGGGAACTCGATCAGGGCTCTAGCGCCGGCGACGCGACCTCGATCGCCAAGACGTTCGCCGCCGAGGCGATCTTCCGGATCGTCGACCGCAGTGTGCAGATGTGCGGCGCGCTCGGCGTCACCGAGGACCTGCCCCCGGCGCGGCTTTCCCGCGAAGTGCGTCCGTTCCGGGTTTACGACGGTCCCTCCGAGGTGCACCGCTGGGCCATCGCCAAGCGGCGGGTCGGGGCCGCCCGGCGCGCTCTCAAGGACGCCGCGCAGTGACGGTCGAAGCCCTGGATCCGGTTGCCCTGCGGCGATACCTCATCGCCAACGACGTTCCGGTTCAGGGAGAACTCACCG
Source organism: Mycolicibacter sp. MU0102 (assembly GCF_963378105.1). Lineage (NCBI taxonomy): Bacteria > Bacillati > Actinomycetota > Actinomycetes > Mycobacteriales > Mycobacteriaceae > Mycobacterium > Mycobacterium holstebronense. The sequence goes on from NZ_OY726398.1 coordinate 270,877, forward strand.
TAGAACTGATCGCCGGTGGCCGGTCTAACCTCACCTTCAAGGTCAGCGACCAATCGTCGGCCTGGGTCGTGCGCCGGCCTCCGCTCGGCGGCCTGACCCCGTCGGCCCACGATGTGGGTCGCGAATTCGCCGTCACCGACAAGCTCTACGGCACCGGTGTTCCGATCGCGCGGCCCGTGGCGCTCGACGCCGACGGCACCGTCTGCGGTGCTCCGCTGACCGTCACCGAGTTCGTGACCGGTCGGGTCTACCGCCACAAGGACGATCTGGACACCCTGTCCGACGCGGAACTGGCGGCCAACGCCTCGGCGCTGGTGCGGGTTCTGGTGGATCTCCATGCCGTCGACTACCGGGCCGTCGGGCTCGAATCCTTCGGCAGGCCAGACGGTTTCCTGGAACGTCAGGTGCGACTGTGGGCCCGCCAGTGGGAACTGGTCAAGACGCCCGGCAACGATGACGCGCTGTCCGACGATGTCACGAAGCTGTCCGCGGCACTGGCCGAGGCCATCCCGCAGACATCGCAGCCCTCGGTGGTGCACGGCGACTTCCGCATCGACAACACCATCTGTGATCCAGAGCAGGCGGACGTCATCCGGGCAGTGGTGGACTGGGAACTGTCCACCCTCGGCGACCCGCTGACCGACATCGCCCTGATGTGCGTCTACCGGTCACCGGCATTCGACCTGGTGTTCGGCCACCCCGCCGCGTGGACCAGTGCACGCCTGCCATCGGCCGACGCCCTCGCCGAGGAGTACGCGCGGTTGTCCGGCCGTGACCTGAGCGACTGGAACTTCTACCTGGCGCTGGCGAACTTCAAGATCGGAGTGATCGCCGAAGGAATCACCCACCGAGCCCAGCACGGCGCGAAAGACGTGCAGAATGCCGGTGAAGCGGCACAGGCTGCGCCGGAGTTCATCGCTGCGGCGCGAAATGCGTTGAAATAAACCTGAAAAGTCGAGAAAGGTGAGTCGGGTGAGCGTACTGGACAAGTTCCGCATGGACGGCAAGGTCGCGGTGGTGACCGGGGCGTCCTCGGGCCTCGGCGTGTATTTCGCCCGGGCCTTCGCCGAGGCCGGCGCGGACGTCGTGCTGGCAGCGCGGCGGGTGGAGAAGCTCGCGGAGGCGGCCGAACTCGTCACCGCCGCCGGACGCGCAGCCCTGCCGGTGGCGACCGATGTCGCCGACCCGGCTGCGGCCACCGCCATGGTGGAGGCCGCGATGGAGCGGTTCGGCCGGGTCGATGTGTTGATCAACAACGCGGGCGTCGGCACGGCGCACCCGGCCACCCGGGAGACTCCCGAGCAGTTCCGGGAGGTCATCGACATCAACCTCAACGGGGCCTACTGGGCGGCGCAGGCCTGTGGACGGGTGATGCAGCCGGGTTCGTCGATCGTCAACATCTCCAGCGTCTTGGGTCTGACCACTGCCGGGTTGCCGCAGGCGGCCTACGCGGCCAGCAAGGCCGGCCTGATCGGTCTGACGCGGGACCTGGCTCAGCAGTGGGGGAGCCGAAAGGGCATTCGGGTCAACGCGATCGCGCCCGGCTTCTTCGCCTCGGAGATGACCGAGCAGTACCGCCCGGGCTACCTGGAGAGCGTCGCGCACCGGATCGTGCTGGGCCAGATGGGCGACCCGGAAGATCTCGCAGCCTCGGTGCTGTGGCTTGCCTCCGATGCCGGTGGCTACGTCACGGGACAGACGATCGCGGTCGACGGCGGCTTCACGATCAACTAGCTCGGTGCGCCGGGCAGCGCAAGCGCACCATCCCTGGCAGGTTCTAAGGTGATCGGTGGCCAACGAGACGCAGTGCCGTTGGTGCCCGAGAGGATCTGCACTTGTGAGCGATGTCGATACCGGGCAGGCAGCGCAAGGGTCCGGGTTGGAGCCCGACGTCTCGCGCTCGGTCCGCAGGGCGTTCAGTGTTCTGGAGTGGTTGGCGCCACGACTGGGCGCGCGCTGGGCGATCGAGTTGTGGTGTACACCGCCGGAGACGAAGTCCACGCGCATGCCACCGGGTGCGGGCGTGGGCGAGGCCGTGGAAGCATCCTGGTCAGGCCATCGAATCGTGGGCGAAGCATGGGGTGAGGGACCAACGGTGTACCTCGTGCACGGCTGGGGCGGATGTCGAGCGCATTTGGGCGTCTTCGTCAAACCCCTCGTCGCGGCCGGGCATCGGGTCGTCGCCTTCGACCTGCCCAGCCACCATGAATCCGGGCCGGGCGAGCTGGCGCCGGGACGCACCACGATTGCCGAATGCGGGCGAGCAGTGCAGGCCATGGTGGCCGCCCACGGACCCGCGCGGGCGATAATTGCGCACTCGCTCGGCGCCAAGGCCACCGCGCTGGCATTGTCGTGGGGAACACCTGCCGACCGGCTGGTCTTCTTGGCGCCGATGGGTGGCTTCGCCCACTACCTCGACTGGTTCGCGCGGCGCCACGGCTTCGGACCGCGCATCCGCGACGCGTTGCACCGCCGGCTTGATCGCCGGCTGGGATTCCCACTGCTGCACGCAGACCTGCCGCATCTGGCGTCGTGCCTGGAAGATCCGCCGCCGCTGCTGATCGTGCACGACCCGGACGACCCAGACAGTCCCTTCGCCACCAGCGAGGAGCTGGCATCCGTGTGGCCGGGGGCGAGCGTGACCGCAACGAACGGCCTTGGGCGCCTGGCGCACTACCGCATCATGCGCAACCCCCAGGCGGTGCGCGCCGCAGTCGCGTTCATCGGCTCGGCGCCATCGTCGTAAGCCGATCTCCGGCACGCCAATGCAGGTAGCCTGCGCTGGTGAGCGTCGCCCCGATTCGGCTATCGGAGCTGGGCACTGACCCGGCCGCCGTCTTGCAGCTGGTCGCCCACTTCGACGCGCTCCTGGAGTCATCGGCCGATGCCGAGGCGGTGATCTTGTCCGCCGAAGCGGTTGCCGAATGCCCGGTGGATGTGCGGTGGACCTCGGCAACCGAACCGGAGGTCCGGCTGGAACGCGCCGGCGGCGCAGCCCTTCCGCTCGACGACGTACTGCTCGACCGAGTGCGCCACGCGTTGCGAATGGCGGCATCGCGGGCCGGCGCGAACGTCCGCTTGGGTGACCCAGCGCTGTTGGAACTGGTGTTGTCCAACAACGAATTACCCGCAGAGCGGGCCCGCGCGATCCGGCTGTTGGGCCTCGATGAGTCCCGCGACGTCCGGGTGCTGGCGGTGTCGGCGGGATCGCCAGCCGAGGCGTTGCGCGTGGTCGTGCGCGAACTGGGCGACCAACCGGTCCGCTCCGTCACGATCGGCGCCGACACGGCGCTGCTGTGTTACAGCTCCGAAGACGCCCGGACCCTGTCGGACCGGCTGGATGCGGCGATCATCGCGGCCTTTCCGCCACCGCTGCCGGCGCAGGTGGGGCGCGGGCCATGGGTCGGGATCGGCGCCAAGACCACCGTGTTCGGCGCCGCGGCCTCCTGGCAGCAGGCGCAGCGGGGACTGCGATTCGCTTCGTCCACGCACTACGGGCGCCGGGCGGTCGCCTACGAACGCCTGAGTGTCCTGGAGCTACTCGCCGACCTGCCGCTGGAGCGGGTGCTGCGGCACCACGATGTGGCGCGGATCAACGCGATCGCGGCCAAACCGGCCGGTGCGCACGACGTCGACACCACCGAGGCGTTCTGCGTGCTCGGCTCGCTGCGCCGCACCGCCACTCAGTTGCACCTGCACCACAGCACGGTGGCGGCGCGCATCGCCCATGTCGAGACGGCGATGGGCTGGGATCTGGCCGACCCGATCGATCGGTTCACCGCCACCCTGGTGCTCTTCGTGCGCCGGATCGCCCTGTCATCGGCCGAGCTCACCGGCACAGAACCGACAAATGTCGGGAACAGTCCATGACTCACCAGACGTATGGCGGATGACCCGGGTCGGCGGTGGCAGTGATGATGATCACCACCTGAAAGAAGGAGTGAGAATCGTGGCCGTGATCGACCCCAGCCGGACCTGGGCCCCCTTGGAGAAGCGGTTGGCCGAGAGCACCAATGAGCGGCACCGGGCCGCGCTCCAAGTGGTGATCGAGCACATGAAGGGCGAGGCGTCGCCCGACCTCGACCAGGTGATGGGGACGCTGAGCGCCGAGCCGGACTACCACTTCTGGATGGGCGGTCAGGACGTCGGCCCCAAGACCACCGAGGGCGTGCACACCTATTACACGAACTTCATGGCGACCCGCACCAACGTGCTGGAGTTCGCCATCGACCGGCTGGTGGTCGACGACGACTGCGTGGTGACCGAGGGCGACATGAAGCAGCTGTACCCGGGCGCCTTGGCCACCGCCATTCTCGGAGTGGAGGTCGAGGATCCCGACGCCGACTACTTGGTGGTGTACCGGCAGGTCCTGCTATGGCCGCTGGACGCCAGCGGCAAGATCGTCGGTGAGGATTCCTACTTCGCCGGCGTGCGCAGCGTGACCCCGGTGGCCCGTGAGGACCTCCCGCAGCAGTACGTCGATCTCGTTCACGCGCCCGCGGCGAATGCCCACTGATATCGCGGGGATGCTGCTGGACCGCCTCGGCGACCAGCAGCTGGGTTTGCGCACCCGGCAACGGGATTGGACCTGGGACGAGGTGGTGCGCGAGTCCGCCGCGCGCGCCGTGTTGGCGGCGGAGTTGCGTCGGGATGGGCCGTTTCACATCGGCGTGCTGCTGGACAACGTGCCAGATTTCGTGTTCTGGCTCGGCGCCGGCGCGCTGGCGGGCGGGGTCATCGTCGGCATCAATCCCACCCGCGGCGATGCCGAGATGGCTGCGGAGATCCGCCACGCGGACTGTCAGCTGATCGTCACCGATACCGCCGGCATGGCCCGGCTGCGCGGCCTGGACCACGGCCTGGACTCCGAGCGCTTCCTGGTGGTCGACACGCCCGACTACGCCGCACTGGTCGAGGAACACCGAGTCGAACCGGCCGCCACCACCGGGGTGGGTCCGGGATCGCTGCTGCTGCTGCTGTTCACCTCCGGCACCACCGGTGCCTCCAAGGCGGTCAAATGCAGTCAGGGCCGGCTGGTCCGGATCGCCGAGGCGGCCACCTCCAAATTCGGCCACGTGCGCTCCGACGTCGACTACTGCTGCATGCCGCTGTTTCACGGCAACGCGATCATGGCGCTGTGGGCGCCCGCGCTGGCCAACGGAGCCACCATCTGTCTGACACCCAAGTTCTCGGCATCGCAGTTCCTGCCCGACGTGCGCTACTTCGGCGCGACGTTCTTCACCTACGTGGGCAAGGCGCTGGGCTACCTGCTGGCCACCACCGAACAGCCCGACGACGCCGATAACGCCCTGGTCCGTGGTTTCGGAACCGAGGCCTCGCCGCAGGATCAGGCGGAGTTCCTCCGCCGGTTCGGCGCCGTCCTGCACGAGGGCTACGGCTCCAGCGAGGGCGGCAACGCCGCGATACCGGACCCGGCGGCACCGCCCGGCGCGCTGGGGCGTCCGGCGCACGCGGGCATCGCCATCGTCGACCCGCAGACCCGTGCCGAGTGCGCCACCGCGGTCCTCGACGAACACGGCAGGGTGTCCAACGCCGACGAGGCGGTCGGCGAGATCGTCGACAGGACCGGGGCCCGCGACTTCGAGGGCTACTACAAGAACGACACCGCAGATTCTGAAAAGATCCGCGACGGCTGGTACTGGACCGGCGACCTCGGCTACCGCGACGAGGCCGGCTTCCTGTACTTCGCCGGCCGCCGCGGCGACTGGATCCGGGTCGACGGGGAGAACACCTCCGCGCTGACCATCGAACAGGTACTGCGCCGGCATCCGCTGATCATCAGCGCCGGCGTCTACGCGGTGCCCGACCCGCGCTCCGGTGACCAGGTGATGGGCGCCGTCGAGGTCGCCGATCCCGACAGCTTCGACGCGGCCGCCTTCGCCGGATATCTGGCCGCCCAGCCCGACCTGGGCCGCAAGGGCTTCCCGCGATTTCTGCGGATCTCGGCCGGCCTGCCGGTCACCGGCTCGAACAAGGTGCTCAAACGCGAACTGCAGGCGCAGCGCTGGCATACCGACGAACCGGTATACCGCTGGGCCGGGCGGGGTACCCCCGAGTACACCCGCATGACCGACGACGACAAGCGTGCACTGGACGCCGAATTCACGTCCTACGGCCGGCAAAACTACCTGCGAGGCGAAGGGTAGAGACGATGAGTGACTGCGCGATCCGGGAGCTGGACCACGGCACACCCAAGAACCGGTACGCCCGGGGATGGCACTGCCTGGGGCTGGCGGAGACCTTCCGCGATGGTAAACCGCACGGCATCAACGCCTTCGGCATGAAGCTGGTGGTATTCGCCGACTCGGCCGGCGACGTGCACGTGCTGGACGCTTACTGCCGGCACATGGGCGGCGACCTGTCCCGGGGCACGGTCAAGGGTGACGCCGTGGCGTGTCCGTTCCACGACTGGCGTTGGCAGGGCTCGACCGGCCGGTGCGCCACGGTGCCCTACGCCAAGCGGCCGCCACGGACGGCGCGCACCCGACGCTGGCCCACCTGCGAGGTCAACGGCCAACTGCTGATGTGGCACGACCCGGAGGGCTCGACACCACCTGCGGAGCTGACGCCGCCTCAGATCGAAGGAATGGATGCGGGCAAGTGGTCTCCGTGGCAATGGGATTCGGTCCTGATCGAAGGTGCCAACTGCCGAGAGATCATCGACAACGTCGTCGACATGGCGCACTTCTTCTACATCCACCACTCGTATCCGACCTACTTCAAGAACGTCATCGAGGGTTCTCACGCCAGCCAGTACATGGAGAGCAAGGTCCGGCCGGACTCCCCGGGCGCCGACAAACTCTGGGAGGGCACCTACCTGCGTTCCGAGGCGACCTACTTCGGGCCGGCCTACATGATCAACTGGCTGCACAACGATCTCGCGCCGGATTTCACCGCCGAGATCGCGCTGATCAACTGCCACTACCCCGTCACGCAGGACTCCTTCATGCTGCAGTGGGGCGTCGCCGTCCAGCACATGCCGAACCTGCCGGCGGAGAAGGCCGCCAAACTCGCCGCGGCCATGAGCCGCTCATTCGGAGCGGGATTCTTGGAGGACGTCGAGATCTGGCGGCACAAGGCGCCCGTCGAGAACCCGTTGCTCACCGAAGAGGATGGTCCGGTGTACCAGCTGCGCCGGTGGTATGAGCAGTTCTACGTCGACGCCGCGGCCGTCACCTCCGACATGACCGACCGGTTCGAGGTCGAGGTCGACACCACCCATGCGTTCAGCCACTGGGAGAAAGAAGTCGCCGCGAACCTGGCCGCCGGCATCACCGTGCCCTGATCGCGGATCAGCCCTTGGCGCCCTTCCGGCTCCACGGGCTGTAGTCGGCGATCAACTCTTCCTGGGGTGGGCGCTGAGCCTGCGCGACGTGCTGCAGGTTGATGCGAACCCGGTACCAGATCGAACTCGGACCGCGCATGCCATCAAGCAGAACATCCTCCGGGGCAAGCTGTTTCGCCGCTGCGGCATGCCGGTCCCGCCAGACGTCGAGGGCAGCCATCGCTTCGCCGCGCGTCTTGGTGCGGGCGATCTCGATCAACGGCAGCGGTGACGTCCGCCGGCCGTCGACGCTCTTGCGTGCGCCGCGGGGCGCCTTCTCCGCCGGGCCCTGCGCTTCGACCAGTTCCAACAGCGACTCCAGCCCGCCGAGGGTGTCGTTCATGCCCGCCCAGGGATCGCCTATCTGGGCGAAGCGATCCGGCACGGTGTCCAACGTGAACGATGCGGGGTCGACGTCGGCGACCTCATCCCAATGCAGCGGCGTCGACACCCGGGCGTCATCAGTGGCCCGCACCGAGTACGCCGAGGCGACCGTGCGGTCCTTGGCGTTCTGGTTGAAGTCCACGAAGACGCCGTGCCGCTCCTCTTTCCACCACCGGCTGGTGGCCAACTGCGGTGCGCGCCGCTCGATCTCGCGGGCCACCGCCTGTGCCGCCAGTCGCACCTGCGCGAACTCCCACCGGGGAGCGATCCGGGCGTAGATGTGCATGCCTCGCGATCCGGATGTCTTCGGCCACGCCGTCAGCCCGTGGTCGGCCAGTACCTCGCGAGCCAGCAGGGTCACCTCGACGATCTGAGACCATCCGACGCCCGGCATCGGATCGAGGTCGACCCGCAGCTCGTCGGGATGGTCCAGGTCGCCGGCGAGCACCGGGTGCGGGTTGAGATCCACACAGCCCAGGTTGATCACCCAGGCCAGCCCGGCCGCGTCGTCGACGACGACCTCTTGCGCCGACCGGCCCGACGCGTAGTGCAGCTCTGCGACCGACACCCAATCCGGCCGGTTGGCCGGTGCGCGCTTCTGGAAGATGGCCTCGGCGTCGATGCCGTCGACGAAGCGTTTGAGGATCATCGGCCGCCCGGCCACCCCGCGCAGCGCACCGTCGGCCACCGACAGGTAGTAGCGGATCAGCTCGATTTTGGTACGCGGGGTGGAACCTCGTCCACCCGGGAACACCAACTTCTCCGGGTGGGTGACCACCACCCGGTGTCCTGCAACCTCCAGCGACATCCCGCCGGCCATGACGTCATGTTAATGAGAGGCCGCCATCCGCCGCCCGACGGCGATCTGCGTCACATAAGGTTGTCCCATGGCTAAGCTCACTGACCTGCCCAGTCAGGCTGCAAACAAGCTCGGTCGCTATCTCGAACGCGGTGGCGCCGAGTTGCATTACCTGCGCAAGATCCTGGAGTCCGGCGCTTTGAAGCTGGAGTCCCCACGGGTCATCGCCAGTGCACTCGCCGACGGAGCGCGCTGGGGCGAGCTGGGGATGATTCCCGCACTGAACGCTCGTCGGAACCCGAACGGCGTCGCCGTGATCGACGACGACGGCAGTATCACCTTCAAAGAGCTGGACGACGCCGTCAACGCGGTGGCCAACGGCCTGCTCGCGATGGGGGTGCGTGGCGGTGACGGGGTCGCGATCCTGGCACGCAACCATCGCTGGTTCCTGATCGCCAACTACGGCTGCGCCCGGGTCGGCGCCCGGCTGATCCTGCTGAACAGCGAATTCTCCGGCCCGCAGATCAAGGACGTCTCCGAACGCGAGGGCGCCAAGCTGATCATCTACGACGACGAGTACACCGCCGCCGTAGCGCAGGCCGAACCGACGCTGGGCAAGTTGCGCGCCCTGGGGGTCAACCCGGATACCGAAGAACCGTCGGGCAGCACCGACGAGACGCTGGCGCAGCTGATCGCGCGCAGCAGCAAGGCGCCCGCACCCAAGATCACCAAGCACGCCTCGATCATCATCCTGACGTCCGGCACCACCGGTACCCCCAAGGGCGCCAACCGCAGCACCCCGCCGACGCTCGCGCCGATCGGCGGCATCCTGTCGCACGTCCCGTTCCGGGCCGGTGAAGTGACGTCCTTGCCGTCGCCGATGTTCCACGCACTGGGCTATCTGCACGGCACCTTGGCCATGTTCTTCGGTTCGACGCTGGTGCTGCGGCGCCGGTTCAAGCCGGCCACCGTGCTGGAGGACCTGGAGAAGCACAAGGTGACCGGCATGGTCGTCGTGCCGGTCATGCTGTCCCGCATCCTCGACCAGCTGGAGAAGACCAGTCCCAAGCCGGACCTGTCGAACCTGCGGATCGTGTTCGTCTCCGGGTCGCAGCTCGGCGCCGAATTGGCGACGCGGGCGATGAAGGACCTGGGGCCGGTCATCTACAACATGTACGGCTCCACCGAGGTCGCCTTCGCCACCATCGCCGGTCCTGCAGACCTGCAGCACAACGCCGCGACGGTGGGGCCGGTGGTCAAGGGCGTCAAGGTCAAGATCCTCGACGACAACGGCAATGAACTACCGCAGGGCCAGGTCGGGCGAATCTTCGTCGGCAACTTCTTCCCGTTCGAGGGCTACACCGGTGGCGGCGGCAAGCAGATCATCGATGGCCTGCTGTCCTCGGGCGACGTCGGCTACTTCGACGAGCGCGGGCTGCTCTACGTCAGCGGCCGCGACGACGAGATGATCGTCTCCGGCGGCGAGAACGTCTTCCCTGCCGAAGTCGAGGACTTGATCAGCGGACACCCCGACGTGATCGAGGCGACCGCATTGGGCGTCGACGACAAGGAGTGGGGCGCACGACTGCGGGCCTTCGTGGTGCGCAAGGAAGGCTCCAGCGTCGACGAGGACACCATCAAGGTCTACGTGAAGGAGCACCTGGCGCGTTACAAGGTGCCCCGCGAGGTGGTCTTCCTCGAGGAGCTGCCGCGTAACCCCACCGGCAAGATCCTCAAGCGCGAACTCCGCGACCTGTAGGCGCGGTTCCAGCTCAGGAAGCGGTTTCGACCGCCCGTTTCCAGGTGGCGCCGCTGATGTCGGTGAGGACGAGCGTGTACGAATGCGCGCCGTCCCACCGCGTCGGCCCGGTGTCGATGGTCAGCTGTGCCTTGGCGCCCAACGGGACGATCAGGCTGTGTGCGCCGGGTTTGACCTTGGCCACGTAGCGGTTGGCGATCGCCGCCTCGGGCAGCCGGCTCAGCTGCGCGCCGTCCAGCTGTATGACCGTATCGCCGGTGGTGTCATCGAGGACGCTGACGCCGATCAGGAATGAGCCGTACACGTCCGCGCCTTCGGTCCGGTAGAGCTGGAATAACAGGCTGTTGCCGGCGACCCGGGCTTCGGAGACCTCGATTTTCGGCGCGACCGACGTGTTGTGCAGCGGGCCGTACACCCCGCCGTGGAACTGCTGGTTGGTGAACAATGCCAACGCCAGAATGGCGAACGAGCCGGTGAGTACCGCAGGCGTCTTGATGGTGACCGCGCCGGACGTCAGCCAGTTGAGCCGTGTTCGCTGTGCGAGCCGCGGATACTTCGCGGAAAGGACACGATCCAGCGAGTAGCGTCCGCCGCCGCTCAAAAACAGCATGAAGCCGCTGGCCACGCCCAGGATGCCGATCTGCCACTCGTCGAGGCAGGTGGTGCCCAGCCAGCCGGCGCTGACCAGGATGCCGAACGCCAACCCCAGCACGGCCAAGCTCATGATCCTGGTGCACAAGCCGACGATCACGCAGATCCCGACGATGCCTTCCACGATGGTGAACACCGTCATGGCTACGGCGAGCAGGCCGGGGTGGGTCAGGAGATGTTCGATGATCGGGCCGATGCCAAGCGCGTTCGGGAGAAAGTGGTTGAACTTCTCACCGACATAGCCCGGTACGTCCGGATTCAATTTGTCTTCGAGGCCGACTCGCCTCCAGAAGGCGGAGAAATATGTCCAGCCGATGACGAGGCGGACGGGCAGCGCGAAAAGTGCGGCCGTATTGAACTGGCGTTCCGTGTAATTAATTTCGTCAGCAGCGTCAGCGGTCACGTAGGCAGTCCTGAGGCAGTCGGTCCTGGTGATCTTGCCCGCCATGCTAGCAGCGCAAAAGGAGGCCTAGCCGAAACCGGTTGCGCCGTCGAGCTGTTCGCGCAGCATGTCGATCTGCCCACAGTGCCGAGTGTGCGTTTTCGTTGGCAAAAGAACCTTTTCGCCACCAAAACCGCACACTCGGCGCCTATGGCGACCCGTTACGGGTCGCGGGGGAGGCCCAGCAGACGCTCGGCGATGATGTTGAGCTGGACCTCCGAGGTGCCGCCGTAGATCGTGGTGGCGCGGCTCATCAACAGGTATTCGGCCCACTTGCCGGGCAGCTGCTCACGATCACCGATCGCGGCATCACCGCCGAACGTGCCCACCGCGAACTCGGCGTAGCCCTGCCCGGTGCGCATCGACAGCAGCTTGGACACCGCGGCCGCCGGCATCGGGTCCTTGCCCGCCAGGGTCAGCAGCGTCGAGCGCAGGTTGAGCAGCTTGGCGGCGTGCCCTTCGGCGATCAACTGGCCGGCCCGGCGCTGTTCGCCTCCATCGAACTGGCCGTCGCCGATGAACTCCACGAAGCCATCGAGGCTGGCCAGGAACGGCATCTCGGAGCCGCCGATGGACACCCGCTCAGCCGTCAGCGTGTTGCGGCTGACCTCCCAGCCGCGGTTGACCTCACCGAGCACCAACTCGTCCGGGATGAACACATCGTCGATGAACACGGTGTTGAACATCGCTCCGCCGGTGAGTTCACGCAGCGGGCTGACCGTCACCCCCTCGGCCTTCATGTCCAGCAGGAAGTAGGTGATGCCGTCATGTTTCGGAGCGGTCGAGTCGGTCCTGGCCAGCAGGGCCCCCCACGAGGAGAACTGCGCGGCCGACGTCCAGATCTTCTGTCCGCTGATCCGCCAGCCGCCGTCGACCTTGGTTGCCTTGGTGGTCAGGCTGGCCAGGTCTGAACCCGCGCCGGGCTCGGAAAACAGTTGGCACCAGACCATTTCGCCACGGAACGTGGTAGGCAGGAAACGCTGCTTCTGCTCCTCGGTGCCGAACGCCACGATCGACGGGATCAGCCACGCGGCGATACCCATCGCCTGACGACGCACCCGGCCGGTGGAGAACTCCTGCTCGATGATGATCTGCTCGATCGGCTCGGCGGCCCGCCCCCACGGCTTCGGCAGGTAGGGCAACACCCAGCCGCCCTCGGCGATCGCGACCGTGCGCTCGTCGTGCGCCATGGCCTTGAGGGCAGCGACCTCGGCCCGGATCTCGGCACGCAACTTCTCGGTGTCGGGGTCCAGGTCGATGTCGATCTTGCGCATCCCACCGGCAGTGGCGGTGTCGACGACCCGTTGGGGGTAGGCGGAACGGGAGCCGAATGAGGCAGCCAGAATCAGCGCCCGCCGGTAGTACACGCCCGCGTCGTGCTCCCAGGTGAAGCCGATTCCGCCGTGCACCTGGATGCAGTCCTGGGTGCAGTGCTGCGCGGCGCTCGGGGCCAGGGTGGCCGCCACGGCCGTCGCGAACTGCACCGTTGAATCCGCGGCCTCCCAACCGTTCTCGTTCGCCTCGTCGATAGCGCGGGCGGCATCCCACACCGCGGCGGTGGCGCGCTCGGTGTCGGCGATCATCTCCGCACACTTGTGCTTGATGGCCTGGAACTGGCCGATCGGCCGGCCGAACTGCTCGCGGATCTTGGCGTAGTCCGCCGCGGTGTCGGTGGCCCAGCGGGCCACGCCGACCGCTTCCGCGGACAGCAGCGTCGAGATCAGCGCGTGCGCGCGCGCCGCGGTGAGATTGCGCAGGATCGCGGCGTCGTCGACCTCCACGGCGTCGGCACGCACATGGGCGATCGGGCGCAGCGGGTCCACGCTTGCTACCGGCTCGATCTCGAGCTGGTCGGCGCGCAGCACCACCCACACTTCGGCGTCGTCGACCGCCACGGGCGCCACCAGCAACGACGCCTGGGCGGCGGCCGCGACGGCACGGGCCTCGCCGCGGATCACCAGGCCCGATCGCGCAGCGGTGCCGGTCAGTCCCGGGTTGATCGTGTAGCTGGCGATCACCTCTCCACCGGCCAGCCCGCTCAGCTCGGGGGCGGCCGGATTGTTCGCGGCGATCAGGGCGCTGGCGATTGCGGACGGCACAAACGGCCCGGGAACCGCGCCGTAGCCGAACTCGGCGAGCACCACCGCCAATTCCAGGATTCCGAAACCCTGTCCGCCGGCATCCTCGGCCAGATGCACACCCGCCAAGCCCTGCTCAGCGGCGGCTCGCCAGTACGGCGGCGGGTTCTGGATCGGGGTGTCCATCGCGGCGTGCAGCATCTCGGACGGCACGGCCCGTGTCACGAAGGACCGCACGGAATCTGCGAGGTCCTGGTGCTCAGAAGTGATCGCTATCGGCATTGATGAGGCCTTTCGGTGTGTACGTGAAGTGAATCTAACAACCAGTCGGTTGGTTGACTACGGTCGGTTGACGACGTGGGTCAGGGCCTGCCCGTCGCGCAGTCGGCGGCAGTTGTCGACAGCCGCAGCCAGGTAGCGCCGCATGGTGTCGGCGGTGTACCAGCTGACATGCGGGGTCAGCACCACGTTGTCCAAACCGAGCAGCGGATTGTCGGCGGTCACCGGCTCGACGGCGAACACGTCGAGGCCGGCCCCGGCCAGCCGCCCGCCGCGCAGCGCATCGGCCAGCGCGGTTTCGTCGACGATCGGTCCGCGAGCGGTGTTGATCAGCACCGCCTCGGGCTTCATCCGCGCCAGGGCAGCCCGGTCGATCAATCCCTCGGTCGTCTCTGTCAATGGAACGTGCAGCGAGACGATGTCCGAGGCGGCCAGCAGTTCGGGCAGGGGCCGCCAACCGGGTGTGCCGTCATCGCGGGTGCTGGTGTGCAGCACCTGCGCGCCCATGGCGGCCACGATCCCGGCCACTCGCTGGGCGATGCTGCCGAAGCCGACCAGGCCGACGGTGCAGCCGCCGATGTCGCGGCAGCGCTCGCCGAGATCGGGATCGGTCGGCCAGCCGCGGACCTCGCGGGTCGCACGGTCCAGCGGCAGTAGCCGGCGCAGCACGGCGAGCATCAGCAGAACGGTGCCCTCGGCTACCGACGCGGCATTGGCACCGGGCATATTGGCCACCGCGATGCCGCGCTGGGTCGCGACGTCGACGTCGATGGTGTTGATTCCGACGCCGAACTTGTGCACCAGTCGCAGCGCGGGCCCGCTTCGCAGGTCGTCGCCCGAGAGCGGTCGCAGCACATGCCAGAGCACTTCAGCATCGGCCAGTTCGCGGCGGAACGTGACGTCGTCGTCGGCGGCGCACCACCGGATGTCCAGCCAATCAGACTCGGGTGCAACGAATTCCTCGACTTTGGGGCCAGGAATGAAGTGCGCCAGGACTCTCAACACCATGCTCAGGCATTCTCCTCGGTGTAGATGGCCCGATAGAACACGTTGGCCAGCGTGCGGATACACGCTGCGTCGTCGGGGCCGCCGTCGTCGCGGGGCGTGGCGAGCTGGACATAACAGAACTGGTTGAGCATCGACACGATCGCCACCGCGAGCAGTTCCGGGTCGTCATTCGTGCAGTAGCCCTCGGCTTGAGCACGCTTGACCGTTTCGGTGATGTGGCCGACGGGAACCGCGCAGATCTCCGCCCAATACCGGGCGAAGTCGTCGTTGACCATCGCCAGTTGGGAGACGCCGACCATCTCGGCCAGCCGGTTGCGGTAGGTGTGCCAATGCGCGGCCGTGGCCTGCTCGATCCGCTCGCGGTTGGTCAGCCCGTGCCGCACCACGCTGGATGCTCGCTCACCGGCCTCATCGCGGAATCGCAGCGCCCATTCGGCGACCATCGCCTCTTTGGAGTCGTAGTAGTTGTAGAACGACGCCGCCGATCGGCCGGCTTCGGCCGCGATGTCGGCGATGGTGGCCGCCAGAACCCCCTTGCGGGCGATCACCGCGCGCGCCGCGGAGTCGATCGCGGCTTGGGTGCGTCGACCCCGGTGGGTGGGCAACGGGTCGCGGTGGCCGGGTTGCTCTGGGCTGGTCGACACCGGAACACACCTTCCTGTCTTGGTAGGTCTGGATCAAACCTGAATCTGATGTTAGATTCAGTTTCAGATCTTGACCAGAGGAGTGTCCGCACATGATCAAGCCGCACGGTGTCAACACCGAATTCGAAATCAGCGGGATCAACCACGTAGCGATGGTGTGCTCCGACATGGAACGCACCGTCGACTTCTACAGCAACACCTTGGGCATGCCCCTGATCAAGTCGCTCGACCTGCCCGCGGGCATCGGTCAGCACTTTTTCTTCGATGCCGGTAACGGAGACTGCGTGGCCTTCTTCTGGTTCCGCGACGCTCCGGACCGGGTGCCCGGCATCTCCTCGCCGGCCGCCATCCCCGGAATCGGCGAGATCACCAGCGCGGTGAGCACGCTCAATCACCTGGCCTTCCATGTGCCGGCGGACAAGTTCGACGCCTACCGCCAGCGGCTGAAGGAAAAGGGGGTGCGGGTCGGCCCGGTCCTCAACCATGACGAGTCCGAGTGGCAGGCGAGCCCGACGTTGCACCCGGGGGTGTATGTCCGGTCCTTCTACTTCCAGGACCCCGACGGAATCACGCTGGAATTCGCTTGCTGGACCAAGGAATTCACTGGCGATGAAGAGCATGTCGCGCCCAAGACGGCAGCTGACCGGCGGGTTCCGGCCAGCACCTAGAAACTGCGTCAACGCGGCGCGAGGCTGATCACCAGATCCAGTTCGTCGATGCAGGTGTCGATGGCGGAGGACAGCAACGGCGTCGCATTGCTGGACCGTGCCACCACCATGTGACGGCGGGCCGCTGTCGCGTGCGCCGTTGCGGCAGCGGGCACGTCATGGGTGAGGGCAGCAGCCGCCGCGGCGAGCTCGCCGACTGCTTGCTGGACCGGTTCGCCAAGCGGTTCGGTGGTCCCGGTGATGGTGCGCGCCAGTTGCACGACGGAATTAGCCAGCAGGGACAGTTGCGCGGCCTGCTGGTCGGCGGTGCGGGTCGCGGTCCGCAGCGACCAGCGAAGCGGGCATACTCGCGCCAACTGTTCGGCGGTACCGCGCGCTTCGGACAGGCGTGCCAGACGATCGTGCAGCGCAGCCGCGACTGACAACATCCAGTCGGAATCGCCGGTGTGGCACTGCGTCTGAGTGAGGATGTCGTGCACGGCTGCCAATGCTTCGGCTCGGGCATCGGCCAGGACAGCTACCGGGTTTCTAGGGAAGATCACGATGCTGAAGATCGCCGCGATCCCGCCGCCGACCAGTGCGTCGAACAGCCTCTCCGTTCCGATACCGCTGTGCGGTAGCGCCAACACCAGAATGGCCGAGATGACCGTCTGGTTGACGAACATGGGACGGTGCTGCAGGAAACCTCGCCCGATCAGCAACGCGGCAGACAGCGCGACCAGGACGACCACGGTCATCGCGATCGGTCCGGTACCCAGCAGCATGTTTACCAAGCTGCCTAATCCGATTCCCAGCCCGACCCCCACCACCATCTCGGCTGCGAGCTCGGCGCGGACCACGTTCGTCGCCCACATGCACACCGCGGCAGCGATCGGCGCGAAGAACGGGGCAGTATGGTCGAGCACGTCGCGGGCCAAGTACCAAGCCACGCCCGCGGCGAGCGCGGTCTGCAGGATCGCCCACACGGTGGCTCGCAATCGCGACGTACCGACCATGTTGCTAGCAAACCGTACGTCGCCGATCAGCGCACCACTTCCCGGTGGACCGCATCGATCCGGCGGGTCCAGCCGCGCGCATCGAGATACTCCAGCAAGGGGATCGCCACCCGCCGGGTGGTGTTCAGCGCTTGCTTGGCCTGGGTGGCGGTGAAAGGCTGTTCCAGCGAAGCCAATTCGCGCATCGCTAACGCCGGCGCAGTCGGCAGCAGCACCAGATTCTCGGCCAGGCGTAACAGTCGCCCCACTCGTTCGGCAGCCGCCAGTTCCCGTATCCCCAGGTGCAGCGCGGCCAGGTCGTCGGCCTCCGGGGCATGAAATGGGGACGCCGCCAGCCGGGATTCCAACTCGGCGACGCCGTCTTCGGCGGGGCCGAGATCGTCACGGCCGCCCGGCAGTCGAATCAGTCCGTCATGTTGTTGAAGCCCCGCGGCGACCACAAGTTCGTCGAGCAGTGCGGGATCGGGTAGCGCGAGCCGATCGGCCGCCGCGCCCCGCGACAGCCCGGCGGACAGCGGATCGCGCTCCCGCAGTTCACGCGCGGCGCTCCGCAGCCGGTCCCGCCACGCCTGATACGTGGCGGCGTGCACCCACCAGCCGCCGATCACGGTCACCTCCGGCGGTACCGGGGGGAGCTCGTACCCGAGCAACTGCAGTTGGCGTTGCGCCACCGCACCGCGGCGGGTCACTTCGGCCAGGACTCGGCCGGCCTGGTCGGCCGGATCGGTGCCGGTGAGCTGGTCGGCGCGTCGGGCCGCGTCACCGCGCCGCCGCAGGGCAGGCGGATCGGCATCGAGCACCACTACCCCGCCCAGTACGCGACGGGCACCCGGGTCGCGCAGTACCAGATGATCCGAAAACGTCAGCGGCAACGGGCTTTCCAAAGTAATTCGGGCATGCTCTATGTCCAGGACTCGCAGCCGGGCCGGCACCGCGGCCGTGCCCAGGTGCACCACAAGCCGCTCGGGTGCCTCGGGTAGCGGGCAACCGGCGCGGTGCCGAACGTCGGCGACGGTGGTGGTCAGCCACTCGCCGGAGCTGACCAGTGCGTCCCCGCGCCGCACCTCGCCAGAAGACACCCCGCGCAGATTGACCGCCGCCCGCGCCGTGGGGCGCAGTGCCGAATGCGTCTCACCGCAACTCTGCAGCCCGCGGATGACCACCGCACGAGAATGCCCACGATCCAGCAACTGCAGGTGATCGCCGGTGGCTAACGAGCCCGCGGTCAGGGTGCCGGTGACCACCGTCCCGGCCCCGGTGATGGTGAACGAGCGGTCCACCCAGAGCCGAACACGCCCCGTGCTCGACGGTGGGGGAAGCTCGGCCAACAGGTCGTCGAGCACAGCGCGCAGCGTGTCCAGGCCGGTACCGTCCAGCGCTGACACGGCGACGATCGGGGCGTCAGCCAGACCCGTCTGAGCCAATTCGGTGCGGACCTGATCGGACACCTCAGCGACACGTTGATCGCCGGCCCGATCGATACGGGTGAGCACCACCACTCCCTGCGTAATGCCCAGGGCCGCAATGGCGTCGCGGTGATCGCCGGACTGCGCCCGCCAGCCCTCGTCGGCGGCGACCACGAAGCACACCACCGAGGCCGGTCCCAGGCCGGCCAGGGTGTTGGGCAGAAACCGTTCGTGGCCCGGGACATCGACGAAGGCCACGCGCCGGCCCGACGGCAGTGCGGACCAGGCGAAACCCAGGTCGATGGTGAGTCCACGCCGGCGCTCCTCGGCCCAGCGGTCGGGCTCCATCCCGGTGAGCGCCCGCACCAGGGTGGATTTGCCGTGGTCGACGTGGCCGGCGGTGGCAATAACAAACATGGCCGAACGCCCTCACCCCATCCGGTCGAGTGCGGCCCGCACCGCCGCCAGTAGCCGTCCGTCGTCGGTTTCCGGCACACAGCGCAGATCGATCAGGCAGGCGCCGTCGTGCACTCGGGGCAGCACCGCGGGATCGCCGGTGCGCAGCGCGGCGGCCGCCGATTCGGGCAACCGGACCGCCCAGCCCGGCAGCGGAACTCCCGGAGCGCCGCCGCCGCCGACGCGGCCGTCGTGGGCGACAACGGTGGCACCGACCGCCGCGGCTAACCGCTCGGCGCGGGAACGTAACTGGTCAGGGTCGGCGTGCAGCGCCCGAGTCACCGGTGCGGGGGCGCCGGAGACGGTGGCCTCCAGGGCGGCGAGGGTGAGTTTGTCGGCGCGGACCGCGCGGGCCAACGGGTGCCGAGCAAGCCGGGAGATCACCTCAGCGCGGCCCAACACGACCCCGGCCTGCGGCCCGCCGAGCAGCTTGTCACCGCTGGCGGTCACGACGTCGGCGCCGTCGGCAAGCGTGGTGGCCGCATCCGGCTCGTCGGGCAGCAGCGGATCGGGGGCCAACAGTCCGCTGCCCAGATCGGCTACCAAGGCCACCTCGTGTTCGGTTGCCAGTGGCCGTAATTGAGCCAATCCCACCGACGCAGTGAAACCGTGGACGGCGAAATTGCTGGGGTGCACCTTGAGGATGCACCCGGTCTGGGGTCCGATGGCCTCGGCGTAGTCGCGCAGGTGGGTGCGGTTAGTGGTGCCGACCTCCCGCAGCCTGGCCCCGGTGGAGGCGATCAGGTCCGGCAAACGGAATCCGGCCCCGATCTCGATCAGCTCGCCCCGGCTGACCACCACCTCCCGGCCGGCGGCCAGCGCGGTGGTGGCCAGCACCAGTGCCGCGGCACCGTTGTTGACCACCAACGCGTCCTCGGCGGCCGGGCAGGCCGCCAGCAGGGCGGCGCGCGCCGCGACCCCGCGCTTGGAGCGCGCGCCGGTGGCCAGGTCCAGCTCGACGTCGACGTAGCCGCTGGCCGCCACCAGCGCCTCGACCGCTGCCGCCGACAGCGGAGCTCGACCCAGATTGGTGTGCACCACCACCCCGGTGGCGTTGAGGACCGGTCGCAACGTCGTCCCCGTTTGACCGCAAAGGCCTTCCAGAACGGCGCTTTCCACTTGTTCGGGGGCGAGATCGCCGCGTCGCGCCCGATCCTGGGCGTCGCGCACCAGGCCGCGGACCACATGCTCGCCGAGCCGTGCTCGGGCCGCACGAACCGGAGGCAGCATCAACAGTGCATCGGTGCGCGGAATGGCGCGGCGGGGATCGGCGTCGGTCACGGCTCCTCCTGGCGATACGCGGTTGGCGGAGGCGGACGGGAATCGAACCCGCCAGGCCGAGCTACTCGGCCTCACCGGTTTTGAAGACCGGGGAGCCCACCAGGACTCAGACGCCTCCGCTGATCAACCTAAACCTTCAGCGATTTCGGCGCGGTAATGACCGCTCAGCGGAGAAAAACGCACCG
This sequence comes from Mycolicibacter sp. MU0102, assembly GCF_963378105.1. NCBI lineage: Bacteria > Bacillati > Actinomycetota > Actinomycetes > Mycobacteriales > Mycobacteriaceae > Mycobacterium > Mycobacterium holstebronense. The sequence continues at coordinate 291,257 of NZ_OY726398.1, forward strand.
AAATCGTGGGTAGCATGACCCCGAAGGAGGCCGTGACCATGACGAGCCAAACCAAGCCGGCGGTGGGCGGGCACATCTATGAACCGGCCGGCGTGGAGATCCACGCCCGCAACGTCGCTTTCGACTGGTCACAGACCCCGCTGCACTGGATCAAAGACGAGCCCGTGGCCTCAGATGTGGTGAGCATTCTGCACCTGATCCTGCCCGAGGGCGAGCGGTGGTTCTGCGAGGTTTTCAACGAGGCGCTGCCGTATGTCAAAGACGAGGATCTGGCGCGGGCCATGCGCGGCTTCATCGGCCAGGAGGCTATGCACGCCGAGTCACACGACAAGGCGGTGACCGAGTTCCTGGAAGCGCGTGGCGTCGACACCGGGCCGATCCTGCGGCAGTTCGAGTACTTGTTCCGCAAGCTGCTGGCGCCGCGTAGTCAGCGGTTCGCCCGCACCCGGTACAACGACATGGTGCAGCGGTTGTGGCTGATCGCCGCGATCGAGCACTACACCGCGATCCTGGGCGACTTCGTGCTGAACTGCTCGTGGGACGACTATGACGTGGACCCGACGATGGCCGATATCTGCCGCTGGCACGGTGCCGAAGAGATCGAACATCGCTGTGTGGCACACGATGTGGCGAACTACTTCCATCCCGGCTACCTGAACCGGTGCCGTGCGATGGTGGTCGGCCTGGCCTACTTGGTGTTGATGATTCACCGGGCGATCGGATTCATGTGCCGCTCCGATGACACCATCAGCCATTCCTATTTCTGGTTGTGGCGTCAGTACCTGCGCGGGTCACGGCGCAACATCCTGCCGCAGCTGCGGCAGGTGCTCAAATACACCGTCGTCTACTTCAAGCCGTCGTTCGATCCGGCGTCCATCGGCTCCACCGCGCAGGCCGTCGCCTATCTGGCGACGTCGCCGGCAGCACGCAGGGCGCGGCGTTGACGACGTCTGGACACGACGCCGCGGGATCACGATTCCGGCCGCTGGGCGAGATCCCGACCGACGTTCCGCCGCAGCTGTACGGGCGGTGGCGACACGACCCCCTGTTGCGGGTCTCGAATCTGCTGGCCAAGATCGCGTTCCCGGCGTTCAGCGTGTTGATGCGGCGCTGGAAGCTGGCTGAGCCTGATCGCACGCGCGAGTTGCGGGTGGCCCGGCGCGAGATCGTGGCGCACGACAAAGACGTGGTGGCGCTGACCCTGGTCGCCACCGACGACAAGCCACTGGCCCGCTGGACACCCGGCGCGCATCTGGACCTGCTGCTGCCCTCGGGGCGGATGCGGGAGTACTCGCTGTGTGGAGATCCCGCCGACTCCGACAGCTACCGCATCGCGGTGCGCCGCATCCCCGACGGCGGCGGTGGGTCGATCGAGGTGCACGACACGCTGCAGCCGGGCACCACAGTCACGATCAAGGGTCCCCGCAACGGCATGCCGATGGCCGTTCCCGGTTTCGGTTCGCCGGCGCAGCGTCTGCGGTTCGTCGCCGGCGGTATCGGGATCACCCCGATCCTGCCGATGATGCGCGCCGCCGAGCGCCTGGGTCTGGACTGGTCGATGATCTACACCGGCCGCTCGGCCGACACCATCCCGTTCATCGATGAGGTGCAGCAGTTCGGCGACAAGGTGGCCGTCCGCACCGACGACGCGCACGGGCTACCGACGGCCGCCGATCTGATCGGGGATTCGCCGGTGCCGACGGCGCTCTACGCGTGTGGCCCGCCGGCCATGCTCGAGGTGCTCCGTCAGGGGCTGATCGGCCGTACCGACGTAGAGCTGCATTATGAACGGTTCTCTGCCCCACCAGTTCTCGACGGCAAACCGTTCAGCGTCACCCTCGCCAAAAGCGGCACCACCGTCCCCGTCGGTGCAGAGCAGACCGCGTTGGCAGCGATCCTGCAGGTCCAACCCGCCACCCCATACTCGTGCAAACAGGGATTCTGTGGAACCTGCCGGGTGCGGGTGCTCGGCGGGGAGGTCGACCACCGAGATCAGACCCTGACCGATACCGAACGTGCCGATGGCGACATGCTGATCTGCATCTCCCGCGCGGCCGGCGACCACCTCATCATTGACGCATGACCGAACTGCGATTGACCGGCTACGCCCACGGCGGCGGCTGCGCGTGCAAGATTCCCCCCGGCGAGTTGGAGGAGGCGGTGCGCGGCCTGACCGGGCAGTCCGGCGAGAACGTACTGGTCGGCCTCGACGACGGCGACGACGCCGCAGCCGTACTGGTGCGCGACGACCTCGCCGTGCTGTCCACCGCGGACTTCTTCACCCCCGTCGTCGACGACGCCTACGACTGGGGCCGGATCGCGGCCGCCAATGCGCTCTCGGACATCTATGCGATGGGCGGGCGCCCGGTGGTCGCGATCAATCTGCTCGGCTGGCCGCGGGAAACGCTGCCCCTGGAGTTGATGACGGAGGTGCTGCGCGGCGGTCTGGCGGTGGCGCAGCAGGCGGGCTGCCCGGTGATCGGCGGCCATTCCATCGACGACCCCGAGCCCAAGTACGGCATGGCGGTCACCGGGGTGGCCGACCCGAACAAGTTGCTGCGCAACGACGCCGCGCAGCCTGGCCTACCGCTGACCTTGACCAAGCCCTTGGGGGTGGGGCTGCTCAACAACCGGCACAAGCGCACCGGCGAGGTGTTCGACGAGGCGATCGCGACCATGGTCGGACTCAACCGCGACGCCGCCGAAGCCGCACTGTCGCTCGGGGTGCGGGCGGCCACCGACGTCACCGGTTTCGGGCTGCTCGGCCATCTGTACAAGATGTGCCGTGCATCGGGGGTGGGTGCGGTGCTCGACCGATCTGCGGTGCCGCTGATCGCCGGCGCGCACGAAGCGCTGCGCGATGGCTACGTCTCGGGCGGCACGCGCCGCAACCTGGACTGGGTGCGTCCGCACCTGCGCCCCGGCCAAGGGGTCACCGACGACGACCTGCTGCTGCTGGCCGATGCCCAGACCTCCGGGGGCCTGCTGATCGTCGGAGAGCTGCCCGGTCACCCGGTAATCGGACATACCGTGGCGGGCAGCGGAATTGACGTCTTGTGAGCTGGAACTCTGATAGGTTCCTCGATCACCATGAACCTTTCTCAGCGCCCTGTTCGCAATTCGTTCCGCGCGGTGGCCGTGTGCGCTGCCGCAGTTATCTCCGCCGGGCCGGCCTACGCTGATCCGCCGCTGCTCAACGGCGAATACCAGGGTGCCGACCAGGAGTTCGCCTGGACCATCGCCACCAGCTGTAGCCAGGCCGACTGCAACGGAACCGTCTCCAGTAATCAGGGCTGGACCAGTCCCATGAACCTGGTCGACGGGCACTGGCAGTTCAGTGTGACCAAGCCGGACGGGGGGATCTGCGCGGACGGTAGCTACGCGCCGGCGATCATCCGGGTATCGATCGACCCGACGTCTCTCAACGGTGTGGTCACGACTAGCTCCGATGGTGAATGCCCGGGAAGTGCCCTGTCTTCCAGGCCATTTCAGCTACACCAGCTCGGCTGAGACAGCCCGGCAGGCGTTAATCAACTGTGGTGATCGAATCCCCGGTGATCCCCGCCGCCTGCCGCGCCGCCAGCCGGCGCTTCTGCGGCTCGATGGTGTAACGCGGGTCCTTCGCCGAGGCCATGCCGGCTTCGAACACCCCGAAACGAGTCAGCGCCGAGGCGCCCAGCAGCGCCAGCCCCGACAACGCCGCCACGCCGCGGTGTCGCCCGCCCAAAAGCGTCCCGACGCCTCCGGCGATCGCCAACCGTTCGCTCCATCGCAGCATCGCCCCGGCCCGGCCCTCATGCAGCGGCTCGGCGGCGATCGGGTCCATCCGACGTTCCATGGCCCGGGTGGCGATGACATCACCGAGCACCCCGAGCACGGCCAATCGCCGGGCCGGGCCGGCCTCGCGCACCGGGGTGGTCAGCATGGCCAAGCCGCCCGAGGCCAGACTTGCCGAGCTGACGAACACGAACGGCAAGTCGCGGTGTGCGCCATGCCAGGTCGGGGTGGCGGTATCGCCCAGCAACACCGCGGTGTAGACGGCCAGCGGCGCCGCGAACACCGCAGCCTCCAAGCCGGCCGGCCCCTCCGCCGCGTGCAACACGCCGCGCAGCGGGCCCAGCGGTAACCGCTGACCGGTCAACCGATCCACCTCGGCGGCCGCCGCCACCGACGTGCCCGCGCCGAATCCCGACAGGATCCACGAGCCCAGGCTCATCGGTGACGTCAGTTTGATGGTGCGCAGCATGTTGACGAAGCGTTCGGGACGGCCGAGGTCGCTGATCAGGGCCGCCGCACTCAACACGATCGCGCCCAGTGCCGCCAGCCGGGAGTTGCGCCGCAACACTTTTCGGCCGGTCAGCTGGGCGCCGGCGGCCAGCAGGCCGGAGCCGCCGGCCAGTCCGCCCAGAAACAGGTAGGCGGCGATCTCGTGTGACCACGGTGCGGGTTTGACCACCGGACGGCCGTAGTAGGAGCTGAACTGCACGTCGGGGACCATCGGCATCTCACGGCCGCCGTCCCCACCGCCCCGGCGTCTGCGTCTGCCGCCGCCGGGGCGCGGGCCTTCTCGCGCCGTGCTCATCAGCGTCCCCCCAAGAAGGCGATCGCCGCGGCGGCCAGCATGCCGGCCGCGGCCAGCGCCGATCGCTTGAACATCGTCGGCAGGTCGGCGGTGCCCACCCGCGGGTCAGGCGGTAGCCCGTAGACCTCCGGCTCGTCGAGCAACAGGAAGACCGAGCCGGTGCCGCCGACACCGTCATGCTCGTTGGCGCCGTAGAGTCGGGCCTCGGTGCGGCCCTGAGCATGCAGCTGGGCCACCCGCTGCCGGGCCCGCTGCACCAGGTCATCGTGATCGCCGAACCGGATGGACTCCGTCGGGCAGGTCTGAGCGCACGCCGGCGTCTGGCCGTCGACCAGCCGGTCGTAGCAGAGCGTGCACTTCTGGGCGACCCCGGTGTTGGGCACCGGTTCGGGGGCGCGGCCGGTCTTCGGCGCGGCGGTGCCATCGGTGCGACGCTCGATCACCCCGAACGGGCACGCCGGCACACAGTTGCCGCAGCCGTTGCAGACGTCGGCCTGCACCACCACCGTGCCGAACTCGGTGCGGAACAGCGAGCCCGTCGGGCACACGTCCAGGCATCCCGCGTGCGTGCAGTGCTTGCAGACGTCCGAGGCCATCAGCCAGCGGAACTGATCGGTGTCGGGCGGAGCGACCTCCGTCGTCTCGCCAGGCATCTTCGGCAGACCCAGGCTGATCAACTGTCGGCCGGATTCGCGGGCTTCCTCGATGCGGTCACGGCTCTGCTCGATGAACGCCACATGCCGCCATGTGCTGGCGCCCAGCGCACCGGTGTTGTCGTAGGACGAGCCGAGCAGCTCCAGCGGACCGTCCTGCGGGTTGTGGTTCCACTCCTTGCACGCCACCTCGCAGGCCTTGCAGCCGATACAGATCGATGTGTCGGTGAAGAACCCTTTGCGTGGGTGTTGCGGCGACCACCTGGCGTCGGCGGCGGGGTCGGTCGGTCCGGACAGTTGGCCCATCAGTCCCGCCCTTCTGGATCGATAGCGGCGTTGCCGGTCTCCGGTGTTGTGCCGGAACGGCTTTGATACTCGGAGATCAGGCGCAGCAGTGCCTCGCCGTGCGGCCGCCGGCCCGGCCGGATATCGCATGAGCCGGCTTTGGACTCCTGAATCTGCACGTTGGGGTCCAGGGTCACCCCAAGCAGATCGTTGGCCGCGTCGCCGCTGACTACCGCGTCGCCGCCGACCCCCCAGTGGTAGGGCAGTCCGATCTGGTGCACCGTGTGGCCGCCCACGATCAGTGGCGTCATCCGGTCGGTCACCAGCACCCGGGCCTCGATCGCCGCCCGCGGCGAAATGATGGTGGCCCAGCCGAAGTTCTCCAGACCCCGCTCGGCGGCCAGCGCGGGGGAGACCTCGCAGAACATCTCCGGCTGCAGCTCGGCCAGGTACGGCAGCCAGCGGCTCATCCCGCCGGCGGTGTGATGCTCGGTGAGCCGGTAGGTGGTGAACACGTAGGGATAGACGTCGGCGCCCGGCTCTCCAGCGCTAGGTGCTGACAGGTTGTCCTTGCGGGGGAACGTGATTCGGGCGGGGTTGCGCTGCTGACGATAGACCGCGTTGGCGACCGGAGACTCCTGCGGCTCGTAGTGGGTGGGCAATGGCCCGTCCACTACGCCCTTGGGTGCGAACAACCAACCCTTGCCGTCGGATTGCATGACGAACGGGTCGTCGCCGGCCAACGCATCGGGACCACCCAGCGCCGGATCCGGTCGAGCGCCCGGCGCGCGGTCGACCACGAAGTCGGGCACGTCGTTGCCCACCCATCGGCGCAGTTGCTCGTCCCACCAGACGTAGCGCTTGCGTTCGCTCCAGGGCACCCCATCCGGGTCCGCCGAGGCGCGGTTGTAGAGGATCCGTCGATCGGCCGGCCACGCCCAGCCCCATTCGGACTGGCTGGGGCTGGGTCCGCCACGAGGCACCCGGCGGGCGGCCTGGTTGACGCCGCCGCCGTATACGCCGGCGTAGATCCAGCAGCCGCCGGCGGTGGAGCCATCGGCGCGCAGCTCGGTGAAACCCGAGATGCACTGGCCGGCATCGGGGCCGGCCAACTGATGGCCGTTGATTTCGGCCAGCACGAACTCCGGATCGGGGTCACCGTGCTCATCGGCCGGGTAGTCCCACACCAGATCCAACAGCGGGCGGTCCCGCGGATCGGTAGAGCCGGCCAGGTGGTCGCGAATTCGGTTGCCCAGCTTGATAAAGAATTCCAGCTCACTGATGCAGTCGCCCGGCGGGGCGACGGCCTGATGGCGCCATTGCAGCAGGCGCTGGGTCTGGGTGAACGTCCCGGCCTTCTCCACGTGGCTGGCCGCGGGCAGGAAGAACACCTCGGTCTCGTTGTCTTGCGTGCACAGTTCGCCGGAGGCGATCTCCGGGCCGTCCTTCCACCAGGTGGCCGACTCGATCAGGTTCAGATCGCGCACCACCAGCCACTTCAGGTGCGACATGCCCAACCGTTGTTGCCGGCCGTTGGCCGAACCGACGGCCGGGTTCTGGCCGAGCAGGAAGTAGCCCTCCACTTCGTCGTTCAGCATTCCGGTCACGGCCTGATAGGTGCCGTGTGGTCCGGTCAGCCGGGGTAGGTAGTCAAACGCCCAGTCGTTGTCGGCGGTCGCGGCGTCCCCCCACCACGCCTTGAGCAGGCTGACCAGATACGCGTCGGCGTTGGCCCAAAAGCCTTTCTGGCTCTTCGATCCGACGCGGTCCAGATACTGCTGCAAGGTGTCGTCACGCCCGGCCTTGGGCATCGGCAGATAGCCGGGCAGCATGTCGTAGAGCGTGGGGATATCGGTGGAGCCCTGAATGCTGGCGTGCCCGCGCAGCGCCATGATCCCTCCGCCGGGCCGGCCCACGTTGCCCAGCAGCAGCTGCAGGATCGCCGCGGTGCGGATGTACTGCGCGCCCAGGGTGTGCTGCGTCCAACCCACCGCATAGGCGAAACACGTGGTGCGTTCGCGGCCCGAGTTGGCCGTGACCGAGCGCGCCAGGTAGTCGAACATCGCGGTGTCGATACCGCAGACGTCGCGAACCATCTCCGGTGTGTAGCGCGCGTAGTGCCGCTTGAGGATCTGGAAAACCGTACGCGGGTGCTGCAGCGTTTCGTCGCGCTGCACGCGGGCGTGGTCGAGTGCGGGGCCGCCGCTGCCGAACGTCTCACCGACCGAGCGCGCCGACGCGCTGGCCCCGTGTTCGTGGCCGCCCCCGGGCGATTCGATGTCCCCCTCGCCGGCTCCTCGACTTTGATAGGCCCAACTCGACGGGTCGTACTGCCCGGTCTGCGGATCGAAGCCGGAGAACAACCCGCCCAAGTCTTCGGTGTCGCGGAAGTCCTCGCTGACCAGCGTCGCGGCATTGGTGTAGGCGAGCACGTACTCACGGAACCACAAGTCGTGGGTGAGCACGTGATTGATCAGCGCACCCAACAGCACCACGTCCGAGCCGGCCCGAATCGGAATGTGCTTGTCGCACACCGCCGACGTGCGGGTAAACCGCGGGTCGACGTGGATCACCACCGCGCCGCGGGCCTTGGCCTCCTCCACCCACTGGAAACCCACCGGGTGGCACTCGGCCATGTTCGAACCCTGGATGACGATGCAGTCGGCATTCGCCATGTCTTGCAGGGTTTGCGTCGCTCCACCGCGACCGAAGGAGGCTCCCAGACCGGGAACCGTGGCGGAGTGTCAAATACGAGCTTGGTTGTCGACCTGTATGACGCCCGCGGCGGTGAAGAGTTTCTTGATGATGTAGTTCTCTTCGTTATCCAGTGTCGCGCCGCCCAGCGAGGCGATGCCCATGGTGCGCCGCAACGGCCGACCATCGGCGTCGTGGTCCTGCCATGCGTTGCGCCGCGAGGCGATGAACCTCTCGGCCACCATGTCGATCGCGGTGTCCAGCTCCAGCGGCTGCCAGCCCGTGGCGCGGGGCGCCCGGTAGAGCACGCTGATCTGCCGGCCGGGCGAGTTGACCAGCTGTTCGCTCGCCGACCCTTTCGGACACAGCCGCCCCCGTGAGATCGGCGAATTGGGATCGCCCTCGATCTGCACGACCTTCTCGTCTTTGACGTAGACGCGCTGACCGCAGCCGACCGCGCAATAGGGGCAGACGCTGCTCACCACTCGGTCGGCGGTAGCGGTTCGCGGCGCGACGTTGCGGGTCTGCTCGGAGGTGACCGCCGGCCCGCGGCCGAACACGTCGCCGGTGCGCAGTTGCCGGATTACCGGCCACTCCAGGAATTTTCGCTGAGCCATTCTTGCAGCGTAGTCCCGTTGTGTCCGCGCGACGCGCTGTTCGGCGGCAACCGCGCGCGGCGGAGAACCCGACCGGCGATGATGGAGCGATGAGTCGGATAACGCAGCGCCGGCGGGTCAGCCGCCTCGTCGCAGGGGATGCGACGCAGCGGCCCGAGACGCTGGCGGTGGAGGAACCGCTAGAGATCCGGCTGGGCGGCGCGCCGCTCACCGTCACGATGCGCACACCGGGATCGGATGTCGAGTTGGCGCAGGGCTTTCTGCTCACCGAGGGCATCATCGGCGCGCGTGAGGATGTGGTGAGCGCGCGTTACTGCGGTGACGACTCGGAGGCCCCCAACTCCTACAACGTGCTCGATGTGACGCTGGCGCCGCACGTGCCGCCCCCGGCGGTGGACATCTCCCGGAACTTCTACGCCACCTCCTCATGCGGTATCTGCGGCAAAGCCTCACTGGATGCGGTTCACCTCGCCAGCCGGTATCACCCGGGCGATGACCCCGTCACTGTTTCCGCGGCGGAGCTGACCGCGATGCCCGATCAGTTGCGCGCCGCGCAGGACGTCTTCGCCAGCACCGGCGGCCTGCATGCCGCGGCGCTGTTCGACGTCACCGACGGCGGCGCGATGTTGGTGGTTCGCGAGGACATCGGCCGGCACAACGCCGTCGACAAGGTGATCGGCTGGGCGCTTGAGCGGCGCCGGATACCGCTGTCCGGGACGGTGCTGCTGGTCAGTGGGCGGGCATCGTTCGAGCTGACCCAGAAGGCGGTGATGGCCGGTGTCCCGGTCCTGGCCGCGGTCTCGGCGCCTTCGTCGTTGGCGGTCGACCTGGCAGTCGAATGCGGGCTGACGCTGGTCGCGTTTCTTCGTGGTGACTCGATGAATGTCTACAGCCGAGCGGACCGCATCATCAGCTGATCCAGCGGTCCTGGCGCAAAGCGCAGTCACGCCATATCTCGGGCTTATAGCCCGCAGCAGCGGGAGCTAGCGCCTGATTAGTGTCGCTTTTTCGATAAGGCGATTAGTGTGGGCGCACTGAGTAAGCCCTGGTCGGAAACCCGAGGAGGTGCCCGATGACCACTCACCATCAGGACCGGAGTCGCCGGAACAACAGGCGCCTGATCAGCGCCGGCATGACCGCCGGAGCGTTCCTGGTCGCCGGACTGGCGCCGATCAGCCTCGCGCCGGCCGCGCACGCCGACCTGTGGGATCTGTTCGTCGACCCGATCGGTGATGTGCTTGCCGGCGGCCAGGCCAACGACGCATTCGGCGACTTCGCCGATCTCGGCGCCAGCCTGGGCAGCGCCGAGGCGGGCCCGCTCGACTTCTGGCAGTCGATCAACGACTCGCTGCAGGAATGGCTCGCCAGCGCCTCCGGCATGCAGATCGCCGGGATGATCAACCAACCGTTCGTGGATCTGTTCGGGCGCGACCTGATCGGCAACGGCCTCGACGACTTCACCGACGCCAATACCTCGCTGTTCGGCAGCTCGGGCATGTTCGGTGACCTCGGCGACGGCGGGTTCCTGTTCGGCAACGGCGGGGCCGGGGCCGCCGGCGAGGTCGGCGTGAACGACGGCGTCGCCTGGGCTGGCGGCTCGGCCGGGATATTCGGTGACGGCGGCGATGGCGGCGCGGGTGCGGCCGGCGCGGCGGGCGGCGCCGGCGGCGACGGCGGCAGCATGTTCGGCAACGGGGGCAATGGGGGTGCCGGTGGCGATTCCACCGGCGTCGCAGTCCCCGGCGGTGACGGCGGCGCGGGCGGTAACGCCGGCTCGTGGTTTGGCAACGGCGGAAACGGTGGCGACGGTGGCCTCGGCCTGCTGGGCGTCCAGGGGGTGTCCGCTGGGTCCGGAAGCGCTGCCGGTAACGGCGGAGCCGGCGGCAACGGTGCGTCCCGCGGCTACGGCAACGGTGGTAACGGCGGTGCCGGTGGCACGGGCGGCGACGGAGCCGCGGTGAGTGGCAGCGGAAGCGGCGGTGGAGGCGGTGGAGGCGGTGGCGGCGGTGGTGGCGGCGCCACGGGCACCAACACCGCGGGCGGCAACGGCGGTCGTGGTGGCGCAGGTGGCAGCGCCGGTCTGATGTCCGGAAACGGCGGCAACGGTGGTGACGGCGGCAACGGCGGCTACGCCGGGATCAGAGGTCCCGACAGCCCCGGCGGCCAGGGCGGCGTAGGTGGCCAAGGCGGAGCGGGCAGCATCAGCGGGAGCAACGGCGAAGCCGGCACCACCGGGAACACGCCCGGCAGCCATAGCGGCGGCGGTGGTGGATGCGTCCCCAACCCCGGTGGCGGCGGCCCGGGCGGTCCGGGTAGCGGTACGGGCTGTAATTCCTAGCGGATCGTCTCCGGGACTGCCCAGTCGATCGCGGCGGCGATCGCCCAGCCGAGGATTCCGGCCACCAGCCCGAACCCGAGGTGGAACAGCGCCTTGTCGCCGATCCCCACAACGACCATGTGATGGCCGCCGATAAGCCCGGTCGCAACCGGAACAGCAAGCGCGACAAGGTGTATCGGAGCCGCCGCCAGCGCGACCAGCCACCGGCGGTTCCGCACGGCCGGGTTGATTGTCAGCAGGTAGAAGAACGCCGCAGCGCCCAGGTAGCGAACCCCGGCCCAGGGGCCGGGGCCCGACTGCAGCACTGCGGTGGCTGCCGTGGACACCGCGCCCACCGCGAGCACCGTCTGCGGCCGGCGGGCGGTGAGGGCCACCGCCACCAGCAGGGTCAGCCACACCAGGCCGCGGTGCCCGGGCAATCCCAGCGGCATCCGAATATCCGAGGACAAGGTGATCACCACAGCAGCGGCGGCCGGGAACACGACCTCGCGGGCCAGAGCCAGGCTGGACGGTCGCGGGGTGGTCCACGGCATCACGGTCATCGCCTCAAGGTAGGCCCGACCGTCGGGCCGCACAACCTCATCTGAGGACCAGATCGACGGCGCGCAGCTTGAATACGTATCGATGCGTGCTTACGGTCATGCACATGCGGTCATCTGCGGGTTGCCGGTTCGGACTGGGTTTGGCGGCGCTGCTCGTTGGCGTCGCAGTGTCAGGGTGCGGTGCCGACGCCGACGCCGACACCGGCACCGACGCGACGACCGGATTTCACCTGGTGGTCCGGCAGGACGGCCGAATACTGGACGAGTTCGACCTGGCCCGACTGGGTGACCTGCCGCAGACCGAGATAGCCACGCCGCAATCCCACGGAAGCCCCGTGCAGCGAGGCCCCGCGGTGCGCGCAGTTCTGGACGCGGCCGGAGCCACCGCAGTCCACAGCGTTCGGTTCGAAGGACGCGACCCGGCACAGACGCTGGCCGCCGCCGAGCTCACCGACCAGGTCGTGTTGAGCTTCACCAAACGCGACACCCTCAAGCTGGCGGGCGTCGACCTCGAGCGCGACCGCTGGGTTCGCGATGTCAGCACCGTGGTCGTCAATCCGTGACGGTCTTCGCCAGCGTCGATCTTCTGATCGGCATCGATGACACCGACGACCAGTTCAGTCCCGGCACCGGCCGGCGCGCCCGAGCGTTGTTGCGGGAGTTGGCCGCTGCCGGCCTGGGCAGCGAGGCCGGCGCCACCCGGCATCAACTCCTCGTCGACGACCGCGTCCCCTACACCTCGCACAACTCCAGCGCGTGCCTGGCTTGGCGCAGCCCCGGTTCCGACCCACACGCAGTGCGCGACGAGATCATCGGCTTTGTAGCCGGATTCCTGGAACGGGTCTGCCCGCCGGCCGCAGACCCCGGTCTGGCGGTGGCGATTCCGGCGGATCTGACCGACACCGGCCCGCTGGTGGAGTTCGGTCTGCGGGCCAAAAGGGAAGTGCTGCAGCGGGCGCAGGCCCGCCGACTCGGCGATGAACTCGGTGTGCACGTGTCCGGACACGGGGGCACCCACGACGGGGTCCTGGGTGCTTTGGCGGCCGTTGGTCTGCAACTGTCCGGCAACGACGGTCTGTTCATCACGTTGCCCGGACTAGGGAACCTGCCCACCGAGGCAACCATCGACGAACTCCTGGCCAGCGTGCCCATCGACGACGCCCGTGACGGCAGCGGCCACCGACCCGAACCCGGAGAAGTGATCGAGTTGGGCGACTGGGTCCGGCCCGTTCTGCTGGAGGGGCGCGCGGTGCTGCTCCTGGACCCGCCCGTGCACCCCGCCGACGGCCGCTGTCGTTGGCGAACCGCACCACGGGCGGTGGTCAAGAAGCACTGAGATGCATCCGCAATTACGGGATCATTCAGAGACTTATTTGGCATATCGTGACTGCATCAGCTGCATTGCTCCGCAGGTAGGGTTAGCGGCGTATCGGCCGGAAGGGGTTACGCCATGGTCCTGCACGTTGTGCCCGAGGGCTTGGCCGCCACAAGCGAGGCGGTCGAGGCAATCACCGCGGCATTGGCGGCCGCACACGCGACCGCGGCTCCGTTGATCACCGCGGTGGTACCGCCCGCGATCGATCCGGTGTCGCTGCAGGCCGCGGCGGAACTCAGCTTGCAGGGCAGCCAGCACGAGGCGGTCGCTGCGCGCGGCACCGAGGTGCTGGGCCGCGCCGGCGTGGGGGTCGCTCAAGCCGGGGTCAACTACCAGGTCGCAGACACCACGGCGGCGTCGGTGTTTGGGCAATAGCGGTGCGGTGATGTCGGCCCCCGGCACCTGGATGGCGGCCCCGCCGGAGGTGCACTCAGCGATGCTGAGCACCGGGCCGGGGCCGGGGCCGCTGCTTGCCGCATCGACGGCCTGGGCGACATTGAGCGGTGAGTACCTCAGTGCCGCAAGCAATCTCACCGCTGTTCTCGGCGATTCCCAACAGGTCTGGGCCGGTCCGTCCGCTGATGCGTATTCGGCAGCGCATCTGCCCTATTTGGCGTGGCTGCAACTGGCTGGCACGCTCAGCGCCCGGACCGCGGCTCAGCACCAGGTGATCGCGTCGGCGTACAGCAGCGCCCTGGCGGCCATGCCCACCCTCGCCGAGCTGGCCGCCAACCATGCCACCCACGCCGTGCTGGTGGTGACCAATTTCTTCGGGATCAACACCGTGCCGATCGCGGTGAACGAGGCCGACTACGCCCGGATGTGGACCCAGGCGGCCACCGTCATGAGCGCTTACCAGGCGACCGCCGAGACCGCGCGCAGCTTGGGGCATTCCAGCGGCAGCGCACAAGCCGGAGTCGCAGCGGCCGGAGACGGTACGGGTGGCGGCGGGGGAGGCAACGGCGGCAACAGCGGAGGCGGCGGCGGATCCTTCGACCTGCCCACGCCGGCCGAGATCTGGCAGATGCTGTTCGGCTCCGACGGTCAGCAGGTGCCGGGACAGGGTCAGCCCAACTGGAGTCCCGCCGAATTCCTGCAGAACCTGTCCAATTTCGTCAACGGCAACGAGAAGGCGCTGGCCTGGCTGCAACAGAACTTCCAGGGCGTGCTGACCCCCGCCCAATGGTGGCAGCTGACAAGCTACTTCGTCGCCTGGCAGACCTACCGTGCCGTCAACTGGACGCTGCGTAGCCTGCGATTCCTGCTGCAACTGTCCCCGCTGTTGGCGGGCGTCGGGCTGAACCTGGCGATCGGCAGCCTGGCAGCGGTGGGGCCGCCGGCCGGCCTGGCCGGCCTAGCCGGTATCCCCGCACCGGGGGTGCCGGCACCGGCGGCACCCGCGGCGGTGGCGCCCATCATCACCGGTGGCGCACCGGCGCCGGCGCCAAACCCAGCGACGGTGCCGGCTTCGGCGGCGCCGCTCGCCCCGGCGGCGACGTTGCCCGCACCCGCTGCGTCCGCCGGTCCCGCACCGCCGCCACCGGCGGCGCCGCCATTGATCGGCACCGAGGGCACCTTCCACAGTTACCTGGTGGGCTGGCTTCCCTCGTCGCAGAGTGCCACCGGCAGTACCGGCGTGAAATCGGCCCGGCCGGCTGCCGGCGTTGCCGCCGCCGCGGCTGCGGGTGAACCGGTGACCGGCACGGCACGGCACGGCAGCCGCCGGCGCGGCAGGTTGATCGACCCCGGCTACCGCTACGAATACCTCGAGGAAGACGACCCGGATCTCCATCAAGCCCGATCTAGTGCAGCGGGCTTCACGGGAACGTTCGGCAAGATCGGGTTGGCGCCGGCCGGCGGTCTTGCGGACCTGACCGGAGACGAGTACGGCGGAGGTCCCACTCTTCCGATGCTGCCCACCTCCTGGGAACCCCAAAACGGACATCCGCCGGCCGGATAAAAGTGAATCCGCATTCGCGGCTGTTGACCCAATTAAAGGTTCGTGGAACGAGGTAAAACCCGTAGTATTGATCCTCAGTTATTGACGAGACTGACTCCGCGGCGTTCTTGTCCGGGAGTGTTGTAGCCGCTCTCAACGATGCGAGCAACGGGCGGTCGTGGCCTCCATGGAACCCGGACGGCGTGGGCCGCGACTAATCGATAGTTGAGAGGAGTGCGGGGATGAGTTTGTTGGATGCGCATATTCCGCAGTTGGTGGCGTCGGAGTCGGCGTTTGGTGCCAAGGCGGCGTTGATGCGGTCGACGATGGCGCAGGCGGAGCAGGCGGCGATGTCGGCGCAGGCGTTTCATCTGGGTGAGGCGGCTGCGGCGTTTCAGGGGTCGCATGCGCGGTTTGTGGCGATGGCGGCGCGGGTGAATGCGTTGCTGGATATGGCGCAGGTGAATCTGGCGGATGCCGGTTCGACGTATGTGGCCGCTGATGCGGCTGCGGCTTCCGGTTACACCGGCGTTTAGCTGGCGGACCAGGGAAAAGGAGCAGACTGATGTCGCAGATTATGTACAACTACCCGGCGATGTTGGCCCATGCGGCTGAGATGAATGGGTATGCGGGCACGTTGCAGGCTGTGGGTGCTGATATTGCCAGTGAGCAGGCGGCGTTGTCGGCGGCGTGGCAGGGCGATACGGGTATGACGTATCAGGCGTGGCAGGCGCAGTGGAATCAGGCGATGGAGGAGTTGGTGCTTGCCTATCGTGCGATGGCTTCCACGCATGAGACCAACACCTTGATGATGAACGCGCGCGACACCGCCGAAGCCGCCAAGTGGGGCTGACAGAGCGCAAGCTCTGGCCTGTCACGGCAGGTTTCGGCGGCATTCTCGGGGGAGTCGGCTGGGCTCACCCCGGCGTAGGGTCCGTGGAATGCCTCTAATGCGTAGTGACGGTGACAGCTGGGACATCACCACCAGCGTTGGTTCAACGGCCTTGTTCGTGGCCACTGCCCGGGCCTTGGAAGCCGCCAAACCTGATCCCGTGGCGGTCGACCCGTATGCGGAGCTGTTCGGCCGGGCTGCCGGCGGGGACTGGGCGGCCGTGCTGGATGGCAGCCTGCCCGACCATGAGCTGTTGTCCAGTGAATTCGGGCAGCACTTCGTCAATTTCCAGGGTGCGCGCACCCGGTACTTCGACGACTACTTCAGCGGCGTTGTCGAAGCCGGGGTGCGCCAGGTGGTGATTCTGGCGGCCGGGCTTGACTCCCGCGCCTTCCGGTTGTCCTGGCCGGACGCAACGACGATCTTCGAGTTGGACCAGCCGCAAGTGCTCGGCTTCAAGAGCTATGTCCTGTCGCAGCGCGGCATCCGCCCCACGGCCGAACGGCGTGAGGTCGCCGTCGACCTACGTGAGGATTGGCCCCAGGCGCTGTGTGACGCCGGCTTCGATCCGACCAAGCCCTCGGCATGGATCGCCGAGGGCTTATTGATCTACCTGCCCGCTGTCGCTCAGGAGCAGCTGTTCGCCGGTATCGATGGCCTTTCCGCTTCGGGCAGCCACGTCGCGGTTGAGGACGGCGCCCCAATGCCTCAGGACGCGTATGAAGCCGCGGTTGCGGCCGAAGTCGAGGCAGGCGACGACGCCCGCATCTTCCATCGGCTGGTCTACAACGAGCAGCACGCTCCCGCGGATCAGTGGTTCGGCGCTCACGGTTGGACCCCGAAGATGACGCCGCTGGCCGATTGCCTGCGCGAGTTGGGTCGGCCCGTCCCGGAGCCGGACACCCAAGCCGGTCAGATGATCTTGCGGAACTCGCTGATGTGGGCGGTCAAGAGGTAGGAGCGGTCAGTGACCGCGGCCGAGAACCGCTGTGGAAGACGAACCCCGGATGCGGTAGCGTGCGGGACAATCGAAAATGATTTTCAATAAGGAGTCGGTGATGGGTTGGAACGACGTTGGCGCGCCAGCGCCCCGTTTGTGGGCTGCAAAGCCGCCTGCGGGAGTGATGGAAGTCGCCTGCCGATCGTCTCGATCGATCTCGACAGTTAGCTTATGCAATGCTAACTTCAGCCGGGTTGGTGCAGTCAAAAACAGTGAAGGGGCGAGCCACGCATGAATAACGGTGATGCGGCTCTGCTCGCCCCGCAACCGCGCGTTGACGAGGAAACCCTCAGCCGGTTTGCGACCTGTTGCCGCGCCCTCGGTATCGAGGTCTACCAGCGCAAACGTCCTGCTGACCTGACTGCAGCGCGGACCGGCTTCGCGGCGCTCACGCGGGTCGCGCACGAGCAGTGCGACGCCTGGATCGGCCTGGCTGCCGCCGGGGATCAGTCGCCGCGCGTGCTGGCCGCCATCTCGCAGACTGCCGCGGGCGCCGGCGCACTGCAGCGGCGCCTGGACCTCCAGCAGGGTGCTCTCGGGTTCCACTACGACACCGGGCTGTACCTGAAGTTGCGCGCCACTGAGGCCGACGACTTCCACCTCGCCCATGCCGCGCAACTGGCGATGGCCGGCCGGTGTGCCGAGGCGAACGCGGTGGTCGCCGAGATCGCCCAGCGGCGTCCCGATTGGAACGACGTTCGCTGGATGGCGATCGCGGTGAACCACCATGCCGGCCGCTGGTCGGACATGGTCAAGCTGCTGACTCCGATCGTCAACGACCCCGACCGCGACGAGCTGTTCACCCACGCCGCCAAGATCGCCCTGGGTATCGCCCTGGCGCGGCTGGGTATGTACGCCCCGGCATTGTCGTACCTGGAGGAGCCGGAAGGGCCGATCGCGGTCGCCGCCACCGATGGCGCCTTGGCCAAGGGACTGATCCTGCGGGCCCAAGACGATGAGGAATCGGCGGCCGAGGTTTTGCAGGACCTTTATGCCGCCAACCCGGAGAACGAGCAGGTTCAACATGCCTTGTTGGACCACAGTTTCGGGATCGTCACCACCACCGCGGCCCGGATCGAGGCCCGGACCGACCCCTGGGACCCCAACACCGAGCCGAGCGCCGAGGACTTCGTCGACCCGTCGGCCCACGAACGCAAGGCCGAACTGCTGGCCGAAGCCGAGCGTGAACTCGGCGAGTTCATCGGGCTGTCCGAAGTCAAGAACCAGGTGCAGCGACTCAAGAGCTCGGTGGCCATGGAGGTGGTGCGCAAGCAGCACGGCCTGGCCGTCGGCCAGCGCACCCACCACTTGGTCTTCGCCGGTCCCCCCGGGACCGGTAAGACCACCATCGCTCGTGTGGTGGCCAAGATCTACTGCGGCCTGGGACTGCTGAAGAAAGAGAACATCAAAGAGGTACACCGTGCCGACCTGATCGGTCAGCACATCGGTGAGACCGAGGCCAAGACCAACGCCATCATCGACAGCGCTCTCGATGGTGTGCTGTTCCTCGATGAGGCGTATGCCTTGGTGGCCACCGGCGCCAAGAACGACTTCGGTTTGGTGGCGATCGACACCCTGCTGGCGCGGATGGAAAACGACCGTGACCGGCTGGTGGTGATCGTCGCCGGTTACCGCGCCGACCTGGACCGGTTCCTGGACACCAACGAAGGTCTGCGGTCACGTTTCACCCGCAGCATCGACTTCCCGTCCTACCAGCCGCCGGAGCTGGTCGAGATCGCGCACAAGATGGCCGAGCAGCGTGACAGCCGTTTCGAGCAGTCCGCACTCGAAGAGATGCAGGCGCTGTTTGGCCAGCTGGCCGAGGCGACGCACCCCGACGCCAACGGCGTCGCCCGGCGCAGCCTGGACATCGCGGGCAACGGCCGGTTCGTGCGAAACGTCGTCGAACGCTCCGAGGAGGAGCGCGAATTCCGGCTTGACCATTCCGAACAGTCCGGCACCGGGCTGTTCACCGATGAGGAGCTCATGACCATTACGACCGAAGACGTTCGTAACTCGGTGGCGCCGTTGCTGCGTGGCCTGGGCCTGGAGGCCCAGGCATGAGCGCGGCCCAGTCCGACCGGTCCGATGACGAGCGGCGCTCGTTCGCGTCGCGGACCCCGGCCAACGAGAATCCCGACCGGGTCGAGTACCGGCGCGGCTTTGTCACCAAGCACCAGGTCAGCGGCTGGCGGTTCGTCATGCGGCGCATCGCCTCTGGCGTAGCCCTGCACGACACCCGGATGCTTGTGGAACCGCTGCGCTCCCAAACGCGTGCGGTGCTGATGGGACTGCTGGTGCTGGCCACCGTCGCCGGCGGCTGCTTCGTTTTCACCCTGATCTGGCCCAACAGCGCGGCCAAAGACGACCCGGTGCTGGCAGACCGCTCCACCTCCGCGCTGTATGTGCGAGTCGGAGACCAGCTGCACCCCGTACTGAACCTGACCTCCGCGCGGCTGATCGCCGGCCGGCCAGTCAACCCGACCGTGGTGAAAAGCACTGCACTGGACAAGTTCGCCCGAGGCAACCTGATCGGCATCCCGGGAGCCCCGGAACGCATGGTGCAAAGCAGCTCTCATGACGCCGATTGGACGGCGTGCGACGCGGTGACCGGCTCGACCGCCGGGGTCACGGTGATCGGCGGCCCGTTGGCTCACAGCGGATCCCGTGCCGGTGCGCTCGACGCACAGCATGCGGTGCTGGCCGACAACGGTGCCGGCGCGTGGCTGCTGTGGGACGGCAAGCGCAGCCGGATCGACCTGGCCGACCACGCCATCACCGGAGCGCTGGGCCTCACCGAGCGGGGTTCGGCGGTGCCCACCCCGCGTCCGATCGCCACCGGACTGTTCAACGTCATCCCGGAGGCACCGGCCTTGGTGGCGCCGGTGATCCCCGGCGCCGGCGGCAAGCCGGCATACGACCTGCACTCGGCCGCGCCGGTGGGCGCAGTTGTGGCGGCACACTCCCTGGACGGCAACTCCGATGGCACCTTGCGCTACTACGCGGTGCTCGAGGACGGCTTGCAGCCGATCTCCGGCGTGTTGGCGGCGGTGTTGCGTAACACTGATTCGCAGGGTTTGGATCGGCCGCCGGTGTTGGGTGCCGATGATGTTGCGCGACTGCCGGTTTCGCACCAGTTGGATGTGTCGCGTTTCCCGGAGCAGCCGGTCAAGGTGGTTGATGCGGTGTCGGCGCCGGTGACGTGCGCGCAGTGGAGCAAGCCTGCTGGGGCGAGCACGAGTTCGTTGAGGTTGTTGTCGGGTTCGACGCTGCCGTTGCGTGAGGGTGTGCGCACCCTGGATTTGGTGGGCGCGGGAGTGGGCGGCACCGCCGCACGCGTCGCGCTGACCCCGGGGTCGGGCTACTTCGCCCAGAGCGTCAACAGTGATCCGGCGGCCAACGCGACTGCGGGCCCGCTGTTCTGGATCTCGGACACCGGTGTGCGGTATGGCATCAACACCGAGGCCGGCACCACTGGTGGCGATGGAGACACCATCGCCGCACTCGGCCTGACCGAGCCGGCACTGCCGATTCCGTGGTCGGTGCTCTCGCAGTTCGCCCTTGGACCCACCTTGTCGCGTGGTGATGCGTTGTTGGCGCATGACGGGTTGGCGCCGGATTCGCGTCCGGGTCGTCGTGCCTCTGCTGAGCTGGGTACCGGATCTAACGGGGGAGAGACCCGATGAGTCGTTTGATTTTTGAGGCACGTCGCCGGTTGCCGGTGCCGCCGACCGATAAGGGCACGATCACGATTGAGCCGCCGCCGGAGTTGCCGCGGTTGGTTCCGGCGTCGTTTTTGCAGCGCGCGTTGCCGGTGGTGATTGTGATCCTGATCGTGGGCATGGTGATCGCCATGGTCGCGACGGGGATGCGGTTGGTGTCTCCGGTGATGTTGTTCTTCCCGTTCGCGTTGTTGGTGGCCGCGGCCGGGATTTATCGGGGCGGGGATAAGAAGGCCCGCACCGTTGAGGTGGATGCCGAGCGGGCGGATTACCTGCGGTATCTGTCGGTGGTTCGCGACAACATTCGGGGTTCGGCGGCTAAGCAGCGGGCGGCTGCGGAGTGGTCGCATCCCGATCCGGCGGATTTGGCGGCGGTGCCGGGTTCGCGCCGCCAGTGGGAGCGCGATCCTCATGATGAGGATTTCTTGGTGGTGCGCACGGGCCGGCATGCGGTGGGGTTGGCCAGTGCGGTGCGGGTGAGCGACACTGCGGATGAGATTGATTTGGAGCCGGTGTCGCACAGTGCGTTGCGTAGCTTGCTCGATACCCAGCGCACGGTGCGTGATGTGCCCGTCGGTGTGGATGTGACGAAACTGTCGCGGATCACGGTCCTGGGTGAGGGCGAGCACGCTGCCGATGAGGTGCGCGGTGCGTTGCGGGCGTGGGTGGCCCAGGCCGTGACCTGGCATGACCCGACGATGCTCGGGGTGGCGCTGGCCTCACCGGAGTTGGAGAGCCCAGAGTGGTCGTGGTGCAAGTGGTTGCCGCACACCGACATCGCCGGCCAGGCCGATGGGGTGGGCCCGGCCCGCTACCTGGCGGCCAGCGCCGAAGAACTCGCTGGATTGTTGGCGCCGGTGCTGGCGGCCCGCCCGCCGTTTACCGGTGATGCGGCCGAGTCGGGTCGGCATTTGTTGGTGATCGTCGATGACCCGGAGTTTGATGTGGCGGCTTCAGCACTGGGCGCCGCGCGGGCCGGGGTGACCGTTGTGCAGCGCAGTGTGGTGGCGCCGAATCGTGAGCAGTATTCCGATCCGGAGCGTCCGATCCTGCGGATCAGCGCCGGCGGCGGCTCGATTGATCGGTGGCAGACCGGCGGCTGGCAGCGCTACGTCGATGCTGCGGACCAGCTCGGCGCTGCGGAGGCTGCGCATGTGGCGCGGCGGTTGTCGCGGTGGGATTCCAATCCCACTCATGCCGGGTTGCGCTCGGCCGGTACTCGGGGGGCGACGTTCACCACGTTGTTGGGTATCGCGGATGCGTCGCGGTTGGATGTGCCGGCGTTGTGGGCGCCGCGTAGCCGTGAGGAGGAGTTGCGGGTGCCGATTGGGGTGACCGCGACCGGGGAGCCGTTGTTCTTCGATCTCAAGGATGAGGCCGAGGGCGGGATGGGTCCGCACGGGTTGATGATCGGGATGACCGGTTCGGGTAAGTCGCAGACGTTGATGGCGATCTTGTTGTCGTTGTTGACGACGCATTCGGCGGATCGGTTGATCGTGATTTACGCCGACTTCAAGGGTGAGGCCGGCGCGGATATTTTCCGGCATTTCCCGCAGGTCGTTGCGGTGATCTCGAATATGGCCGAGAAGAAGTCGTTGGCGGATCGGTTCGCCGACACGTTGCGTGGTGAGGTGGCGCGGCGGGAGTTGTTGCTGCGGGAGGCGGGCCGGCGGGTTCAGGGCAGTGCGTTTAACTCGGTGACCGAGTATGAGGCGGCGATCGCGGCCGGCCATGATTTGGCGCCGATCCCGACGTTGTTCATCGTCGCTGATGAGTTCACGTTGATGTTGGCTGATCATCCCGAGTACGCCGAGTTGTTTGATTATGTGGCCCGTAAGGGTCGCTCGTTCCGCATCCATATCTTGTTCGCGTCGCAAACGTTGGATGTGGGCAAGATCAAGGACATCGACAAGAACACCTCGTATCGGATCGGGTTGAAAGTCGCGAGCCCGAGTGTGTCTCGCCAGATCATCGGGGTTGAGGACGCCTATCACATCGAGTCGGGCAAAGAACATAAAGGTGAGGGCTTTTTGGTGCCGGCTCCGGGGGCGGCGCCGATCAAGTTCCGCTCCACCTATGTCGATGGGATTTATGACCCGCCGCGCCAATCGCGGGCGGTGGTGATGCATGCGCTGCCCGAACCGAAACTGTTTACCGCTGGCGTGGTCGATGCCGGGGCGGAGACCACCATCGTGGGTGAGGTCGAGGAAGAGGTGTTGGGTCCGCCGCGCAAGCTGATCGCCACGATCGGTGATCAGTTGGCGAACTACGGGCCCCAGGCCCCGGCGTTGTGGTTGCCGCCCCTGGATGAGCCGATCCCACTCGCCACGACGTTGGCCGGTGCCGGGATTTCCGAGCGGGCGTTGCGGTGGCCGTTGGGACAGATCGACAAACCCTTTGAGATGCGCCGCGACCCGCTGGTCTTTGATGCCCGCTCCGCTAGTGGGAACTTGCTGATTCATGGTGGCCCCAAGTCGGGCAAGACCACCGCGTTGCAGACGTTCATCCTGTCGGCCGCGAGCCTGCATTCGCCGCGGGAGGTCAGTTTCTACTGCCTCGATTACGGCGGCGGGCAGTTGCGGGCCCTGGAAGGGCTGGCGCATGTGGGCAGTGTGGCTTCGGGTCTAGAACCGGAGAAGATCCGCCGCACCTTCGGCGAACTCGAGCAGTTGTTGACCGCCCGTCAGCACCGGGAAGCGTTCCGTGATGGCAGCATCGGTTCGCTCAACGACGGCTACGGCGAAGTGTTTTTGGTGATCGACAACCTGTATGCGTTCAGCCGCGACAACACCGATGCGTTCAATACCCGCAACCCGCTGTTGGCCAAGGTCACCGAACTGGTCAACGTCGGCCTGGCCTACGGCATCCATGTCGTGGTCACCACGCCGAGCTGGCTGGAAGTGCCGTTGGCGATGCGCGATGGGCTCGGATTGCGTCTGGAGCTCAAGCTCCATGATGCCCGCGACAGCAACGTGCGCGTCGCCGGCGCGTTGACCCGGCCCGCCGAAGCGGTGCCGGCCAACCAGCCGGGTCGTGGTTTGACGATGGCCGCCGAGCATTTCTTGATCGCCCAACCGGATCTGGGTCAGATCGAGGCGATCAATGCCCGCCATCTGGGGTTGGCGGCGCCGCCGGTGCGGTTGTTGCCGACCAACCTGGCTCCCGAAGAAGTGGGTGTGGTCTATCCCGCGGTCGATCATGTGGTGATCGGGGTGCGCGAAGAGGACCTGGCGCCAGTGCAGGTGGACTTCACTACCAACCCGCTGCTGCTGGTGCTCGGTGATGCCAAGTCCGGCAAGACCACCTTGCTGCGGCACATCATTCGCACCGTGCGTGAGCATTCCAGTGCTGATCAGGTGGCGTTCACCGTCCTGGATCGGCGCCTGCACCTGGTGGACGAACCGTTGTTCG
The DNA here is from genome assembly GCF_963378105.1 of Mycolicibacter sp. MU0102. NCBI lineage: Bacteria > Bacillati > Actinomycetota > Actinomycetes > Mycobacteriales > Mycobacteriaceae > Mycobacterium > Mycobacterium holstebronense. Next base: position 315,307 of record NZ_OY726398.1, read on the forward strand.
CCGACAACGAGTACACCGCGAATGTGGATCGGGTCATCCCGGCCATGCTCGGGCTCTCGGCGTTGATCGGATCACGTCGGCCCCCCGCAGGCTTGTCGGCGGCCGATCTGGCCTCCTGGAGCTATGAAGGGCACACCCACTACCTGATCATCGACGATGTTGATGCCATCCCCGACACCCCGGCCCTGACCGGCCCCTATGCGGGGCAGCGGCCGTGGACCACCTTGATCGAGTTGCTGTCGCAAGCAGGCGATCTGGGATTGCGGGTCATCGTCACCGCACGGGCCACCGGCTCAGGGCACGCGTTGATGACCAACCCGCTACTGCGCCGGCTCAACGACCTGCAAGCCACCACCTTGATGCTCTCAGGCAACCCTGCCGACAGCGGCAAGATCCGCGGCCAACGCTTCGCACGCCTACCCGCAGGACGAGCAATCCTGCTGGCCGACAACGACGAACCCACCTACCTACAACTAGTCAACCCGTCATTCAGCGAAAGTCTGACGCGCTGACGCGTATCGAATAACGGAAGGGGAAATTGTCATGACGCTCAATGTGGTTCCGGAAGGTCTCGCCGCCGCCAGTGCAGCGGTCGAGGCACTGACCGCCCGTCTGGCGGCAGCGCAGGCCAGCGCCGCCCCGCTGATCACCGCGGTGGTTCCGCCGGCGGCCGACCCGGTGTCGCTGCAGACCGCTGCCGGTTTCAGTGCACAGGGCAGCGAGCACGCCGCGGTGGCCGCTCAGGGCGCCACTGAGTTGGGCCGCGCCGGTGTCGGTGTCGGTGAGTCCGGTGTCAATTACGCCGCCGGTGATGCCGCTGGTGCCTCGACATACTTCTTGGGCACGCGCGGCTGATGATTTCCGCCCCGGTCTGGATCGCCTCCCCGCCGGAGGTGCATTCAGCATTGCTGAGCAGCGGACCCGGACCGGGTCCGTTGTTGTCGGCTGCCGGGGCGTGGAATTCACTGAGCGTCGAGTACGCCTCAGTGGCAGACGAACTCACCGCACTGCTCGGTGCGGTGCAGACCGGCGCATGGCAGGGACCCAGCGCCGAGCAGTACCTGGCCGCGCACGCACCGTATCTGGCGTGGCTGGGCCAGGCCAGCGCGGACAGCGCCGGGGTAGCGGCGCAGCACGAGGTGGCCGCCACGGCGTACACCAGCGCGCTGGCGTCGATGCCGACACTGGCCGAATTGGCCACCAATCACATGACGCACGGGGTGCTGGTCGGCACCAATTTCTTCGGGATCAACACGATCCCGATCGCGCTCAACGAAGCCGACTACGTACGGATGTGGATCCAGGCGGCCACCACCATGGGCACCTATCACGCGGTGTCCGGTGCGGCCCTGGCCTCGGCGCCCCGCGCGGTGGATGCCCCCCCGGTGGTCAAGGCCGATTCGGCCTTGCCCGCCGAGGACACTTCCTCGGGAGGCATCGGGGATTTCTTCACCAAGCTGTTGGACCAGCTCGGTCAGCTCCTGGCCGACCCGATCGGGGTGATCCGGGAGATCCTGAGTACCCCCGGAGCCCTGGTCACCTGGTTCCCGCTGCTGTTCTTCATCGCCTACGAGGCGTTCTTCATCCCGTTCGGCTTCACCTTCTGGGGAGTGATGCTGGGCGCGACGATCATGGTGCCGATCGTCCTCGGCGTCGGGCTCGCCTACCTGGCCGACCTCCTGGGCGGCGACTGGACCATGGACGAGGTCGCCAAGCCGGCGCCGGGTGCCGTCTCGTCGCCCGATCGGCCGACCGTCGCGGTGGCAGGCTTTGGTCCAGGGGTGCCCGCATCCGGTGCGGCGAGCGTTCCGGCAGCGCCGCCCACCTCGGCGGCGGCACCTCCCGCGCCGGCGGCCGGCGCGATGGGCTTTGGCTACCTGGTTGGAGGATCCGACCCGGGCACCGGACTCGGCCCGACCCTGACCGACCGCAACAAGGCACAGGCCCCGTCCTCACGGGTGCCGGCAGCCGCGGCGGCGGTCGGCAGCTCGGCACAGGAAAGGTCGCGGGCGCGCAGGCGTCGCCGAGCCGTCCTGCACGATCACGCCGACGAGTTCATGGACATGAATTCCGGTCCCGCCGCCGATCCAGCAGGGCAGGCTCCGTCGGCTGCGCCGACCGCGGCCGGCTCGGACCGCGGCTCCGGGCCGCTCGGATTCACCGGGACGGTGGAAAAGCGTGCCGGCAGTGCGGCATCCGGGCTGACCACTTTGACCGGCGACGGATTCGGCGGCGGCCCGAATATGCCGATGTTGCCCGACACCTGGGGCGAAAAAGATCTTGGCGACTCCGCTGGGGAGTCGGAATCGGAACCGAAATAGAAGTCAGGAAAGGAGTGCAGCAATGAGTATGTTGGATGCGCATATTCCGCAGTTGGTGGCGTCGGAGTCGGCGTTTGGTGCCAAGGCGGCGTTGATGCGGTCGACGATGGCGCAGGCGGAGCAGGCGGCGATGTCGGCGCAGGCGTTTCATCTGGGTGAGGCGGCTGCGGCGTTTCAGGGGTCGCATGCGCGGTTTGTGGCGATGGCGGCGCGGGTGAATGCGTTGCTGGATATGGCGCAGGTGAATCTGGCGGATGCCGGTTCGACGTATGTGGCCGCTGATGCGGCTGCGGCTTCCGGTTACACCGGCGTTTAGCTGGCGGACCAGGGAAAAGGAGCAGACTGATGTCGCAGATTATGTACAACTACCCGGCGATGTTGGCCCATGCGGCTGAGATGAATGGGTATGCGGGCACGTTGCAGGCTGTGGGTGCTGATATTGCCAGTGAGCAGGCGGCGTTGTCGGCGGCGTGGCAGGGCGATACGGGTATGACGTATCAGGCGTGGCAGGCGCAGTGGAATCAGGCGATGGAGGAGTTGGTGCTTGCCTATCGTGCGATGGCTTCCACGCATGAGACCAACACCTTGATGATGAACGCGCGCGACACCGCCGAAGCCGCCAAGTGGGGCTGACCCAGTGATCCGCTCGATGAGGGAAGCCAGCGATGGGTACTGAGCCCAACGCTGCCGAACTGACCGTCGAGCAAGCCTGGTACATCGCGGAAACCGTTGGTGCCGGGTCTTTTCCGTGGGTTTTGGCGATCACCATGCCCTACACGGACGCCGGGGAGCGGGGCGCGTTCATGGCGCGCCAGCGCGACGAGCTCACCCGGATGGGAGTTGTCTCGCCGGAGGGCACGGTCAATCCGGCCGTGGCCGAATGGATCCGGGTGGTGTGCTTCCCGGACCGGTGGCTGGACCTGCGCTATGTGGGTTCGGCCGCCGGCGGGGCCCCCGAGATGTTGCGCGGCATCGTCGCGCGCCGCGATCAGAGCGCCGGCAAGCCCGGCCGGACGGTCGTGGCACTGCGTAATGCGCAACTGGTCACGTTCACCGTGATGGACATCGACGACCCGCGGCTGCTGGTTCCCGTGCTCGGAGCAGGCCTGCGGCAGCGCCCGCCGGCGCGGTTCGACGAGTTCACCCTGCCGGCCCGGGTTGGTGCGCGCGCTGACGAGCGACTGCGCGCCGGCGCTCCGCTCGCCGAAGTGCTTGACTACCTAGGCATTCCCGCTTCGGCGAGGCCGATCGTAGAGTCGGTGTTCACCGGATCGCGTCACTACGTCGAGGTTGTCGCGGGATGCGCGCGAGACGGTCGGCATACCACCACAGAAGTCGGTATGAGTCTGGTCGACGCGGAGGCGGGCCGCATCCTGGTCACGCCGTCGCAGGCGTTCGACGGCGAGTGGGTCTCGACCTTCCGCCCTGGAACCGACTTTGCGACCGCTGTCGCGATTGAACAGCTGACCGCCACCCTGCCCGAGGGCACGTGGTTCCCCGGTCAGCGACTATCCAGAGATTTCACCACCCAGCTGTCCTAAAGGCAGCGAAAAGAACGTCCTCGCAGAGAAGAAGAATAGGGAACACCAATGACCGAAGCCCCGGTGCTGACCAGCGCCGTCATGCCGATTGTCCGCATCGCGGTCCTGGCCGACAGTCGGCTGACCGAGATCGCCGTGCCGGCGGAGTTGCCGCTGCGCGAAATCCTGCCGGCGGTGCAACGCCTGGTAGCCCCGGACGCCGGCGACGAAGCCGAACCGGCCGCCGGTGCCACGACGCGGCTGAGCCTGGCGCCGGTCGGCGGTGCACCGTTCAGCCTGGACGCCAGCCTGGACACCGTCGGGGTGGTGGATGGCGATCTGCTGGCCCTGCGCCCGGTGCCGGTCGGTCCGGCTGCCCCCGGCATTGTCGAGGACATCGCCGACGCTGCTGTCATCTTCTCGGCTTCCCGTCGTAAGCCCTGGGGCGCCAAGCACATTCAACG